>DEPS01000171.1:0-11001 GCA_002358875.1 Lachnospiraceae bacterium UBA3386 | reverse complement strand
GCATCCCGAGGCGTTTTCGCGAATGCAGAGCATCTGGAGCCCTGATGAGCTGAACAGTTATCAAGGTATACTTACTAAATATATCATGTCAGTCAAGAAACGTATCTTCCAATCACGGTATCAGGCTTTCCGTTTTAAACAAAATATCTGTCTTTTGTCCCGCATCCCGATGCAGGAAAAACCCAGAGACCTCAAAAGTCTGAGGGAAGCCCCGTTCTCAAGCCTCGCATCGGCACGAACGCAGGTAAAGCCAAGCTCAGTGAATCCGTATTCCAGAAGTGCCCGGCTCACCTCAGATGCTATGCCCAGGCCGCGGCAGTCCTGACGGATAAGAAAGCCGAAATCCGCATCGAAACCTGAGGATCTTTCGTCGTATCCCCTCATTCCCAGTTCGACTGCCTCCCTCTCCTGGCGGGCAGTAAGGGGGGCAAACCCTACCCTGCCGATCAGTTCCCCGTCTCCTGCCGGAAGTCCCGTCGTCCCGTTCAGGGAAAGACTGTATTTTTCTTTTTCCGGACTGTCCTTCGTCCCATACGCTGACAGGGCTTTCCCGCTTCCGGCGGTGACGGCCCAGTATCCGAATCCGTAAAAAGGATAGATCCTGTCAATATATGCGCGGAGAATGTCCCTCTCCCGCTCCCGGTCCTCAGAGGGCGGCGTAATAAACCTCCGGGCCTGGCCGTCGTACAGGCTGTAGATCTGGTCGAGATCATCCACTGTAAATTCGCGCACCACACAGCGCGGCGTCCGGAGAATGGTCCACGGAAGTCCCGCCTGCCGCTCATACATTTTTTCGTAGCTGTCCGGATCTACAAGGTCGGGCTCCTGCACTACAAAGGCGGCTCCGTCAAAGCGCTCTGACTCATTAAAAGCATGGGAACAGCCCGCAGTGTAAAAACCCTTCCCCCGCAGCTCTTTGAGAAGCTCTCCGTCGTCGCACAGAAGAAGCGCTTCCCGGAGGCCGGTCTGCAGAACAGGATTTTCGCGGTCATAAAGGAGGATCCCGCTCTGAAGTCCCTGAGCGGTCAGATTTCTCACCGCGCGCTCCATCTGAGGAATCGGCTCCTTCCGGCTGTCTGTTTTCCGGACAAAGTATACTGCTCTCGTATTTCTCACCGTCCTGTAGCTGTTAAAATTTTGTTCATATTTTATTTAACAATTTTTCAATGACTTCTCATTATGTGTCCATTTTTCATTCCTATACTGTATTCATAAGCTGAACAGTGTAATAACACAGTACAGTTTTATTCCGTCGCCAATGCAGCAGGCTTACGAATAACTTTTTCATAACTATGCCAGGCACTCAGGTGCCTGGCATCCTCCCTTTTATGGGGCGATTTCTCAGGAAACCGTTCACGGAGGAAATAAGTTTTCTACGCTGCAGAAAAATCAACAGAAAAGACCACAGGGAATGAAAATGGATGATAAGAATAACGCGTTCCGGAATCTCTGAAGAAATCCCGGAACGCGTTCAATATTTTATTTAAAAATCATCAGACAGCCGCATAAGCTTCGGCCGCCCTGCTTCCGGCGCAGAGGAATGCGGCGATCTCCGCCATCGCTCTTTCTTCATCATTTCCGTCGATCATCACTTCGATGCACTCACCCTCGCGGGCGTGCAGAGACATCATGCCCATAATGCTCTTGGCATTTACTTTCTTCGCGCCCTGTTCCAGATAGACACGGCTTTCATACTTGCTGGCAACCTGTACAAGCTCCGCGATCGGGCGGGCTTCCAATCCCTGTGGACGTTTGATCACGATCGATTTTGTAAGCATACATTCCTCCTGTGCAATAGCAGGTCTCCTCTTCTTCTGTTGTCTTTCTTTTTGTGCCGGAGCATTTTTCAATCCGGCTGTTTTTTCATTTACCCGAAACAGTTTCCCGTCCCGGATCCTGTTCTCCGGAGTCTCATTTTTCCTGAACAGCTTCCTGTCCCGGATCGTGTTCTTCTGAACCTGATTTTTCCTGAACAGTTTCCCGTCCCGGATCCTGTTCTCCGGAGTCTCATTTTTCCTGAACAGCTTCCTGACCCGGATCCTGTTCTCCGGAGCCGTCTCTCGCTTTCTGCGCGATAGCGGACAGCTTCCTGAGCCGGTGATTCATCCCCGACCTTCCGACAGGAGGGTCTGTGAGTTCTCCCAGCTCTGACAGCGAAGCACCCGGGTATTCCTCCCTGAGAGCTGCCGCTTCCTTAAGCTGCTCCTGAAGGGTCTCCAGGATCCCTTTTTCCCGCAGAAAACGGATATCCTCCAGCTGACGGCCCGCGGACACAACTGTCCTTCCGATGTTGGCCGCTTCGCAGTTGACACGCCGGTTGACCTTGTTGCGGACGTCCTTGAGGATCCGTGCGTTTTCCGTTGCCATAAGGCTGACGGAGGCGCCCATAAGCTGCAGAAGCGCTGCAATGTTTTCCGAATCCTTTACATAGACGACCTGGTAGCTCTTTCGGCGCGTGGATCCGGCGCGGATGCCGTTCTCTTCCAGGACCTCCAGAAGCTGCCCGGCCTGAGGCCCGGAAAAGCAGCGGAACTCCAAATGATACCTGGTTCCGGGATCGCTCATAAATCCCGTGCAGAGAAACATCTCGCGCAGATAGGCTCTGCCCCTGATGCCCCGGATAAGGTCCTCCGGCAGAGTGCCGTCCTGCTCAAGGATATTGCCGTCTGAATCAACAGCCTGCATCCTTTTGAGCAGTCCCAGAAAAGCCCCGTCGCTGACTTTCATTGTAACAGGCAGTCTGCCCTGTGGCAAATCCGGTCTAATATTAACGGTTTTCTGAATCATTGTAAAGCATTTTCTCAGGGCAATCTGATTTCCGGCGGAGAGCTGAAGCAGAAGTTCTCCGTTTTCCTTTCCGGAGAGCTTCCCGAGGTTGGCCAGCAGCGCTGCCGCGGCTGTCTCCCTCGATTTTTTTCCGGACGGAATGATCCCGGCGATCTCCGTCCGTAAATTTCCCGAAAAGGACATCGTGCCTCCTTTATTCCCGAACCTGGCCCGGCGCGGACTTTTTTTAAGCCTGGTCCTCCGGTTTTTAAGCGTCGCGCTTTTTCTTTTTTGCGTCGCGGTGGTAGATCTTCAGGGCATAGTTACCCTGGCCCTTGAGATCGTCATACAGGCAGTTCGCGATCGTTACGCTCCTGTGCTGTCCGCCCGTGCAGCCGATGGCGATCACGAGCTGGTTCTTCCCCTCTTCCACGTAATGGGGGATGAGAAAACGGATCATGTCCGCCAGCTTTTCCCGAAACTCCTTCGTCTGCGGGAAGGACAGGACGAAATCCGACACCGGAGCGTCATTTCCTGTCAGGTACTTCAGTTCCTCTATGTAATAAGGATTCGGAAGGAAGCGGACGTCAAATACAAGGTCCGCGTCCTGGGGGATCCCGTTTTTAAACCCGAAGGACATGACCGAAATGATCAGGGAATTATAATTCTCATTTTGAACGAACACACGGATCAGCTCCTCCCGGAGCTCCCGTACCAGGAGAGAGGATGTGTCGAAAACATAATCCGCCCTGGACTTGATGTTTCTGAGGATCTCCCGCTCCTTGTGGATCCCGTCCTCCACACGGCCCTGGGGCGCACAGGGATGTGCCCGCCGGGTCTCCTTATATCGCCTGAGCAGTGTCTCGTCGCTGGCATCCATAAACAGGATCTCATAAGGATATCCCTTCTCCCGGAGAGTCTCCAGGACCTCCTCCACATAGACGAAGGGCCTGTCGGCTCGCACGTCAAGCCCGAGGACGACCTTGTCGATGTTGCTCCCGGGCATGAAAACCAGCTCCATAAATTTATCGATCAGGCGGACCGGAAGATTGTCGACGCAGTAAAAACCCTCGTCTTCAAGGATTCTGGTTGCGGTGAGCTTTCCTCCTCCGCTCATTCCTGTCACCACGACAAAGCGCATGTCTCTAGTTCCCCCCTTCTTTTCAAAATCCGGCCGCTGCAGCCTTTTCCCCCGAAGCGGACTGTATGCCGGACGGTCTTTTACGAAGTTTTCTAAAACCGCCCACTGCAGCCTCTTCCCCCGAAGCAGACTGCACGACAGACAATCTTTTACGAAGTTTTCTAAAACCGCCCGCTGCAGCCCCTTCCCCCGAAGCAGACTGCATGACGGACAATCTTTTGCGAAGATTCTTTAAAACTCGCCCAGGAAGATCACTTCCCGCTCCAGTGCCACGCCGGAATCCTCAAGCACTCTTTTCTGAACATCCTCGATCAGTTTCCTGATCTGCATGGAAGTCGCAGCTCCGCGGTTTATGACGAAGCCGCAATGTTTTTCGGAAACCTGCGCGTCCCCGACGCGGTATCCCCGAAGGCCTGCGTCCATGATCAGCTTGCCCGCAAAATAACCCTCCGGACGCTTGAAGGTGCTTCCGGCGCTCGGATATTCCAGGGGCTGTTTTTCACGGCGGCGCGCGGCAAAATCGCGGATCCGTTCCCTGATCCTGGCGGGATCATCCGGACGCAGGACAAACTCGGCGCCCAGAGCGATCATGGGCACACGCTTCAGAATGCTGGTCCTGTAGCCGAACTCCATTTTTTCACCGGAAAGCAGCTTTGCCGTCCCGTCCGGCATCATGCCTGCAACGGCGGTGACGGTCTGCTTTATCTCCCCGTCATAGGCACCCGCATTCATGACCAGGGCGCCGCCCACAGTCCCGGGGATCCCCGAAGCAAATTCCAGACCGGAAAGACCCTGTTCCACAGCCGCTGCCGAGACCGCCTGAAGGGCAGCTCCCGCACCTGCAAAAATGCGTCCCCCCTCCAGTATGCGGATCCCGTTTAAAGGAAAGGGCATATCCTCCGCCAGCAGTTCCTCATACCAGTCTTCCGGTCTGCCGGCCGCACCTGTTTCCGTGCTATTTCCAGAAGTCTCCCTTCCGCTTATTTTCGCGCCGGAGCTCCCTGTCCCTGAAGCCTCTGCCCCGGTTGTTTTCGCACCGGAGTTCCCTGTCCTCAAAGCCTCCGTTCCGCTTCCTCCCTCTCCTGAGGGAAAATACGGTGTGATGATCACTCCCCGGTATCCGCCGTCTCCGATAAGAAGATTTGTTCCTCTTCCAAGAATAAAGTATTCTGTACCCTCAGTGCCAAGCAGCGCAAGGAGAGCCGCCAGCTCGCCTGCAGTCCTCACAAAAACCAGGGCGTCCGCAGGCCCTCCCGTGCGGAAGGAGCAGTGGCGGTCCAGCCGTTCATTATATCTGACCTGTCCGGGAAGCAGGATCTTCCCTATCTCTTCCTGTAATGATTTCCGGATCACGTTTCCTCCCTGTCGCGGTTAAAGCTTCTTTGTACGCGGTCGTAGATCTCCTGGGCTGCATTATAGCCCATCAGCTTCTGCCTGTGGTTCGCCGCTGCGGACTCACAGATGATAGCCACATTTCTCCCTGGACGGACCGGGACACGGTGACAGACCACCTTGTTGCCAAGATACTCGCTGTAGGAATCCTCCAGCCCCAGGCGGTCATACTCCCTGTTCCTGTCCCATTCCTCAAGATGGATCTCCAGATCTATGCTCTGGGTCTCTTTTACACTGGAGACTCCGAACAGTGTCTTGACATCGATGATCCCAATACCGCGAAGCTCGATAAAGTGCTTGGTGATCTCCGGCGCCGTTCCTATGAGCGTCTCCTCGCTGACCCGGCGGATCTCCACGACATCGTCCGAGACCAGGCGGTGCCCCCTCTTGATCAGCTCCAGCGCGGCCTCCGACTTTCCGACCCCGCTGTCGCCAGTCAGAAGAAGCCCGACGCCATAGACGTCCACCAGCACGCCGTGAATGGAGATACAGGGCGCAAGACGCACATTCAGCCAGCGGATCATCTCCGCCATGAAGGGACTGGTCGGCCGGGAGGTCAGATACATGGGCATACCCTTCTCCCTCGCGACCTCCAGGATCAGCTCATCCGGAAGCATATCCCTGGTAAAAATCACGACAGGCACATCCAGGGTAAACAGCTTCTCAAAGACCCGCCTCTTGTCCTCCTTATCCATCTGGTCGATATAGGAGTGCTCCACCAGGCCGATGATCTGGATCCGGCCTGCCGCGAAATGATCAAAATAACCCGTCAGCTCCAGAGCCGGGCGGTTGACCTCCGTCTGGTACACGTACCTGTCCGAAATATCTATCTCCGGCGTCAGGCTCCGGAGATTCATCTTTTCCACGATTTCCTGCAGCTTTGCCCGTGCCATCCCGTCCCTCCTTTTCCCTGTAATAATCCTCTCTACATCAAATCAGCCGCAGCTGCTGTCCGATCTTCTATTATGATCTGTGCGGGGCACCAGGACAATCGATGTCATTTCGTGCTCATCGCCCTCCACGGAAATGATCGGGGTAACAGACGAGCGGGAATAAAGGCCCGCCACACGCCCCCCGTAGAGGTAGACGCCCGTCATATTCCGGAATGACTCCCACTTCCCGCTTCCCCCGAAGCTGATATTCTCTGTCCGGTACGGATCAACGAATTCCTGCAGTATATAGTCCGTATCCGCCCGTTTTTCCAGCTGCTTCTCCCATTCCTCTTCCGTACAAAGGCGCCCCGGATAGATCCCGTGCGCCCCGTAGGAATCCCTGGGTTTGATGATCCATTTTTCCCTGTTTCTGCGGACGTCCGCACGCCCGGCCTCCTCCCGCGTCAGGATCGCCGTATAGGGCACATGGGCTGCGATGAAGGCCCTGTCCTCCTCTGTCAGAAAAGCTCCCGTCCGGGGATCATGCAGGACCCGGAAAAGAACCTTGTCATGTACCACCTGGGTACAAAAATCACCGATCAGGCAGACGCTCCGGTCCCGTACCGCCTGCAGAAAGGGCTGCACGGCATCCCGGTTGGCCAGGATATCCCCCGTCACCGCCCGCCGGTAGACCGCGTCGACCGCGTGCCCGTCCCCGGTCAGGAGCCTGCCGCCTTCATACCGCATCCGGCGGATCTCGGCCACATATGCCTCGCAGCCCGCCCTCTCGAAAGCGGCCCTGAATTCCTCAAACTCCGCCTGAGAAGAGCCTTTTTCCAGAAAATCAACGATGGCCACTACGGGAAGAGCTTCGCTTTTCTCCTGTGACCGCGCACAGTGATCCGCGTAAATTTCAAGAAAAGTCTCCACCCAGGAATCAAACAGCTCAAACATATGCTGCTCATATTTTTCATCCATCCTGCGGTAGAGCAGGGTGTCCTGATAAGTCCTGTTCAGCTCCCTGTTCTCGTTCATCGCGCTGCTCCCGTCAGCATTGAACTCGCAGAACTTGAACTCACCGGTCTCTTCATTCAAAAAAATATCCAGCCTGCAGACAGGAAGCAGCGTACTGTAGGCCGGCCGCCTCAGGATCATTTCCTCCAGTTCCTGAGAAAAACAAAACAGCTTCCTGTAGGAGGGGTCATCCAGATACTCTTCGATCACGCGCACAAGGATCCGCCAGGCGTGCTCGAGGTCCTCTTTCAACTTTCCAAAACCCTCCTCAGTAAAATATTTGGGCAGATAGCCGAATTTGATCGGCACGCCCTTATAGGTCGCAGTGCCCCTGCGCATTGCCAGGACCTGCTCCCGCCCGGACGCAGCGTGTGCTTCAAAATCCTTTCTCACGATCCGCTGCGGCTCATCGCGCATCGTCATTTCCATAGTTTTACTCCTGAAAACCCGCCTTTTCTTCGAATTCCGTCGTAATCCCCCGGTCTGTCGTGCTGCTATGACCTCACTCAGGATATAAAGGCTTTCTGACAGTTACCTTCCGTCTTACTCCCCGCTGCCGTGAAAATACACCCAGACTGCTTCCGCCTGCGCGGGAGGCAGTCCCTCTACAGAGGCCAGCTCCTCTTTTGTAGCTGCCATGATATCATCAATGGAGCGGAAGTGGCGCATCAGGGCCTTCTTGCGGGCAGGCCCGATGCCCGGAATGGCATCAAGACGGGACGTGACCTGGGCCTTGCTCCGCAGGGATCTGTGGTACTCGATGGCAAAGCGGTGCGCTTCATCCTGAATGCGGGTGATCAGCTTAAAGCCCTCGCTGTCCGTATCGATCGGAAGCTCAATATTATTATAAAAAAGCCCTCGGGTGCGGTGATTATCGTCCTTGACCATCCCGCAGACGGGGATGTCCAGCCCGAGTTCCTGCAGAACCGATACGGCTATGTTGACCTGTCCCCTTCCTCCGTCCATCATGATGAGGTCGGGAAATCGCGTAAAGCTCCCCAAAATGTCTGCGGCAGCCTCTCCTTCCGGTCTGTCCTGCGGCTCAGACTGCTGAACACTTTCCGCCCCTGAAAGTTTCGCCTGCCCGCTGACGGGCTCCTCCATTTCCGTGCGCTGAGGCTCAGCTGCCCCGGCTCTTTCCGTCTCTGAAAGCTCCGCCTGCCCGCTGACGGGCTCTTCCTTCTCCATGCTTTTCCGTGCGCTGAACTGAATTTCCATCTCCCGGCGCTCTTCCAGCCCTCGCGTAAAGCGCCGGGCCAGCACCTCTCTCATACAGGCGTAGTCGTTTGGTCCTGCCACGGATTTGATACGGAATTTCCGGTAATCACTGCGCTTGGGTTTGCCGTTTTCGTAAACGACCATAGACCCGACATTGGCGAAGCCGCTGATGTCCGAAATATCAAAAGCTTCCATACGGTGGAGGGAAGGCAGACCCAGAAGCCCGGCAATTTCCTTTACCGCCCCTATAGTGCGCCCTTCCTCGCGGCGCAGACGCTCCCGGTCCTTCTGCAGGATCAGGGCGGCGTTTTCGCCTGCCAGCCCGACCAGCTTCTCTTTGCTCCCTTTTTTCGGGACGATGAGCGAGACCCTGCTCCCCCGCCGGGCACTTAGCCACTCCTCCAGAAGCTTATGGTCCTCCGGTTCCGCCGGCAGAAAGATCTCCCGGGGCACGAAAGGAACCGCGGCGTAAAACTGCTTGATGAAATCAGACAGAACCGCGTTTTCCGACTGTCCCCCTACGTGGGTCATATAGTGGTGCTCCCGGCCGATGAGCTTTCCGTCCCTGACAAAAAAGACCTGCACAACGCCGTCGGCATCCGCGTTCTCCTTCTCAATGGCAATGCCGAGGATGTCGCGGTTCTCCCCGACCCCTTCGGACATTTTCTGCTTCTGGGCGACCTGTTGAACACTCTGCACAAGGTCCCGCCAGCGGGCCGCCTCCTCAAAGCGCAGATCCTCCGAGGCCTTCTCCATTTTTTCCGTCAGGTCCCTGATGACGGGCTTATAATTTCCGGAGAGGAACTCCAGCGCCATACTGATCTTCTCTCCGTATTCCTCCCTGGGGATATTTCCCGTACACGGCCCGCAGCAGCGGTCCATGTGGTAATTCAGACAGGGCCGGTCCTTCCCTATGTCCCTGGGCAGGACCCTGCTGCAGTCCCGCAGCCCGTACATCCGGTTGATAAGCTCTATCGTCTGGCGTACAGCCTGGGAACCGGAAAAGGGGCCGAAATAACGGGCCTTGTCCTTTTTCATCTGCCTGGAAAACAGGATGCGGGGATAATCCTCCCCTACCGTCACCTTGATATAGGGATAGGTCTTGTCATCCTTGAGCATCGTGTTGTACTTGGGCCGGTGCTCCTTGATCAGATTGTTCTCCAGGATCAGAGCCTCCAGCTCCGAATCCGTCACGATATATTCAAACCGCGAGATCTGCTTGACCATCCGGTCGATCTGCGGCCCTCTGCCCACGATCTTTCGAAAATAAGAGCGGACGCGGTTGTGGAGGTTGACCGCCTTCCCCACGTAAATGATCGCGTCCTGCCCGTCATGCATAATATAGACGCCGGGCTGAGCCGGCAGTTTTTTTAATTCTTCTGAAAAATCAGCCATGCCTGTCTTCCGTGCCCGGGACCCGCGCTCTGCGGCCCGGCACATTACGGTTTATTTGAATCTGCCTGTAAATCCGGAGCATTTCGGGTCCTGGCACGAATTCAGTTCGACTCTGGTTTTGCGCTGAGGAAAAGCAGCATATGCTGCGCATATGTGAAAACACCTCAAATTCGATGCACGTGAACCAAATTCATTCATCCAAAAGATTGAGGTCGTCCAGAGACGCGCCGGAAAACCTGCCCCGCGGAGCGTCTGACTTCCCGGGCTGTCTCCAGGCTTCCTTTGTGTCCTGACTTTCCTGAGCCGCCTGAGCCTCTTTCCTTGTTCCTGAAACTTCAGCTTCAGAAACCTGAGCCATTGAATTCCGTGCGCCCCCCGCCTTATCAGGAGTCTCCTGTTTTTTGACGGACCCATTCTGTGTGAAAGGAAACAGTTCGGGAGCCGCTTTTACTGTTGCGGAGGTCTCCTTTGCGGTCCCGGAAACAATCTGTTTTGTTTCTGCAGGAGCGGCCTGAGTCATTTCGGGAGCAGCCTGCCTTTTCTCTGCAGGAGCCGTCCATACCGTTTCTTCAGCTGTCTGAGCTGTTTCCTGCACTGTCTGCTTCTTTTCAACCACTTCTGTATTTGCGGAAGCTGCTGCCTGTGTGGAAACTGCTGCCTGCGCGGTTCCGGCAGCAGGCGCCTGAGCTGTCCCAGCAGCTGCCTTCGCGATTTCAGGCGCTGTCTGCTTCGTTTCCCCGGCAGTAATCTTTGCGGTTCCGGCAGCTGTCTGTTCTGTTTCAGGCGCTGTCTGCTTTGTCATCTGCGCGGTTCCGGCAGCCGTCTGTTCGGTTTCACCCGCCTGCTGCGCGCTGTCCGCCGTGATCTTTCTGGCCGCCCGCACAGTGTCGAACATCTTCATGAATTCCTTGCCGGTGATGGTCTCCTGACGGATCAGGAAATCCGCGATCACATCCAGGGCATCCATATTTTCCGAAAGGATCCGCTTGGCCTCTTTATAGCTTTCCTCCAGGATCCGGCGAACCTCCTCATCCACCGCCGCGGCAGTGACATCGCTGCAGTTGAGGACAGGGCGCCCCTCCAGGTACTGGCTCTCGACAGTAGCAAGTCCCATCAGACCGAAGCGCTCGCTCATGCCGTACTGGGTGACCATATTCCGGGCAAGGCCGGTGGCACGCTGAATGTCATTGGATGCGCCGGTGG
>DEPS01000003.1:22655-40012 GCA_002358875.1 Lachnospiraceae bacterium UBA3386 | reverse complement strand
GATTCCGGCTCTGGGCATCTTTTTTATTTTAACAGTTTAGCATTCGAAAATCCCATGTAGTCACCTGCATGGGATTTTTTTGCGCGTTAGCAATGAGCCATGCACGTCCAAATCAATTCTCTGGCGCACGAGCTCGCTCGTAAGCGCCAGAGAATTGATTTGGACGTATACGGCGAATGCCGCGACAGTGAGCGTCCGAAGGACGCGAACCTGTCGGCATGGCTCATTGCGAGCGTGGGAGGAGCTTACGAGCTCGCTCGTAAGCGCCTTAAAAATCAGCAGTTGCCTAACAGGGCATTGTCGAATAAAATAGGTAAATAGGTTTAAATCTCTTTAAAATAGTATGGAGAATAGCAGGGAGGCTTTTTACGTTTTATGAATGCTTCTGAAAATACATCTGCCAGGCGCAGGGGCTTTTTTTTCCGCTTTTTTATATGCTGTCTGTCCTTTCTTTTCGTGGTCGGGATCATTGCTCTGGTATATTATGCCCTGGGAATGGAACCTTTTGGAGATAAGGCTGTCTCGGTCGATGACGCGAAGATCCAGTATATTGATTTTTTTACTTATTATGTAGATGTACTTCGCGGGACGAGGTCTCTTTCCTATGATTTTGCCAATATGCTGGGAGGGAGTTCTATAGGGCTTTTCAGTTATTATCTGGCATCTCCCTTCAACCTGCTTCTTTATTATTTTGGAAAAGAGGGTGTATACCGGTTTTTCAATATCGCTGTCGCGCTGAAGCTGGGGACGGCGGGGTCGGCTTTTGCCTGGTATCTGCAGCGGAGGTTTGAGGACGAGATCCGTCCGGCATTTGTCATTGCGCTCTCGATGGGCTATGGGCTCATGCATTATTCGATCGCGCAGAGCAGTAATATCATGTGGCTGGACGGGGTCTATATGCTCCCGCTGATCCTGCTGGGTGTATATGAGGTGCTCCATAAAAAAAGCGTATGGAGGCTGTCTCTTTCGCTGGCCTTCTGTATTCTCTGCAACTGGTATATGGCAGGTGTGATCTGCCTGTTCACAGGAATCTGGTTTGTATTTGAGTTCTTTTTCTGCGGAGGAAGAGGATGGAGGGAGGAAGGTGCGGCACCTTCTGCTTCCGGAGATTCCGTGCAGACAGATGAAAGTGGTAAAAATGGCTCCGGAGGGCAGGAAGCCGGTGAAAAGAGGGAAGACGCGGGGCTTCAGGGAGATGTAGTCCGTCCTGCCGACAGGGAGAGAAGGACATCCGGCCCCTACAGGATGAGAAGGAGGTATACCGGCCTTGTGGCCGGCATTACGGATTTCGTAGTTTCGTTCTTCAGGTATATATGGGGGATGGGACTTGGCATTGCCATGAGCGCTGTCCTGTTCATCCCTGCTGTCAGCGCTATGCGGCAGGGTAAGGGGCAGTATGATAAGGTGAAATTCCTGATGAAGATGAGCGGAGACATGCTCTCTTGTGTAAGGGGGTATGTGGTCGGAGCTCAGAGTGAGAGGGGATTCGCTGTGCTGTTCTGCGGAGGGATCGCGGTCTTTGCAGCAGCTGCTTTTTTCTTTTCAGGTACCGTGAAGATACGTCAGAAGATCGCGTGTCTGGGGCTCGCCGGAGTCTGTTTTATGATGCTTCACTGGGAGCCCGCCATGCTGGTGTTTTCGCTCCTTAAAAGGGCGGACAGCTATTGGTACAGATATAGCTTCCTGGTGTGTTTTGCTCTTCTGTTCATAGCGGGGGCATATCTGAGCAGGGCGCGGCGGGACCGCTGGTCCAGGGTCTTTGTGCTCCTTCTGTCTTTGCTGTATTCAGCGGCGGTGTTAAAGCTGAACGGGATCCATCTGGCGGATTTCCTTGAGCAGAAGATGGCGCTTGTTTACGCAAATTTACCGGTCTTCCTTACAGTGGCTGCGTCAGTGGCGCTTTCTGTTCTGACACTGATCTGTATCTGCGTCAGGAAATTCCATTTCATCGGTTTTCTGGCAGGGATGCTGGCTGTGGTCATCACAGGGGCGGAGCTGTGGACAAACGCCCTGCTTTTCTGGCAGGATCATACAGATGATTCGCAGCCGCTCTATATGGAGTATTCTGCGGGGCTTCAGAAGCAGCTTAGTCAGCTCAGGGCGGTGGACGGCGGTTATTACAGGATCGCGCAGGACAGGACGCGCTGGCACTATGAGGATGATCTGACAGCGTATTTTAATGATTCTCTGGCCCAGAATTACTGGTCGAACGCGGCGTATACATCGAGCCCGGAAAACACGCAGCTCTCTCTGATGTGGAGGCTGGGCTATCGCGATGAAGCGGGGTGCATGCTGATCGTGCGCGATCCGATGATCGCGGCGGATTCCTTTTTGGGGGTCAAATATCTTCTTCAGAGCACGCCGGTAAAAGGGCTTGAGCCCGTCAAAGGGGTGGAGGCCTTCAATGGCCGCAGTGTCTATTTGAATCCCTGTGCGCTTCCCTTCGCATTCACCTATGACGGCTCGAAGCTTCCGACCATGCGGTACGACAATGCTTTTGTTTACCAGAATGCTCTGTATTCGACACTTTCGGGCCGGGATACGACGATTTTTACGCCCCTTGCCTGGACCAGAAAAAATGAGGGGAACAAGGCTTATTTCAGAGTGTATATCCCTAAGGGGGATTATCTGGCGTACGGCAATCTTCTCTGGCCGGAAAAAATGGGCGGTCTTTTGTCGATCAACGGTTCGGAGCCCTTTGGATACTGCAGATGGATGTCCCCTGCTTCTTTCCTTATCCGCAGCAGGGAGGAGCAGGCACAGTCAGGAAAAGAGGAAAGTCTTGAGGCTTTTGTAAAAGCAAGGATAGAGGCGGAAGAAGCTGCAAAAGCCGGAGCTTCTGACGGAGGAGCCGGAACGCAGGCGGGGGGTATCCTGGCAGCGAACAGCGGGCAGGATACAGAACCCGAAGAGGCGGAAGAGACTCTGGCTATGAAGAAGGAGGATCTTCTGACTGCAGCGCAGGAGTTCGACAGGAAGGCTCTTGCGGAGCTGAAGGCGATGGAGAATAAGTCCGGACCGGAAGCGGATCAGCCGGCTTATTCCGACGTGCGCACGATCGTTTTCCGGACGGAGAAGGGACTTTCATTTAAGGATTATCAGTTCTATGGCCTTGATCTGAATGCGCTGCGGGAGGCGGCGGACCGGATCAGGACAGGTGAAGTGACAGATCTGAAGGTGGAAAACGGACATGTCATGTGTTGCGTCGAGGGACGAAGAGGGCAGAGCGTGTGCTTCCTCGTGCCCTGGTCCAAAGGGTGGCAGGCTTACCGGAACGGTGAGCTTGTCCAGCCGGATACCGTAGCCGGCACAATGATCACGATCCCTCTTGTTGACGGGGAAAACAATATCGAACTGGCCTATGCCATCCCTTATCTGTGGGAGGGAATGATCGTTTCAGCAGGCGCCCTGGCTGTGCTCCTGCTTGACATGCTCTGCAGGGGGATCGCGTCATGGAGGAGAAAAAGGAAAAAGTGAACGGAGCAGAAAATGCCGGGAACCCGGACATGGGTATGAAGATGGAAAAGGAACTGAATAAGGACAGGGTGCAGGAAAGCAATCCGGAAAAGGATACGAAAAAGGATACAAAAACGAGGATCATTGAGCTTCTGACTTCAGAGGGAATGAGATATCTTTTTATTGGCGGCTGTACGACGGTCGTAAATCTCGTCGTGTATGCGGTCCTCTGCAGGGTCGTGCACCTGAGTGTAAATATAAGCAATATTATTTCTATTATCGTTGCGATTCTGTTCGCGTATGTTACCAATAAGCTGATCGTGTTCCGCTCACACTGCGGAAGCTTTTCGGAACTGGTCCAGGAGTGTGCCCGTTTCATCGGGGCGAGGCTTGCGACGATGGCTATTGAAGTGGGCGGTGTATTTCTGCTATATGAGATTCTTCATCAGAATGAAATGGTCGCGAAGCTGGCGACACAGGTTCTTGTGATCATCGGGAATTATTTTATCAGCCGGTTTATTGTGTTCCGTGACAGGAAATAAGATGAAAAAAGTCAGAAGACAGATCTCTGGTGATCAGAGAGGCGGTTTTGACAGGGAACTGAGGTTTCTGCTTCTTTATACAATTGTTTTTGCCATTGCTGCAGTGTCTGCTTTCCGGTTTTTTCCGGAGCATGGAAAACATATGATCTGGAAGCAGGATGGCCTTACTCAGCACTATACAGCGCTGTGCTATTTTTCCAGGTGGGGGCGTTCGGTTCTGAGCAGCATCCTGCACGGCAGTCCCTCTTTCCCGACTTTTAATCTGCATATTGGTTATGGGGCAGATCTTCTTACGACACTCCAGTATTATGTGATCGGGGATCCCTTCAGCCTCCCTGCAGTTTTTGTGCCGCAGAAATACATGCTATTGTTCCATGATGCGATGATGATATTGCGCCTGTATGTGGCAGGGATCTGTTTTGACAGGTATTGCTGCAAAATGGGATACAGGGAAATAGTATGGAATCTGTGTGGAGCAGTCGTGTATTTGTTCGGGAATTATACGCTGTTCGGGATAAGGCATCCGTATTTCCTCAATGCCATGATCTGGTTTCCGCTTCTGCTCATCGGGGCGGAGGCTATTCTGCGGGGAGGCAGCGGGAGACTGTTTTCCGCAGCGGTTTTTTTATCTTGCATCAGTAATTTTTATTTCTTCTATATGCTTGTGCTGCTGACGGTCATGTATGTGATCTGGCGAACATCGAGGATTTTTCTCTTCCCGGTCCTGTTCGGGTACAGCAGCCATGCGGCAGTATCAGGCAGGCTGTCGGGATCAGGCAGGCGGCTGGCAGTACCGGTCAGCAGGCCGTCGGGATCAGGCAGGCGGGCTCCGGGCGACCTGACAGAGGCTTGGAGCCGGGTCGGAAGGCTGATCCTTCGTTTTCTGGCCAGGGGGATCCAGGGCGTGGGAATGGGTATGTGTCTGTTCCTTCCCGTCATCCTCCGGTTTTTGAGCGATCCCCGTACTGCCGGGGCTGTGGTGAATTCTCTATTTTATCCGAATGAGTATTATACCGGTTTTGCGGAGGCTTTCGTTTCATACGGGACTAAAACTGCGCTGGAAAACTGGACATGCATGGGATTCGGGGCGGCAGGACTTCTGGGAGTTTTTGTGCTGTTCCTGGGGCGTAAAGGAAGACATTTTGATCTGAAGGCGGCCTGGATCTTTATGCTGGTGATGACTCTGCTTCCCGCGGCCGGTAAGATAATGAACGGATTTAAATATCCTGCCAACCGGTGGGGATGGGCGTTCACACTTCTGTGTGCCTTCATCACTGCTGCTGTTCTGCCGGAGATCTCCAGGTTTTCTCCGGGGAGAATGGCGGTGCTGTTCATTTTCCTGGGAATATATGCGGCAGTGTGTCTGCTGGCCAAGGCTCCGCAGGAAACCATGAAAGAGCTTCTTCTGGCGGCCGCTGCAGCATTTCTTATCCGCTTCTTTGGGAGGCCGGCTGTTATAAGCAGGGGAAAAAGGTCTCCGGGGGAAAGAAGGAGAGACGGAAGCAGAGCGTCCGCAAATATAAAGGGGCGCTCATATGGTAAAGCACAGCTGTTAAAAAACAGGGGCAGGAGGCTGGCAGGAGGCTGTGCTGCCCTGTGCGCTGCCGTCCTGACTGTGGCAGTTCATGGCTTTGAGTGTTATGAAAGGGGAGTCAGCTTCAGTCACAGTGATATCAGGAATTATTCATCCGCGACGTATGTAAAAGCCATGGTTTATTCCGATGCCGCTGCCATGCGAGAGCTGATAGGCCCCGTGACGGGAGGAACTTTTTACCGATATTCCGCGCGCGGTCTTTCGAATAACTTTTCCATCCTGCACGATGTATCAAATACACAGTATTTTTGGAGTCTTTCTGACAGCAGGATCGGGCAGTTTTTCACAGAGACGGGGCAGCCGAACGGAATGGTCCACCTGCTTGACAATCTCGATAACAGGACGATGCTGGATGAGATCGCAGGTATAAAGTATTATAAGAGGAGCGACGGATCCCTTCTTCCGTATGGCTACAAAAAGATGAAGGGGCTTAAATATGATAACAGGTCGCTGTTTTCTGAAAAAGAGATGGAAGAGGAAGGGGATTCTTTTCCTGTTTCCCGCTATTCTGTCTATGAGAATCAGTACGCGCTGCCGCTGGGATTTACTTCAGACCGGTATATATCCGGGGCGGACTGGAGATCGCTGACGATCCCCCGCAGGCAGGAAGCCCTGATGCAGGGAATTGTTCTTGAGGATGACGTGGCCGGAGCGCTGGCAGATGAAAAGAGGATGAAAAAAGCCGATCCGGTTTTTACGGAAAAAGATATTCCGTTTGAGCTGCGGGCAGAAGGAGAGGCGGGGATCCTGAGGTCTGAGGATGGAGGAGTGAAGTTCAGGATCGTCGGAGACAGCGCGCGGATCGACCTGATAATAAATGAAGCCGGGGAAACGGCAGGCTGTGAGACGGGAGTCCTCTTTACAGGCATGAGATATGAACCTTTATCAGGGGACAGTCAGGAAGCAGAAGAAAGGTATTCCAGCATCACCCCGATCACGGTCGGGGTGAAGGCAAAGAATAAAAAAAGAACGGTTTCAGCCAAAAAAGTGGAGTATTCACTGGAGGATAATCCCTGGGGAACCGGAAGAGAGGATTTTCTTAGCTGCTGCGGCTATTCGGATGATCCTCTGAAAAAGGTGAGTCTGACATTTTCACGCAAAGGGACCTATACATTCCACGATCTGAAAGTGATCAGCCAGCCGATGGAGGCATATCCGGGACAGGTTCAGGAGCTGAAGGCCTGTGTGCTGGAGGAGCTGGATCTGCACGAGGTTCCGGGGAGCGGTGCGACCAGCCGTATAACGGGCCGTATCAGGGTACCCGGTGATGCCGGAGGTAAAGACAACAGCCGCATATTATGTATCCAGATCCCGCTCCTGGACGGTTTTACGGCTTACGTGGACGGCAGAAAGGCGGAGCTTTTTGAGGCGGATACGATGTTCTGCGGGCTGCTTCTTGAGCCGGGCATACATGAAATTGAGCTTCGTTATCACACGCCCGGTCTTTTTGCGGGAATGCTGATTTCCGTCGTTTTTCTGGTTCTGTTTGTGGCGGAAGGATCTCTGTGGATCCAAAAGGGGCGGCGGAGGAAAAAACAGAAATCATTCTTATGATCCTGCCTGTCCTGCATAAGCTCTGCGCCGCAGAGGAGACTGTGATGCCGGCGGCGTGATCTGAGTCGTGAGATCCGGATCCTGAGATCTTGGTTTTGAATGGAGGCACACGACATGCTATTATCAGTGATCGTGCCCTGCTTTAACGAGGAGGGAAATATTGACCTGTTTTATGAGGAGGCAGTGCGGGAGCTGGGGGATCTGATGCCCCGTACGGAGCTGATCTTCGTAAATGACGGAAGCCGGGACGGGACGCTTCAAAAGCTCAGAGACCTGTGTGCGCGGGCGCAGTACCGGGTCAGGGTCGTGAGCTTTTCCAGAAACTTCGGAAAGGAGGCGGCTCTTCTTGCGGGTCTGAGGGCTTCGACGGGGGATTTTACTTCGATCATAGATGCGGATCTGCAGCAGAGGCCCTCGTATATCGTCGAGATGATGAAGATCCTCAGGGACCATCCCGAATACGACGCGGTGGCGGCGTATCAGGAGGAGAGGCATGAAGGCGCGGTCATATCCGGCTTTAAAAAGATGTTCTACAAGGTGATCGACAGCATGACGGACGTGAAGATCATGCAGGCTGCAAGTGATTTTCGGCTTCTGCGCCGGCCGGTTGTCGATGCGATCCTCTCCCTTCCGGAGAAATGCCGTTTTTCCAAGGGAATCTTCGCCTGGGTCGGCTTTGAGACATATTATATGCCCTATGAGGTCGAGGACAGGGCGAGCGGGACGTCCAAGTGGAATTTCTGGAAGCTGCTCGCATATGCCTTTGACGGGATCGTCGCCTTTTCCAACAAGCCGCTTATCCTCTCGTCGGTTCTTGGGTTTGTCATTTTCGTGCTGTCGATCCTCTATCTGGTGATCATCGTGATCAGGACAGCTCTGTGGGGTGATCCCGTGGCGGGCTTTCCGACGCTTGCGTGTCTGATTCTGATGTTGTCGGGCATTCAGCTCCTGGGTATCGGGATCCTGGGGCAGTATCTGGCAAAAAATTATACCGAGACCAAGGGGCGTCCGGTGTATGTAGTGAAAGAAGAACTCGACAGCGGGTCAGGAGAATCGTGAGTATGGAAAAAGAAAAAACCCGAAAAGCAGGCAGATGGTCGGGTGTAAAAGGAGTCTTCGTCTACTTGATTGGCTACACGGCGCTGTTTTGCGTAACGGCGGCGGGCGTTTTTGTGTGGTTTTATCTGAATAAAAGGCGGTTTGTCTGGAAAACAGACGGAGTGAATCAGCATTATTACGGACTTTTGTATTTCTCACGGTGGGGGAAGGAGGTTCTGCGCCAGCTTAAGGAGACAGGTGTTCTGAAGATCCCTACATTTACTCTGCGGATGGGTTACGGGGAGGATCTGTATACGACGCTGGCGTATTATGTGATCGGGGATCCCTTCATCTTTCCTGCACTGTTTATACCTGAAAAACATCTTCTTCTGTATCATGACCTGATGCTGGTCGTGCGATTCTGGCTTGCGGGGATCACTTTCAGCGCTTACTGTTTTTATATGAAGAAGGGAGCGGGACGTCTGGCAGTCCTTACCGGGACCATTGTCTATATTTTCAACGGATTTACCATGTCGGGGATGCGTCACCATTATTTCCTGAATCCGTTTGTGTTCTTTCCTCTCCTTTTGATCGGCTGCGAGCGGTATTTCCGGAAGCGGAAACCGGGACTTTTTATCCTGATGATATTCGTCACGGCGGTGAGCAATTTTTATTTCTTCTACATGATGGTGCTCATGACGGTCCTTTATGCACTATGGCGGTCAGTCAGGATGAACGGTCTGCGGCGTTTCGGAAGGGTGATCCTGGACGGGATCGCGTTTGTTTTTTACGGACTTGTAGGGACGCTCCTGTCCTCATTTATTTTCCTTCCCGTTGTGCTGCGTTTTCTGCAGGATCCCAGGGCCGCAGACAGTAAAAAGATACCGCTTATGTGGCCGGTGAGTTTTTATAAAAATTTTGTGGATACCTTTATAACGAACGGAAACGCTTCCATGGCGGAATCGTGGACATATATGGGGTTTGGCGCATTTGCGCTTGTATGTGTACTGTTTGTTTTTGTGCAGAGGAAGAGGCATTTTGACCTGAAAGCGGCTTTTACGGGACTGACGGCACTGATTCTGACGCCGGCAGCAGGCTATGTGCTGAACGGTTTTTCCTATTCGGCTAACCGCTGGATGTGGGCATACGCACTCCTGATCGGATATATGACCGCGACGGCAGTACAGGAAATGACACGGCAGGAGGAAGCAGAAGAGAACGCAGGAAGGATGGCTGTGCTCCTTGTTCTTTTTGCGCTTATCATAGGAATCTGTGTCTGCTGGGATTACACGTTCTCAAGGTCGACTGCGCAGTCGGTGATTATCGCTATGTTCGGGCTTGCTGCGGCCCTGCTGGGGCTTGCCGCAAATAACAGGTCCGGGGGTACAGTCGCAGATCCGTCCCGCCGGCCAGGTGTTTCGGGCGGCAGAGCTTTGAAGGGCTGTCTGTCCGACAGGTGTGTGTGTCTGCAGGCGGCGCTCCTTCTGTGCACCGTGGTATCGGTGATCTCTGCGGGATATTTTGATTTCGCCAGGTCAGGCGGTGTTTTCGAATATCTCACAGAGCAGCAGATCGAGATCCAGATGCAGAAGGATTCTGCTGCGGCAGCTAAGCTGATCAAAGGAAATCTTCTGAAGGGGGATGGAAAAGGGTCTGCCCCTTTTTACAGATATACGACCTACAATCCTGAAAACAACACATCTCTTTTGTACGGGGTGTCCAATACTCAGTATTACTGGAGTTTGTCTAATCCGGATACAGCTCAGTTTTTTAATGAGACCGGCCAGCTTAACAGGATGATCCATCAGTATGACTCTCTGGATGACCGGACGTCTTTGAATGAGATTGCCGGGATTCGTTATTTTCTCGGAAATGATGAGGATGGAGTTCCTTTCGGCTATGAGAAAAAGGAAGGGCTTTCATATTCAAATTCGGATGTGTGGCCGGAGAACGCACAGGCGGAGCGTTTTTCCTGCGAGGTCTACGAAAACACTCTGGCTCTGCCGCTGGGTTTTACCTCCAACAGGTGGATCAGCCGACAGGAGTATGACGCAATGGATATACCGAAGCGTCAGCAGGCTCTGATGCAGGGGATCCTGCTGGAGGCGGATCCGGGTCAGGGATTCGTTCAGGCGTCGGAGACAAGTGTGGAGGCCGCTGCGGACCGGGGCATTGTGCCGCTGCTTTTTTCCGATCAGCGTGTGCCGGTTCAGATCGAGACGGTTGGAAAGATCGTCTCCGACGAAAATTCCGCTTCCAGCGAAAATTCCGCTTTTAGCGGTCTGAAGTATCATGTGAACGAAGGGGGGGCCGTTCTGAAAGTCTGTTTCAGCGGCCTGACGGACTGCGAGACATATCTTTATGTACGCGGTCTTAACTACGAGCCGCCGGCGGGGAGAACGGGATCTACAAGGCTTCTTTTGACGACCAGGGGCTTTTCGGGAGATAAGATGGTTTCCTCGAAGCAGCTCCGTTATACGACACAGATGGATCCCTGGACTACAGGAAGGAAGGATTTTCTGGTCAACATGTGTTATCGCAGGGACCCTCTTGACAGGATCGAGATTGTCTTACCTGCGGAGGGGACTTTTTCCTTCGATTCGATCGAAGTTGTCTGTCAGCCGATGTCGGATTTTGCGGCGCAGGCGCAGGCCCTGCGAAAGAATGTGCTCAGGGATCTGGATATCCATGAGATGGGAGAGAGCCTTGCCACGGAATGGATCACAGGCCGCATTGACATGAATGAGCCGGGGATCCTTTGTCTTCAGATTCCCCGGGCACCGGGGTGGAAGGCTTATGTGGACGGAAGGCGTGAGGAGCTTTTACGGGCGGACACGATGTTCAGCGCCCTTCTTCTGGACACCGGAAGCCATGTGATCGAACTGCGTTACCAGACGCCGGGGCTCAGGCTGGGGGCGGTCGTATCTGCTGTAACTATGATCCTCGTCCTTTTGTTCGGGTTTATTTATACTTTGGTTTCCCTGATCCTTGGACGCCGGGAGCGCAGGGCTGCGGTGATTCCGGAAGGAGAGTACAGACAGGAAGAGAAAAATGGGTGATCTGATTAGTATCATTGTCCCGTGCTATAATGAAGAGGAGTCTCTGCGTCTCTTTCACAGGGCCATGATGCCGGTCATGGATCAGATGCAGGACTGTGCTTTTGAGATTCTTCTCATCAATGACGGTTCAAAGGACGGGACTCTGGATGTGATGCGCGAGCTTGCCGGAGAGGACCGGCGGGTCTCTTATTTTAGTTTTTCCAGAAATTTCGGGAAAGAAGCGGCGATGTACGCGGGCTTTTGCCAGGCCGGGGGGAATTATGCGGCTGTGATGGACGCGGACCTGCAGGACCCTCCGGAGCTTCTGCCGAAGATGTTTGATATCCTGAAGTCGGGGGAATACGACAGCGTTGCAGCCAGACGTGTCAGCCGTACGGGGGAGCCTCCGATCCGGAGCTGGTTCGCCCGCAGGTTTTACAGCCTGATCAACCGCATTTCCGAGGCGGATATCGTGGACGGCGCCAGAGATTTCCGTTTGATGAAGCGGGAAATGGTGGACGCGATCCTTGCCATGGGGGAGTCTAACCGCTTTTCCAAGGGAATTTTCGGATGGATCGGCTTCAGGACATTCTGGATGCCCTATGAGAACGTGGAGCGGGCAGCGGGTGAGAGTAAGTGGAGCTTCTGGAAGCTGCTTGGTTATGCTTTGGACGGGATCGTCAATTTTTCCCATATTCCTTTGGATATTGCATCCTGGTTCGGGATGCTGATGACATTGGTTTCTTTTCTGGCCATCCTGTTCATAGTCGTAAGAAAGCTGTTTTTCGGTGACCCGGTCGCGGGCTGGGCTTCGACGGCCTGTATAATAACCTTCATCGGCGGGATTCAGCTGCTGTGCCTGGGTATTATCGGGAAATATCTCGCCACGGTCTATCTTGAAGTCAAAGGGAGGCCGCATTTTATCATCAGCGAGAGCAGCAGGGAAGACGCGAAGAGGATCGGGTAGTTTTTTAACAAATTTGACCTGTGCGCTTACAAGTGCAAAAGTGTTCCAGGCGTACAGTCAGAACAATTATTAGAAAACGGCAAAATAAGCTGTATTTTGTCGTTGTTATCGTCTTTTTTGAAAGAGGGCAGCCATGACTTTTCGCAGAAGGATTCTGGTCGCGTTCTCCACGGTCATTGTCGTGCCGTTGCTTCTGTTCGCGCTTTCATTTATCGCCCTTGGCAGTTATCTGATCCGCGAGGGCGGGGAGCTGCAGGGATATACATCGATCGTCGGAAGCTATGATGATTTTGATACCGAGACGGAAAGGCTGTACAGGGAGGCGCGGGAAAACACGGGAAAGCTGCAGGATGTAGCGTTTCTGGACGTTCTTGCGTCTGAAATCAAGGCAAAGAATGTCTATCTGGCTGTGCGCAGGGGAGGGGATCTGTATTTTTCCAGCAATACTCAGATGGCGGAAGCGGATTTTGACGAATTTCCTGCTTTTCAGGGGCCGGAGGAGGCGGAAAGCCAGAAGGAAAAAGTCCTGACGGGATCAGGGGGAGAGAAGCCTGAGAACCAGAT
Organism: Lachnospiraceae bacterium UBA3386; assembly: GCA_002358875.1. GTDB lineage: Bacteria > Bacillota > Clostridia > Lachnospirales > Lachnospiraceae > CAG-791. The sequence goes on along the minus strand of DEPS01000003.1, from coordinate 27,259 downwards.
CGGTGAAGGAGCTTTTCCTGCAGCGGGCGACCGGGATATCACCTTTATCAGGTCGGGAAAGCGGAGCCTTACAGTGCGGCAGGTGGATTTTTATTTTCCCGACGGCGAAGAGGGGAGCCTGTTTCTGGTCACCAGGATCATCGGTCTGATCTCCGGGAGATTTCTCAGCGGGCTTCTGGTATCAATGCTGACGATCCTTGTATTTACAGCGTTTCTGCTGACAAGGTGGCTGGAGGGAAGCATTTTTACGCCGATCAGCGCGATCAATATCGCCATGAACAATATCCGGGACGGGAATTTCACATATACGCTGTCTACGGGGGAAGAGGGTGAGATCGGTGAGCTTTACCGAAACTATGAGGATATGCGCCTTAGGCTGAAGGAGTCAGCGGATGAGAAGCTCGAGAGGGAGAAGCAGAACCGGGAGCTGATCAGCAATATTTCCCATGATCTTAAGACGCCCATCACTTCCATCAAGGGATATGTGGAGGGACTGATCGACGGGGTGGCGAACACGCCGGAGAAGCAGGCAAAATATATCCGGACGATCTACAACAAGGCGAACGATATGGACCGCCTGATCGACGAGCTGACGCTGTATTCCCGCTTCGAGAGCGACCGCATTCCCTACAATTTCCACCGTCTCAACGTCGGGGATTATTTCGGGGACTGTATCGAGGAGATCGGCATGGACATGGAGTCCAGGGGGATCGAACTCAACTATACCAACCTGGTGTCGCCGCAGACGGTCATTATCGCCGATCCGGAACAGATGAAGCGCGTGGTCAATAACATTGTGGGCAACAGCGTGAAATACATGGACAAGGAGAAGGGGCGGATCGACGTCCGGATCCTTGACGAGCATGACAGTGTGCGCATTGAGATCGAGGACAACGGAAAGGGGATCGCGGCGAAGGATATCCCCAATATATTTGACCGCTTCTTCCGCACTGATTCCTCCCGCAACTCTGCCCAGGGCGGGAGCGGGATCGGGCTTTCCATTGTGCGGAAGATCATTGAGGATCACGGCGGCTTCATCTGGGCAACAAGCCGGGAGGGTGAGGGCACCTGCATGCATTTCGTGATCCGCAAATACCTGGAAACGGATCATGATGCCGATTCCGTGGAACCGGAGCAGGTTTATGAGAAAACGGCGCATATCTGAGACAGAAACCTGAGAGGAGAATGATATGAGTAAGATTCTGATCATTGAAGATGAAGAAGCCATTGCGGATCTGGAAAAGGATTATCTGGAGCTTTCCGGCTTTGAGGTGGAGATAGAGACAAGGGGCGACCGGGGCCTGATGGCGGCCCTGAACAGGGAGTTTGATCTGATCATTCTGGATCTGATGCTGCCCGGGATCGACGGCTTTGATGTCTGCCGCAAGATCCGCGAGAAAAAGGACATTCCCATCCTGATGGTCTCTGCGAAAAAGGACGATATTGACAAGATCCGCGGTCTCGGCCTCGGGGCTGATGACTATATGACAAAGCCCTTCAGCCCGAGTGAACTCGTGGCGCGGGTCAAGGCCCACCTGGCGCGTTATCAGCGTCTGGTCGGAGCGGTCCAGAAGACAAATGATATCGTGGAGATCCGCGGTCTGAAGATCGACAAGACGGCCCGGCGCGTGTTTGTGGACGGCACTGAAAAGAATTTTACGACCAAGGAATTCGATCTTCTGACCTTCCTGGCGGAGAACCCCAACCATGTTTTCTCCAAGGACGAGCTCTTCCGCAAGATCTGGAACATGGACAGCGTCGGGGATATCGCCACCGTGACGGTCCACATCAAAAAAATCCGTGAAAAGATCGAGTTTGACACATCACATCCCCAGTATATCGAGACGATCTGGGGCGTGGGCTACCGCTTCAAGATATAAGCCCGGACCGCGGCTTTGCGGCTGGACGGGCGCAGATTCATCTCGAATCCGGTTCCCGGGAACAGTAATGTATTAACATTTAAGGAGCGGGCAGTGGCGGGACAGGAAAGAAAAAAACCGGTCAGGCTTGACAGGCTTCTGGCTCAGGAGGGCCTGGGGACGCGGAGCGAACTCAAAAAGCAGATCCGGGACGGGAAGGCTTCAGTGAATGAAAGGGTCGAAAAGGATCCGGGAAGGCAGATTTTTCCTGAAGACCGGGTGGTTTTTAACGGGAAGAAGGTCGGTCAGGCGGAACATGTTTATTATATGCTCAACAAGCCTGCCGGCGTGATCACAGCGACAGAGGACCGGAGAGAGAGGACCGTTCTGGATCTTCTTAGGGACAAAGGTGTCCTGCGTCGGGATCTGTTCCCTGTGGGAAGGCTGGACAAAGACACAGAGGGCCTTCTTCTAGTGACGGACGATGGGGAGCTGGCGCACCGCCTGCTCTCTCCCGGGCGGCATGTGGACAAGACCTATTATGCGGTCGTGACGGGGCATGTTTCGCAGGAGGAGATCCGTCTCTTCAGGGAGGGGCTTTACGTCGATGAGGAGCTGACCGCCATGCCGTCTGTTCTGGAGGTGATTACGGAGGACCATCCGGATGCGGATGGCCGGGATGAGCCTGTGCCGGGCGGGGCGGAAAAGGATGCTGTTTCCGGATGTGCTTTTCTTCCGGGTGCAGTCATCAGGGATCCTGCGATGAGCGGGGCGGAAACAGATGCTGCCTGTGAGCGGGATGATTTTCGGGATAGGGTCATCGGGGATTCAGAAAGAGTGCTTGTCACCATTCAGGAGGGAAAATACCACCAGGTCAAGCGGATGTTCGGGGCAGTGGGCAGGAAAGTCCTTTACCTGCGCCGCATCTCCATGGGACCTTTGCGTCTGGATAAAAGCCTTGCTCCCGGAGAATTCAGGGAACTGGCAGATGAAGAGATAGAGGCGCTGCGGGGGGCTGTCTGACGCCGCCTGTGTAAGAAAAACTGCGCAAGGGGCCTGCAGATGCGGGGTGGTGAGTTGTAAGGTCGTGGCTTTCAACCCTGCAGTTGGATTTTTTCCGGCAGTCCGCCGCAGGGCTCAGGCTGTATGGAAAACAGTATTAGTATCAGGTATGCATGGCATCTGCCGCTGCTGCCGGAAAGGAATTTTTTATGAAAATCATCGATCTCCTCAATGAAAAGGATGTGACATTGTCTTTTGAGGTGTTCCCGCCGAAGACAGAGGCAGGCTTTCTTACTGTTGAACAGGCGACGGAGCGGATCGCGGCTCTGCGGCCTGATTTTATGAGTGTGACCTATGGGGCAGGCGGAGGGACCAGCATGCATACCACAAGGATCGCGGCGCAGATCCAGGAGAAGTATGATACCAATGTGCTGGCGCATCTGACCTGTGTCTCGTCCACCAGGGGAACCGTGAGGGGAATGATCCAGACCTATAAGGATCACGGGATCGAGAATATCATGGCCCTTAGGGGGGACATTCCGGCGGAGGGGCGCACAGTGTTTGATTACAGCCATGCATCGGAGCTGATCTATGACATAAAATCCATCGATGACAGCTTCTGCATCGGCGGCGCCTGCTATCCGGAGGGGCATGTCGAGTGCGAGAGGCAGTCGGAGGATATCCGCCATCTGAAGGAGAAGGTGGAAGCCGGCTGTGATTTCCTCACCACCCAGATGTTCTTTGACAATTCCACTATGTACAGCTTTCTGTACAGGATCCGCGAGGCGGGCATCGAGGTCCCCGTTGTCGCGGGCATCATGCCGATCACAAATCCCATGCAGGTCAAGCGAAGCGTCGCCCTCTCCGGCGCGACGATCCCCCAGCGCTTCAGGACCATGGTCGACCGTTTCGGAGATGATCCTCAGAGCATGAAGCAGGCAGGCATTGTGTATGCAGCCGAGCAGATCATTGACCTCATCGCCAACGGGGTGGGTCATATCCATGTCTATACGATGAATAAGCCGGAGATCGCAGCAGGCATCCAGAACAGCCTGTCAGCTGTTTTTAGCAGATCCTGACAGATATTACAGCAGATGAATGCAATTATGGAAGTAAGCGGCATAAATGCCTGCATCATGCCGCTTACTCCGCGCACTTGAAGTTGAGGTGTGGACCAATGGCTGTAAAGAAGATTAAGGTTGATAAAAAAGAAATTTACCGCTATCTGGGATATCGGAGGAACCTGCCGGATCCGGAGGTCGTCGAGCTGGCGGACAGCTGCCTGGAGCAGCTGCAGGAAGTAGTGACGCCCAGATGGATCTGCCGCCGCTTTCCCATTGAATGTGTCTATGAGATTGATTCACGGACCGGGGAAAATGACAGGGAGCAGATCCCGCTCTTACGGATCGCGGACATGGAGATCCGGAGCAGGAGCCTTTTACAGAACCTGCGCGGATGCAGCGAGGCCTGTCTGATGGCGGCGACACTGGGCCTGGGACCTGACCGCCTGATCGCGAGGGCCAGCGTGACGCACATGAGCCGTGCCGTGATCCTGCAGGCCGCTGCGGCAGCAATGATCGAGGCCTGGTGCGATGTGGTCAACAGGCAGATCATCGAAGAGGCAGCGGGACAGGGACTGTACTGCAGGCCGCGCTTTTCACCGGGATACGGGGATTTTCCCCTTGAATGCCAGGAGGACTTTGAACGGATCCTGCGTCTTCAGAAGGAGATCGGCGTGACTCT
>DEPS01000003.1:13156-22560 GCA_002358875.1 Lachnospiraceae bacterium UBA3386 | reverse complement strand
CTCTCCAGGGAAAAGGCAGGCTGTGTCCTGCACGGCTGTGAGGTGTGTACGAAGTCGGAGGAATGCGCGTTTTCGCGGATCAGGAAGCAGGAAGAAGTGAGCCTGCAGCTGTAATGTTTTCGACCTGTACGGCTGCATCCTGCATTCATGCAGGCGCGCAAAAGCGCTCAAATCGTACAGTTAGAATGTTTTAGTAAACAGGCGGAAGGTAAAAAAGAAATATGGGAAATGGAAATGGCAGAAAGCCGCTTCTTGAGCGTCTGGGAAAAGAGTGGCTTTTTTTTGACGGCGGGACAGGGACCATCCTCCAGGAAAAAGGCCTTAAGGGAGGCGAGCTTCCGGAGACCTGGAATATCCTCAGACCGCAGGATATCATTGACCTTCACTGCGGCTATCTGGAAGCCGGGTGTGATATTTTTAACACCAACACCTTCGGGGCAAACGCCCTGAAATTTCCGGGATCGGAGATCACCGGGCCGGACGGCGGGGATCCGGAGGCGGTCCATCCGGATCTGAAAAGGATCGTGGAGGCGGCGGTGGCTCTGGCTAAGGAGTCGCGAAGGCGCGCGGGCAGGGAGGACGCCTATATAGCCCTGGACATAGGACCCACAGGGAGGCTGCTGGAGCCCCTGGGAGACCTGTCCTTTGAGGAGGCGGTGGATATCTTCGGGGAGGTCGTCCGGATCGGCGCGGCGGCCGGGGCGGATCTGGTGCTGATCGAGACCATGAGCGACAGCTATGAGACCAAGGCGGCTGTGCTTGCGGCTAAGGAAAACTGCAGCCTTCCCGTGCTGGTCACCAACGTGTACGACAAAAAGGGACGGCTCCTGACCGGCGGTACGGTGGAATCCACTGTCGCCATGCTGGAGGGGCTGCGCGTGGACGGGCTGGGAGTAAACTGCGGCCTGGGGCCGGAGCAGATGATCCCCATCGTGCGTCAGCTGACGGAGGCGGCTTCCGTGCCGGTCCTGGTCAATCCCAACGCGGGCCTTCCCCGCACGGAAAACGGCAGGACCGTCTACGATGTGGATCCGGAGGCCTTTGCCGGCTGGATGAAGCAGATCGCCGCCATGGGCGTGCAGGCCGTCGGCGGCTGCTGCGGGACTACGCCGGAGCACATAAGGAAGACCGTCCAGGCTGTGCGCGGGGATGAGCCGGAGCAGATAAAGAGGACCGTCCAGGCTGTTGGCGGGGATGAGCCTGGCGTTCCCTTTTCTCCGATCAGAAAAAAGCACTGCACGGTGGTCTCTTCTTACTCGCAGGCTGTGGAGATCGGTAAAAAGCCGGTCATCATCGGCGAGCGGATCAATCCGACGGGCAAAAAAAGGTTCAAGCAGGCCCTTAGGGACAACAATATTGAATATATCCTGGAGGAAGGCTTACGCCAGGAGGAGAGCGGGGCGCATATTCTTGATGTAAATGTGGGCCTTCCGGAGATAGACGAGCCGAAGATGATGGGTACTGTTGTGACCCGCCTTCAGGAGATCCTGGGCCTGCCCCTGCAGATCGATACTTCGGATCCGGAGGCTCTTGAGCGCGGCATGCGTCTTTACAACGGTAAGCCCATGGTCAACTCTGTCAACGGAAAGAAGGAGAGCATCGAGGCTGTATTCCCTCTGGTGAAAAAATACGGCGGCGTGGTCGTAGGGCTTGTCCTCGACGAGGACGGGATCCCTGATACGGCGGAAGGACGCGTCGCGGTGGCGAAAAAGATTTATGAAGCGGCGGACCGGTACGGCATCCCCAGGGAGGATATAGTCATCGACGGCCTGGCCATGACCATCTCGTCGGATACCAGGGGAGCGCTGGTCACGCTGGAAACCCTGCGCCGGGTCCGCGACGAGCTTGGCGGCCACACGATCCTGGGCGTTTCCAACATTTCCTTCGGCCTGCCCCAGCGCCAGATCATCAATTCACATTTCCTGACAATGGCCCTGCAGATGGGGCTCTCCTGCGCGATTATGAATCCGGGAAATGAGGACATGATGGCCGCCTACCGGGCCTTCCTTGCCCTCTCAGATATGGATCCTCAGTGCATGGGATATATAGGCGCCTACGCAAACGCCCGGCGCACGGCTGTTTTAACAGCGGCCAGGCCATCTGAAGGAGCCGGCGGGCAGGATATATCTGCCCCGTCTGTGGCAGGCTCTGCGCCGGCTTCGGCAATGTCCTCCTCTTTAGCGGCTTCTGAGTCAGGATCAGCGGCAGGAGTACAGGAGCAGACGCCCCGCAGCGAAAAAGCCGCTGCCCTTCGCGACGGCATCCTGCACGGGATGGCAAAAAATGCCGCCAAAGCCGCGCGGGAGCTTCTTGCCGACGGCCTTCCCGCTCTGGACCTGATCAACGGGGAGCTGATCCCGGCCCTGGACGTGGTCGGAAAGGGCTTTGAGAAGGGGACGGTCTTTCTTCCCCAGCTCCTTATGAGCGCAGAGGCGGCAAAAGCGGCCTTTGAAGCTGTAAAGGAGGCAATGCAGGGCGAAAAGCAGGAAACAAAAGGCCGCATTATTCTTGCAACGGTCAAGGGAGACATTCATGATATCGGCAAGAACATAGTCAAGGTCATGCTTGAAAACTACGGCTATGATATACTTGACCTTGGAAAGGACGTCGCCCCGGAGGCAGTCGTCGCGGCTGCGCTGAGGGAGGACATCCGCCTCGTGGGCCTGAGCGCTCTCATGACGACCACTGTCGTCAGCATGGAGGAGACCATACGTCAGCTGCGTGACAAAAAGCCCGACACCAGGGTCGTCGTCGGCGGCGCAGTGATGACAAAGGAATATGCTGACGCCATCGGCGCGGACTGCTACGCCCCGGACGCAATGGCGACCGTACATTTCGCGGAGAGCGTTTTTACAAAGTGATAATAAGGAGGGAACCATGGGAAAAGTGAAACTGACCTGGCACGGACACAGCTGCTTTACACTGGAGGAGGATGGTTACGCCATTGTCCTGGATCCGTACGAGGACGGATATGTCCCGGGATTCGGGCCTCTGCGCCTTGAGGCGGACCAGGTGCTTTGCAGCCACGGCCACAATGACCATAACGCAGTGAAGTGCGTGAAGATCCGCAAAAACCCGGAAGGAAAAAAGAATCCCTTCCGGATCACGGAAATCCGCTCCTTCCATGATGACGCAAAGGGCTCAAAGCGGGGAGAGAATGTGATCCGCATTTTTGATGACGGAGAATACCGGATCGCCCATATGGGTGATATCGGCTGTATGCCGACAAAGGAGCAGAAGGAGCTTTTAAAGGGCATCGACGTAATGCTGATGCCGGTCGGCGGTTTCTTCACGCTGGAGCCTTCGGACGTACGCAGACTGGTCATTGAGCTTGCGCCGAAAATGGTCGTGACCATGCATTACCGCGGCCAGGGATTCGGATATGACATGATCGCGCCGGTAGAGACCTATGCCGCCCTCTGCAGCGATGTCATCCGCCTTGACAGGAGCACACTGTCTCTGCCGGAGGATGACGCGCGCGGAACGGTCATTCTTCGCGCGCCCCGATGAGAAAAAAAGCCGCAGTCCTTTAAGGACCGCGGTTTTTTATATCAGGGGATGACAAAAGGAACTGACCGCCTGCTGACGGTGTGAAGAATGCTCTGAACTCAAAAAAGTACATATCGTTCTTACCATACATGATAAAATATTATCAGGGTAAATAATGCTTCGTTATCTGCTGTTTTATACAATATTCCCTGAAGGGTATTTGTGTAAACAGCACATGTTTTTTTAAAGGAGGCAACGCTTTGGGGACCCAGATTATCATTCTCGCGCCCTTTTTCGGGCTGCTTGCACTATTGTTTTCCTGGTTTCTGATACGGAAGGTATCGCGTCAGGATTCAGGTACGGAGCGGATGAAGGAGATCGCGGATTTCATTCATGAGGGCGCGCGTGCCTTTCTCATGGCCGAGTACAGGATCCTGGTGGTCTTTGTCGCCATATTATTTGTCCTGATCGGGGTCGGGATCAGCTGGCTGACGGCTTACAGCTTCCTTGTAGGAGCCGTTTTCTCCACTGCGGCCGGCTTCATCGGCATGAACGTGGCGACGAAGGCAAATGTCCGCACAGCTGCCGCGGCCAAGGACCACGGGATGAACGCTGCCCTGTCAGTTGCTTTTTCCGGCGGTGCTGTGATGGGCATGAGTGTCGTGGGCTTTGGCCTGGTCGGCGCAGGGCTGATCTACTGTGTCACGGGGAACCCGGATGTTCTTTCCGGCTTTTCTCTTGGAGCTTCTTCGATCGCCCTGTTTGCGCGTGTCGGCGGCGGTATCTATACCAAGGCCGCTGATGTCGGCGCGGATCTGGTCGGTAAGGTCGAAGCTGGTATCCCTGAGGACGACCCCAGAAACCCTGCCGTCATCGCGGACAACGTCGGCGATAACGTCGGCGACGTCGCGGGCATGGGGGCGGACCTGTTCGAATCCTATGTCGGCTCCATCGTTTCCGCAATCACTCTCGGCGCGGTCTATCACGCCGTGAGCGGGGCTGCTTTCCCGCTTATGATCGCTTCTTTGGGCATTGCCGCCTCCATCCTGGGCTGTTTCTTTGTCAGGGGCGATGAAAATTCCAATCCTCACAAGGCACTGAAGGCCGGCAGCTATACGGCGGCGGTCATAGTCATTGCCGGGTCTCTGGTCATGAGCTGGCTTTTCTTCCACTCCCTGCGCGAAGCCTTTTCCATCATTTTCGGCCTGATCGTCGGTCTGATCATCGGTGTCGTGACAGAGGTCTATACCTCCGGCGATTACCATTATGTCAAAAAGATCGCAAAGCAGTCCGAGACGGGGCCTGCGACCACCGTCATCAGCGGAATTGCAGTCGGTATGCAGTCAACGGCAGTCCCGATCGTCCTGATCTGCATCGGTATTATCGGTTCCTATCTGTCCTGCGGCCTGTACGGCATCGCCCTGGCTGCCGTCGGAATGCTTTCCACGACTGGTATCACGGTGGCAGTCGATGCCTACGGCCCCATTGCCGACAATGCCGGCGGTATTGCCGAGATGTCCCGTCTCCCTGCCCGTGTCCGAAAGATCACGGATCGTCTGGATGCCGTCGGCAATACGACCGCGGCCATGGGCAAGGGTTTTGCCATCGGTTCTGCCGCCCTTACTGCCCTCGCCCTGTTTGTTTCCTATGCTCAGGCCGTCAACCTGTTTGAGACAGGGATCAATCTGCTTGATTACAAGGTCATTGTCGGTCTGTTCCTGGGCGGCATGCTGCCCTTCCTTTTCTCGGCGATGACTATGGACTCCGTGTCCAAGGCGGCCTACAAGATGATCGAGGAAGTGCGCCGCCAGTTCCGCACGATCCCCGGCATTCTCGAGGGGACCGGCAAACCCGATTACACGAAGTGCGTCGCCATCTCCACATCCGCTGCCTTAAAGGAGATGCTTATTCCCGGCGTTATGGCGGTCATCAGCCCGCTTTTTGTCGGGATCGTCCTTGGTCCCACAGCCCTGGGCGGCCTTCTGGCGGGCGCTCTGGTCACCGGAGTGATGCTTGCCATCTTCATGTCCAACTCGGGCGGTGCCTGGGATAATGCGAAAAAATATGTCGAAGAGGGCCATCACGGCGGCAAGGGAAGCGACACGCACCATGCCACTGTTGTCGGCGATACGGTCGGTGATCCCTTCAAGGATACCTCCGGCCCTTCCATCAATATTCTCATCAAGCTGATGACTGTCGTCGCCCTGGTCTTTGCTCCTTTGTTCCTGAAATACGGAGGAATGTTCTGATCGGGTTCAAATATTAACATATAAATGTCTGCCCCGGCGCGGCGTTTATACAGAATTGATGGCTATAATCTCACATGTATAAGATTGGAGATAGAAGATTATGAGAACTTCTTTAGATGCGATCCTGGAATCGACACCTGAATTTCAGATCCTCGTTGACAAAGCGAAGGAACGGACAGCGGGCAATCCCATTCGCGTGGCGATCGCCGGCGCAGATGCGGAAAATATTCTGAGGGGCGTTTTTATGGCTCAGGAGGACGGCTTCGTTGAGCCGATCCTGATCGGAAGCTTTAAAAAGATCCGCCAGACACTGGAAAAGATCGGCATGGCTGACCGTAAATACGACATACAGCCGGTCAGCAATGATACAAATGCCGTACAGTATGCGATAGAAATGGTCAAAGCGGGCAGTGCGGACATGCTCATGAGAGGAAACACGCAGACAAGAGATTTCCTTCTCCCGGTCCTGAACAAGGCCAACCACCTGATCCGCCCGGGCCGCATCCTGACCCATGTCGTCATGCTCAAGATCCCCAGCTACCACAAGCTCCTGGCACTGTCGGACGTAACGCTTCTGGTCCATCCTTCGATCGAGATGCGCAAACAGGTCGTCCGCAATATGACGGACGCCCTGCATGTGTTCGGGGTCAAAAATCCCAATATCGGCCTTCTCTCGCTGATCGAGAAGCCCGCTTTTCACATGAAGGACACTGTTGAGGCGCAGACCATTGTCATCGATCACAATGACACCCCCATCGCCCCCTGCAATCTGGTCGGACCGATCACATGGGATCTGATCCTCGACAAGGAGGCCGCCCGCCTCAAGGGCTATAAAAATCCCGCCTGCGGGGAATTTGACGGCGTCGTCGTCCAGAACCTGATGACCGGAAATCTGATCGTCAAGGTCCTGCAGTCCTGCTGCGGCGCCCATAACTGCGGGATCCTTATCGGAGCAAACATTCCCATCGCGATCACCGGCCGCAGTGAGAGCCCGGACGAGTCTTATCTCTCCCTTGCCGCCTGCGCCGCCATGAACGCTTCTCCCATCCGTGAAAAATATTTCGGCTAAGGAAACAGCCGATCAGACACGGAAGTGTCAGTATATCAGAAATTCCGGCGGAAAAAATCGGTATAACAGATTAGAAAAAGGAGAGGACCCGGTATTTTACAGGGGCCTCTCCTTTTTGAAATATCACAGTTTAAAACAGACAAAGGACGGATCAAAACAGACGGATGACAAGATCATAGCGGACAAACAAAAATCAGACGGCTGCCCGGTCCGGCGTGTTAAAGATCATAGGTTTTCGTTGTGCCGAATTTGGTCGTCTGGGTGACGTTGCTGAGCTTGTAGCCGGCATCAATAAGGATGCGGACCATGTTCTCGACGGAGATCTCGCCGGTCGCCTTGACGACGACTTCGGTCCCGCGTCCCTTGGTGTGGTAGACGGCCAGGGCCTCCATATTGGCTTCGTTTTCCGCCAGGAGCCTGGCGATCCCGACAAAGAAGCCGGGCGTATCCTCGGCCTGGAAGACGAAGCGTGTGCCCTGGTGCCTGTAGCCGAGCAGATCGGTAAAGGCCTGGAAGATATCCTTCTCGGTGATGATTCCCAGGACGTGCCTGTCGTCATCCACGACCGGAAGAACGGAAATTCCTTCGTCCAGCATCTTCTGGGCCGCTTCCTCGATAAAGGCGTTGTCATGGATGGTCTTTACATCCGTGAGCATGATGTCATCGACCCTTGTCTTGCTCAGGAGATAATTGAGCTCATAGATGGAAAGAGAGGTCGCGTTTGCTCCGCTTTTTTTCGTCACAAGGCCGCCGGTTATGAGCCCGATGAGTTTTCCCTCTTCATCGACGACGGGCAGACGGTGGAAGCCGCCCTTTGACATGATGCTCACCGCCTTTGAGATCTTGACATCCCTGGTGATGGTGACCGGTTCTTTTGTCATATGATCTTTAACGTACATCTTATCTCCTTTCCGGTTTAAATTCCTGTTGCTGCACTGGAATGCGGGTCAGCAAAAATAAAAATCTGACAGCTGCTTTTGCAGGCGTTTTTCTCAGCCGCCCAGGTAGGCCTTGCGGACGCGTTCGTCGCTGGCAAGGCCTTTTCCGGTGCCTTCAAGCGTGATGCGCCCTGTTTCAAGGACATAAGCGCGGTCTGCGATGGCGAGAGCGCGCTTGGCGTTCTGCTCAACGAGAAGAACGGTGGTTCCTTTTTTGTTGATCTCTTCGATGATCTGGAATATTTCTGAGACGAGCAGAGGGGAAAGTCCCATGGACGGCTCGTCCAGAAGCAGGATCGAGGGCTTTGCCATCAGCGCCCTTCCCATCGCCAGCATCTGCTGCTCGCCGCCGGAGAGTGTTCCCGCAGTCTGCGTGCGGCGCTCGCCCAGGCGGGGGAAGGTCTGGTATACGTCTTCCATATCTTTGGCGATCGCTCCCTGGTCCTTGCGCAGATAAGCGCCCAGGAGCAGATTTTCCTCAACAGTCTGCTGGGCGAAAACGCGCCTTCCCTCAGGGACCTGGGCCAGCCCCAGGCCGACGATCTTGTGGGGGGCGGTCTTTGTCAGCTCCTGCCCGTCAAGCATAATACTTCCTTCTGCCGCTTTGACAAGACCGGAGATCGCGTGCATGGTCGTTGTCTTGCCGGCTCCGTTGGCGCCGATCAGGGTTACGATCTCACCGTCCCGTACCTCAAAGGAGATACCCTTGATGGCTTCGATCATGCCGTATCGGACTTTCAGATTTTCTACTTTCAGCATAATAAACTCCATTCTTCCTGCGGCATCAGCCGTCCTGGGAGATGCCTGCCCCGGGGACGATGATCAGTCGCCCAGATAGGCCTTGATGACTTCGGGGTTTGCCTGAATCTCCGCAGGTGTGCCTTCCGCCAGCATCATGCCGTAATTGAGCACGGTGATACGCTCGCAGATTCCCATGACCAGCTGCATGTCGTGCTCGATCAGAAGGACTGCGATGCCGAAGTGGTCGCGGACAAAGCGGATCATCTTCATCAGATCTTCCGTTTCCTGAGGATTCATGCCGGCAGCCGGCTCATCCAGAAGGAGGAGCTTTGGATCCGTGGCCATGGCCCTGGCGATTTCAAGCCGTCTCTGAGCGCCGTAAGGAAGGTTGCCGGCAGTGACATCTGCGTACTGGCCCAGTTCCATGATCTCCAGGAGCTCTCTGGATTTGCCTTCGATCTCCCTCTCACGGGCGTAGTATCCGGGGAGGCGGAAAACGGCTTCGATCGGTGAATATCTGATATTGTTGTGGTATCCGGTCTTGACATTGTCCAGAACAGAAAGATTATTGAAAAGACGTATGTTCTGGAACGTTCTGGCGATACCTGCCTTGTTGATATCCACGACGGTCTTTCCGGCAGTATCTTTTCCGTCGAAGAAGATCGTCCCTCTTGTCGGTTTGTAGACCTTGGTGAGAAGGTTGAAGACAGTTGTCTTGCCTGCGCCGTTTGGGCCGATCAGTCCGGCGATCTCTCCGTTATAAACGGCGAGGTTCAGGTCGTTGACAGCGGTCAGACCTCCGAAATCGATTCCCAGATCTTTTACTTCCAGAATAGGGGTTCCCTGTTTATTCATATCTACCTCTGTGTTTGTTGTTTCGCATCTCAACTTATACTCCATGCCGCAGCGCGCAAGCGC
>DEPS01000003.1:10293-13018 GCA_002358875.1 Lachnospiraceae bacterium UBA3386 | reverse complement strand
CATCAGCGCGATTTTTTAAACTAGTGCCTTAAGCCTTTTTCCTGCGCAGCACCTCAAATTTTGCCTTCAGGAAGTCATTGTTTGTGACAAGCATGATCAGGATGAGGATGACGGCGTAGATCAGCATGCGGTAATCCTGAAGCCCGCGCAGGAGCTGGGGCAGAAGGAAGAGGACGACCGTGGAGATCAGAGTGCCGTTGAAATTGCCCAGCCCGCCGAGAACCACGTAAACCAGGATCAGGATGGAGGTATTGTAGTCAAACTTGCTGGCGACCATGGTGGAATAGTTGAGGCCGTAGAGGGCGCCTGCAGCTCCGGCCAGCGAGGCGGAGATGACGAAGGCCATCATTTTTGTTTTGGCAATGTCGATGCCGATGGATTCCGCGGCGATCCTGTTGTCGCGGGCGGCCATGATCGCGCGGCCGGTCCTTGAGTAGATCAGGTTGTAGACGATGATCAGGGAGAACAGGACCAGGATTATGCCGGCGGTGAAATTGGCGATGCGCTGTGTCCCGGTGGCTCCCATGGGACCGTTGATCAGGTACTTGCCGCCTTCTCCGAGCTCGAAATTGCTCTCGACGAAGCTGACCTTGATCCCGGTGCTGTCATAGGCGACGTAAAGGTTCATGATCAGGTTCATGACGATCTGGCCGAAGGCGAGAGTGACGATAGCAAGATAGTCGCCCTGCAGCTTCAGCACGGGGATAGCGATGAGGAATCCGACCAGAGCTGTGAGAAGCATGCCGACAAGGATCGCCAGAATGAGCCTGGGAACCGCAGGAAGGCTGTCGGCGAGATATCCGGACACGCAGACACCGGAAAAGGCGCCCACGGCCATGAAGCCCGCCTGACCCAGATTAAGCTCTCCGGAGACGCCGACATTGAGGTTGAGGCCGATCGCGGCGACAAGATAACAGGTTGCGGGAACTAAAAGTCCGGTGAGCAGACTAGAAAGATTCCCTGTTTTAAGCATTACTTCCAGTATGATATAAGCGGCCGCGACCATTGTATAGGATATGGTCCGGCTGCGGTGCCGGTCATCTAACAGAAGGCCTGCAAAGCTCTTTTTTTCTTTCATAATAAAATACTCCCTCAGATGCGCTCCTTTCCCGGATCGGCCGGGGTGAGCACCAATAGCGCAGCAAAATCAGTCTTATTCGGGAAATCAGACTTTTTCGCGGACATTTTTTCCGAGAAGGCCGGCGGGTTTCACAAGCAGAATGACGATCAGCACGCCGAAAACGATGACGTCCGAAAGCTGCGTGGAAATGTAGGCTTTGGAGAGGATCTCTATGATACCCAGAAGGAGCCCTCCGAGCAGAGCGCCCGGAATAGAACCGATGCCTCCGAAAACAGCCGCCGTGAAAGCCTTGATGCCGGGCATGGATCCGAGAGTAGGTGTGACTGTGGGATAATTGGCGCACAAAAGTACAGCGGCAACGGCGGCAAGCCCCGAGCCGATCGCAAATGTCAGGGAAATGATGGCGTTTACATTTATCCCCATCAGCCTGGCGGCACCCTTGTCCTCCGAGCATGCGCGCATGGCGCTGCCGGTCTTTGTCCTGTTGATAAAGAGAGTCAGGCAGACCATGACGACGAGGCAGGTCGCGATGGTGATCAGGGTCATGTAGCTGATAGAAAGGCTGCCGATCTGGAGCGTTCCGTTGGAGATGATGGAAGGAAATACCTTGGGATTGGCTGTCCACAGAAGCTGAGCGCCGTTCTGAAGAAAATAGCTGACGCCGATCGCGGTGATCAGGACGGCAAGGCTGGAGGCCTGTCTCAGCGGTTTGTAGGCCAGGCGCTCAACGATGACGCCCAGGACCGTACATCCCAGGATCGCGATCAGGATCCCGGGGATCAGAGGAATGCTGAACCTGGTCAGCATAAAAAAGGCAATGTAGGCCCCGATCATGATCACGTCGCCGTGGGCGAAGTTGAGCATTTTGGCTATGCCGTAGACCATGGTGTATCCGAGGGCAATGATCGCGTAGACGCTGCCAAGCCCCAGACCATTGACAAGATTTGAAATAAAACGCATGGTTGTTGAGTTCCCTTCTTTTGGTTTTTGCTTATAGAGCTTATACATTGGCGGGCTTATGCCCATAGATAAAATATTATAACACGTATTGCCATCGGGAGAAAAGAGTAAATGATGCGGTTATCAGGCTGTTTTAGGAGATATCCCATCGATAGGATGTGGAAAACCTGTTTTCAGAGGAGGCCGGACTGTGTAAAGCCATTGGCAGAGTTTCATAAAATACAGCTGCAGACAAAATACAGCTGCAGACAAAATACAGCTGCGGGCAGGAAAAAAGAAAAGGCTCCCGGTTCCGAGGAACCGGGAGCCTTGATGCTCATCTGTCGGTCAGTCCTTTTCGGGCCTGATCTTCATAGGGCTGGTCTGTCCGATCAAAAGATCAGATCGGTTGTCCTGCCAAACCAGTAATTATTCGGCTGCGGGAACGTACTCGCCGTTCTGGATGATCATGGCCTTGGGAGCCTTTGTGACTTCGCCGTATCCGTTCCAGGTCATATCCTGGCCGG
This sequence comes from Lachnospiraceae bacterium UBA3386, assembly GCA_002358875.1. Taxonomy (GTDB): domain Bacteria; phylum Bacillota; class Clostridia; order Lachnospirales; family Lachnospiraceae; genus CAG-791. Next base: position 10,471 of record DEPS01000003.1, on the reverse strand, counting down.
TCAGGCCATTGAAGGTCATGGAAGTGAACTGCTCGACCATCTTTGCGCAGATGTCAGCGTTGGACATGTCAGCGGTGATGCCGGCTGCCTCGCAGGCCTGTGCCATTGCAAAAATGCAGTCATAGGCGTCTGCTGCGAACTGGTTAGGGATCTCGTTGTAGCGGGCCTTGTAGTTCTC
>DEPS01000003.1:0-10147 GCA_002358875.1 Lachnospiraceae bacterium UBA3386 | reverse complement strand
ATCTGGGAAGCGGGGGTGTAGTAAATGGGAAGGAAGAGCAGGTCGGCGCCTGCGCTCTGAGCATCAGCAACCTGAACCTGGAAGTCGCTCTCGTCGCCCTTGAAGGTTCCGTCATAGACGATCTCAAGGTTATCTTCCGCTGCCTGAGCCTTGAAGGTCTCGTAGATGCCCTTTGAATAGGGATCGTCGTTTTTGTAGATCACGGCGATCTTTGTGCCGAGCTCAGGATGTGCGGAGATATAGGACGCGCTTCCGGAACCCTGGTTGGGATCGGAGAAGCACATCTGGAACACGTTGCCGTATGCGTCGGTCTGATTCTCGCCGTCTGCATAAATGACGGAAGGGCTGGAGCCTGAAGGGGTGATCGCGAAGGTCTGATCCTCCTGATACAGAGGAGCGACTGCTGCGCCGGGGGCGCTCGTTACGGTCTCCAGGGAGATCTGCATGCCGCCGTCTTTGAGTGTGCCGTATGCAGTAGCTGCTTCCTCAGCGTCGTGCTTGTCATCTTCGAACTGCAGCTGGAACTGCACGCCGCCCTTTGCGTTGACTTCTTCAACTGCCATTTCCGCAGCGTTCTTGACTGCGTTTCCGTAGACAGCTGCGGGGCCGGTCAGAGGGCCGCTGCCGCCGATCTTGATGGCAGCGCTGCCTTCCGAGCTCTGAGCAGGAGCGCTGGAAGAACCGCCGCATGCAGCGAGGGAAGCCGCCATGAACGCGGTCATGGCAACGGCGATCGTGGTTTTCCAAATCTTTTTCATAACTTTTTTTACCTCCTCTATTATAGATACGCGCGTGCCGGCAATATAAGTAAGCAAAAAATCGTATAGCCGACACTTCCGCATATTATAATGCTATTTTTTTCTGTCTGCAACAGTAAAAAAGCGGTTTGCTGATCGCACTGCAGCGATGCCGATCAGGATTCCGATCAGCGTCCCGAGGAGGACATCAGTTGGAAAATGGACGTAGACATAAAGTCTCGAAAGGGCTATGGCGCCTGCCAGGAACAGGGCGGGGATCCCGATCCGCCGGTCGTAGTGGAAAAGGATCATCGCACAGGCAAAGCTCACCATGGAATGCCCTGAAGGGAAGGAGTAGTCACCGGGGATGGAGACAAGCATGTCATTAAGCGGGCGGATCCAGCAGGGCCGGTCTCTTGCCACGATGTTTTTGAGAAGAAGATTGCCGAAGAGCCCGCACATGGCAAGCCCGCAAAAGAGAGTTATCCCCCGCCTTCTGTATGTCTTACTTATAAGGAAGACCAGTGTCAGCAGGATCCAGAACCATCCTGCGTCGCAGAGAAAAGTGATCTTTGGCATCAGCCAGTCCAGAAGGTCTGACCGCAGGTTCTGCTGGATCCAGTCAAGGATCCGGAAATCTGTCTCTTGAATGAGCTGAAGCATTTTTCTCTCCTTATTAAGCGTCCGGTATTATACTCATGCGTATCTGCGCAGCATCCTTCCAGATCGATCGCTGCCAGGCAGGATACTGCGCGCATATTTTTATGCGTACCTGCGCTGCATCCTCCGCACCGTCAGGAAGGGGGCGAGGAAGGAAATAAGACCGGTGAACAGGAAGGCCGTTCCGGCAACAGGGTAGATTATGGAAAGCCGGTTGGTCGTACCGTAGATCTCCAGGACTCCCTGGAAAACAGATCCGACTGCAAGGACAGCGATCCCGTAGTTCCAGGTTCTGAGGGAGAAGCTGCCGGGGAGGCAGATCAGGTCTGCGCCCGGTTTTTCCGCATCCGCAGGAAGCACTTTATCCTTGTATGCGTCATCGGCTGTCTCATTCGGAAAAGCCGGATCCTGTGCTCTTTCCAGCTTTTTCCATGTCGCTGCGGCCATCCACAGATAGAGCGCGGCGCCGGGCGCCAGGGGGATCAGAAAGGCGTAGATCATGTAATAGGAAAAAACGCCGTGGCTGAAATGCTCATAGACTGCTCCGAACAGGGCCAGAAAGAGGGCTGCCATAAGATGCAGGAGGCCTTCCCGATGTATTTTTTTCAGGTGCTGCTTCGCAGTTTTTTTATCCGATGTAAACAATGTCGCTCACCTCTCTTTCACTGTCGCCGAATCCATCGGTCGGATTGTTCATGATCGTTCCCTGAAAGACCATTGTAGAGGAACCGCCGCCGTCCAGATTGTAGGCGGTCTTAACGCCAAGCTGCTGCATGAAGGATGCGAGCTCGTAAAGAGAAAGGCCTTCGCTCTCGCCGGTGCGGCCGTCAGATACGACAAAAACATAATGCAGGTCGTCAATAATACCGACCGCGGTCCGGGGATTGCTCGCTTTGGCCCTTCCGACCTCAGTATTGAGAGAAACGGAGATGCTGCCGTCTTCGACGAGGCCGGGACCGAAGGAAAAGGCCTGCCATACGCCCTGCTCCACCAGCTCCTGGGCTGTCACAGTGGAGGGATCGACAACCTTCATGCTGCCGTCCGCGTAAATGCACAAAACATCATCGGAGTCCGCCTTGTCCCTGTAAACGATACCGTTTCGAATGACGTAGCCTCTCTCCTGTACACCGTAATAATCGCCGTTGACTGCGAGGATGGCGTTGTGTGACGAGGCGATGTCGGAAGTGCTCTGTGTCACGTTCTTACCGTATGTGTCATTGGCAAAAGCGGTTTTAAGATATTCTACCGAACTGATCTGTACATCCGCAACATGGACAGTAGTTCCGTTGGTCGTGTATTCTTTGTAGGTGATCTGGATATTGTCGTCCTGATAAGTCTGTGTGCTTTCAGAATCAGCATTTTCCGTTGTCACCTCCGCGGCGGAACGGGCTGCTTCCTCTTCGTTGAAAGTGCGGGAGTTCATGCCGTTGGAAGAACCGGCGCCCTCGCTTCCGGGAAAATGATCCTGGCCGCTGCCGAAGGGCTTCCGGTGCTTTTTCCTGCCTGATGGTGAGGAGCCGTCCTGACTGCTGCCGCCTGCTTCCTGAGCAGGAGAAGAAGGATTTTTCTCTGTCTGCGCTGAACTCTGTGCATCCTTAGTGCTCTGTGTATCAGACGGGGTATCGCTCCCACTTTGGGCCTGCGCATTTCCCGTGTAATTTTTCTCCGCCTGCCCGGATTCTGTCGTGCCGGAGGATGTGTCGCTCCCGCTCTGATCCCGGGCACTCTCCTGTGCTTTTTTATTCTCCTGGATCATGGCCAGATTCATCTGTGTGGCATCTGTCTGGTATGCGCTCGATAACACGAATGTGTCCAGGGAAATAAACACAGTAAATGCAGTGAGGCATGCTGTAAAAATGAGTGTCCACTTATGCTTTTTTATTTTTGAAGGCTGTTTCTTTTCATCATCCATTGTGCTTCTTTCTCCTTTCCTGATTCTTTGTCTTTTTTTAACTTACAGTCTGCATCTTAACAGGCGAACCTCAGAAATAACTTAGAAGGACAGGAATTTGTCTGCACAGTAATATGATTTGAGGAAAGACTGTTTTTTTGCTATACTCAATAATTGGAAAAAAGCTGCGTCAAGCCGCGGCTGTATACGAAAAAAGGCTGCGTCAAGCCGCGGCTGCATACGAAAAAGGCTGCGCCATGCCGCGCCGGCTTAGGAGGAAAAATCGCTGACAGAGGGAGATCATCATGGCAGATATCAAAGAAATCATCATGCAGACACATAACAAGTTTCTGAATATGTTTGAATTCAGGGGGCTGAACAAGGTGGGGCATCCTTTCCGCTATTTTGTCGCGTCCCGGGCGGAAAAAGAGGCCGACCTGAAGGCAGTCAGCGGAGAGAATCATCCTGACGGAGTGATCATGTATGCTCTTTATGGGGAGAAAAAAGACCGGGTCGTTCTGATCCGTCAGTTCCGGATCCCGCTGGGAGGATATCTGTATGAGTTTCCCGCAGGTCTTGTTGAAAAGGGCGAGGACTTTCATGAAGCGGCGGTCCGCGAGATGCATGAGGAGACAGGGCTTGTGCTTACTCCCGTAAAGGCGGGGCATATGTATGAAGCCCCGAGATTTACGACCGCAGGACTGACAGATGAATCCTGCTGCATGGTATACGGATACGCCTCCGGTGAACCCAGCCGCAAATATCTCGAGGAAGGAGAGGAGATCCAGATCGTGCTTGCGGACAGAGACGAGGTCCGCCGTATTTTAAAGGAAGAAAGGGTGGCTCTTATGTGCGCCTATCAGCTTATGCATTTTCTGGCTGACGAGGATCCCTTCTCATTTATGGAAAAGTAAACTATTTGCGGAACAGGGGCTGGAATCGGAGAAGAAAATGGAGATGGAGAAGGAACCGGGAAAGGAATGCAGGCCTGAGAGGGATCGGGAGAGAAAGGATACGGAGAAGAACGAAGCCCTATCTGCCGCAGACTGCAAGGACTCTTCCATGCGTGATCTTCGCACATGGTTTGAAAGGTCGAAAAGAAGATACAGCCGGGAGCACCCGAAGGGCAGTTCGTCCGTCCTGATCCCGGTCCTGATAAGAAATGGAGAGTATCATGTCCTGTATGAGGTCCGGTCGTCAAAGCTGGGGACTCAGCCCGGTGAGATTTGTTTTCCCGGAGGAAGAATCGAGCGCGGGGAGGATCCGGAGGAGGCGGCCGTCAGGGAGGCTGTGGAAGAACTCTGTATCGAGAGGGAGCAGATAGAGGTCATCGGTGCTCTTGAGAGAGTGTCCGGCCCCGGAGGAACGGCGCTGCATGCGTATATAGGGCTTTTGACAGGTTATAATGGCTCTTTTTCGGAGGATGAAGTCGGGCAGGTGTTCACTCTTCCTCTTTCCTGGATCCTTGATAATGATCCGGAGATCTACCGCATACAGCTTGAGCGCCGGATGCCCGGGAATTTTCCTTATGATTATGTGCCTGGAGGAAGGGACTACAAATGGAGGGAACAGAACAGCATTATCCCCTTCTACTCCAAAGCGGTCCCTGTATTTTGGGAGAAAGGCTCTGCTGCAGCAGGTTTTCCTGTTCTCTGGGGCGCCACAGCCCGTGTGACCTGGATGTTTGCAAAATTTATGCGCGCCGGGATGTGAGAGAGAAAATCTTTGGATCTCATATTTACAGGAGAGGGAAGTGGAAATCTGCGGATTTCATATCCGCCGGAAAAAGAGAAGCAGGCAGCGGTTTTGATAAGCAATGAAAAGCCCGGGGAGCAGGCAGATAATGGCATGTTCCCCGGGTTCTTTTTGTAGTTCTGAAGGTAAAAGACAGTCTGCCTTTTACATTTAAACCTTATTTGAGTGCTACATTGTTGGAAATATAGTAGGAGTAACCGTGCTTCTTGCAGTAGGCAATGATTTCTTTACGCATGGTGGAGCTCTTTGTGTACTCCAGAAGCGCAATGGAGCGGCCGGCATTCCTGACCCTCTTCAGATAAGATTCATAGTAGGCGCGGTCCGACTTGGTCTGGCGGGAGAAGCGGTTGGAATTGTAGCCGGTGATGGCGGTCAGGACTTCCTCCTGCATGACGCCGTTAATGATATTGGCCTTGCCCGATCTGATCAGCTTGGAGACGAAAACGTCGCCGCCGTTGATGATGATCGGGATATTTTTCTTGTGGCATCTGCTCAGGATGCTGACCAGACCGTTGAAGATCGATGTGCGGGGATATTCATAATAGACATCGGTGTTGTCGACCCAAAGGCCGTCGACACCTTTTTTGCGCAGGCCCGCGACCAGTTCATTGACCATGAAATCCTGCCAGGCTTTTTTGGATACGTTGACCCACTTCTCGTCGTTCCAGTTTGTGTAGTTGCCAAGTATGTACTTTTTAAAGCGCTTGTAATATGGACGGTATTCTTCGAGGGAGCCGATGCTGATGTAGGTGTAGACCTTGCGGCCGCCGCTTTTGAGCTTTTTGATCTCGGAAGCGGTGTAATGCTGTGCGTCGATGACAATGGATTTATAGTTTTTGACTTTCGAAGTGTTTCCGTGCAGGGTCGTGCCGATGAAAACGCCCCAGGTGGTCGTCTTCGCGGCTGCCTCGACGGGCATTTCCGTCGCAGGAAGAATGGCCAGAATGCTCAGGGCTGCAGCCAGGAGCAGGGCCGTCAGACGTCCGGTCGGTGATTTATGAAGATCGCATTTTCTTTTTTTTGTCACGATAATCCTCCTGTTCTTTGTTTGGTTTCCTTTTGGCTCGATTTACAAAAAATCATTTTCAGGGGGGTGTAAAACATTATGAGCCGTGAGAAAGTGGGTAGATATGATATATATTGTAACTATTCAGCATCCCGGTACACTAATTGTCTGCAAATGAGAAAAGGCCCGAGACGAGAGCCCTGAACAGCTGCTGATAATAATGTAACATTTTTGAAACAATTTGTACAGTATATATATTTACCACTATTATGGCACCTTTTTGTTATTCCTTTAGTGTCTTTCACAGACAGATGTGTTATGATAGTGCACGAAGCTTTCTCAGCCACAGAGCATAGTTTTATTCACAGGTGCTTGTGAACGTGAGGTCATGCCGCACTGGCGTGCAGTATGGAGTATAGATTATGGATATGAATGAAAGAAATGCAATAGATAAAGGCGGCAATGCTGACGGCATTAATACCTTAATGGCGGATAAGAGTACAGATAATAAAAAGGAAAAAATTGCAGTCATGGTGGATTCCGGCTGTGACATAGCACCGGAGTGCATCGAGAAATTCGGTCTGTGGCTTCTGCCCCTGCATATCGATTATCCTGAAAAAGCCTATCTGGACGGTGTGGACATTGACCCGCAGATGGTTTATGACAGGTATCCGGAGGATTATCCGAAGACATCGACCCCCTCGCTCCACGAGGTCCTTGAAAAGCTGGGTGAGATCGCGAACGCCGGTTTTAATAAAGTGATCGCCGTAAGCATCTCAAGCGGCCTCTCGGGGACATGGAATGCCATCCGCGTCGCAGCCCAGCAGCAGGAGCAGCTGGAGGTTTTTGTCTTTGATACAAAGAATATTTCTGTCGCGTCGGGCCTCCTTGCAATCTGGGCGGCTGCAAAGGTGAAGGCAGGCATGCTCTATGAGGATATCTGCCGCGGGCTGCAGGAAAAGCTCTCAGATTCGAAGGTCATGTTTTATATGGACACCCTCGAATATTTGAAGCGCGGCGGCCGCATAGGGACCGTCACTTCGGTGATCGGGCAGATGCTGAAGATCCGTCCTATCATTTCCTGTAACAAAGAAGGGATCTATTATACAGTCTCCTTGATCCGGGGCAGCAAACAGGGAAAAAGCAAGCTCCTCAATGAGATGCTGCGCTTCTGCAAGGGGCACCGCGTCTGGGTCGGCATCGGCCATGGCAGCGCGCCGGAGGAGGCTGCCCGCATGGTGGAGATGCTCAAGGAGGAGCTTGGTGACAGGTGTGAGATCCTTTTCAGCAAGCAGATCGCGGCGACACTGGCCCTTAACACCGGCCCGGGACTTCTGGGAGTAGGCGCGATCCTGGATCCCTGAGACTGTAAGCAGGCTGTCGAAACCGGATCCTGCCAGGGGAATGTCCGGCGGCAGAGGCTCCGATCCCTGAGACTGTAAGCAGGCTGACGCGCAAAAGATCTCATGCACAGAGCCCTTCGCAGAGGGACCCCGGACCGATGAGAAAATGAAACAGACTGACATAAGCCGGAAAGAGAATCGCCGGAGCGGCTCTTTTTTCGGCTTTTTTGCATATGAATTTTGTATACGTGTATATTCTTTCTGCTTTTTTTTATATTTTATACTGGAAAAAGCAGAAATATCGCCTTATAATAGGACTTTGTAAATATTTCAGCCGGTACAGCACAAGCCCGGCAAAGGAAGCTGGAGGAAAAGCAGAAGATGGAAAAGAAAAATATTGATTGGAGTAACCTGGGGTTTGCCTATGTCGTGACCGACAAGCGCTATGTTTCCATGTATAAGAACGGCGCATGGGACGAAGGCGCGCTGATCAGCGACGACAAGATCGTGATGAGCGAGGACGCCGGCGTCCTGCATTATTCGCAGTCCGTTTTTGAAGGCCTCAAGGCATATACGACCGAGGACGGCCGTATCGTCTGCTTCCGCCCCGACCTGAATGCGGAGCGCATGGTCAATTCCGCAAAGCGCATGGAAATGCCCCCCTTCCCGGCGGACCGCTTCATCGATTCTGTCAAGCAGACCGTTGCGGCCAACGCTGCCTGGGTACCCCCTTACGGCACCGGCGCATCACTCTATGTGCGCCCTCTTATGTTCGGTATCAGCCCCGTCATCGGCGTCAAGCCGGCGGAAGAATATATGTACCGCGTCTTTGTTACCCCGGTCGGCCCCTATTTCAAGGGCGGCGCGACCCCGATCGCGATCCGTGTCAGCGACTATGACCGCGCGGCTCCCAGAGGAACAGGCCACATCAAGGCAGGCCTGAACTACGCGATGAGCCTTCTTCCGGTCATGGAAGCCCACAGGGAAGGCTATGCGGAGAACCTGTATCTGGATCCCGCGACCCGCACCAGGATCGAGGAGACCGGCGGCGCCAATATCATCTTTGTCGATGAGGACGGCAATCTTGTCATCCCGACCTCGGACAGCATCCTTCCTTCCATTACACGCCGCAGCATCCACTATGTCGCGGAGCACTATCTTGGCATGAAGGTCACCGAGCGTGTCGTCACCCTTGCGGAAGTGGAGTCCGGCGTTTTCAAGGAAGCCGGTCTGTGCGGCACTGCGGCGGTCATCTCTCCCGTCGGCCGCATCAACGACCACGGAAAAGACATCATGTTCTCCAACGGCATGGAGCAGGTCGGCCCCGTCATCAAGAAGCTCTATGACACCCTCACGGGCATCCAGATGGGCCGCATCGAGGCGCCGGAAGGCTGGATCGTCGAGATCAACGTGGACTGAGCCGGTCTTTTATAAATTATTAAATATGAAGCAGGGCATCTGAGACAAAGGATCCAAGCTGTACTGTCAGGAGGAAAAAGACCTGAGACAAAGGGGCGGGGATGCTTTGTCAGGGATGCATGGAAGAGGTTTATATGAGTGAAAAGAAAATGATGCTGGGCAACGCCGCAATCGCGCGCGGCGCCTGGGAAGCCGGTGTGAAGGTCGCGTCGGCCTATCCCGGCACCCCCAGTACGGAGATCAGCGAGGAGCTGGTCAAATACCCCGGTGTATACGCCGAGTGGGCGCCCAATGAAAAGGTCGCCGCGGAAGTCGCCATCGGCGCTTCCTTTGCCGGCGTGCGCTCCCTGGCCTGCATGAAAATGGTCGGCCTGAATGTGGCGGCGGATCCCCTGTATTCCGTGTCCTATATCGGGGCGGACGGAGGACTTGTCTTCGTCGTCGCGGACGATCCCGGCCTGTACAGCTCCCAGAACGAGCAGGACACCCGCCGCGTCTGCCGCGCCGCTGTCGTCCCCTGCCTGGAGCCCGCGGATTCCCAGGAAGCCAAGGACTTCATGAAGTATGCCTACGAGATCAGTGAGAAATTTGACACGCCCGTTGTCATCAGGACCACGACCCGTCTTGCCCACTCCCAGTGCGAAGTCGAGCTCTGCGACCGGGAGGAGCCCGCGGACAAGGAATATGTCCGCAGTCCCGCAAAGCGCGTCATGATGCCCGGCATGGCCAAAAAGCGCCATCTTGTCGTCGAACAGCGCACGAAAGACATGGAAGAGTGGGCCTGCAGCCAGCCTTTTAATAAGGTAGAGATGGGAAATATGACCATCGACGGCAAAAAGGTCGGATTTATCACCGACGGCATCCCTTACCAGTATGTAAAGGAAGCCTGCCCGGACGCTTCAATCCTCAAACTGGGCATGTCCAACCCGCTGCCGAAGAAGCTGATCCAGGATTTCGCCTCCAAGGTCGATATCCTCTACATTTTTGAGGAGCTTGAGCCCGTGATCGAAGAGCAGGTCCGCTCATGGGGGATCGACTGCATCGGCAAGGAGCTCTTCACCATCCAGGGCGAATACAGCGCCAATATGCTGCGCGAGCGCGTCCTCGGTCAGGACCTCGGCATCGAGCCGACTCCCGACATCCCGCCCAGGCCTCCCATCCTCTGTCCCGGCTGCCCCCACCGCGCGACCTATTCCGTGCTCAAAAAGCTCAGGCTCCACGCGGCAGGCGATATCGGCTGCTATACTTTGGGTGCGGTTGCGCCTCTTGGTGTGGTAGAAACAACTCTTTGCATGGGTGCAAGTATTTCCACCCTTCACGGTATGGAAAAGGCAAA
>DEPS01000022.1 GCA_002358875.1 Lachnospiraceae bacterium UBA3386 | reverse complement strand
GCGTCGATGATGCCGCGGGTGTCCTTGATGGAGATGCGCTTGCCTGTACCGTTCCAGCCGGTATTCACGAGGTAAGCCTTTGCGCCGCTCTGCTCCATTCTCTTGACCAGCTCCTCACCATATTTGGTGGGGTGCAGCTCCAGGAAGGCCTGGCCGAAGCATGCGGAGAAGGTAGGTGTGGGCTCGGTGATGCCGCGCTCTGTGCCGGCGAGCTTTGCCGTGAAGCCGGACAGGAAGTAGTACTTGGTCTGCTCAGGAGTCAGGATGGAGACCGGAGGCAGGACGCCGAAGGCGTCGGCGGACAGGAAGATGACGTTCTTCGCCGCAGGGCCCGCGGAGATCGGGTTCACGTTCAGTACAATGTTCTTGATGTGGTTAATGGGGTAGGACACGCGGGTGTTCTCGGTCACGCTCTTGTCCGCGAAGTCGATCTTGCCATTTTCGTCAACGGTGACGTTCTCAAGGAGGGCGTTGCGGACGATGGCGTTGTAGATGTCGGGCTCGGATTCCTTGTCGAGGTTGATGACCTTTGCGTAGCAGCCGCCCTCGAAGTTGAAGACGCCGTTGTCGTCCCAGCCGTGCTCGTCGTCGCCGATCAGAAGGCGCTTGGGATCGGTGGAAAGGGTGGTCTTGCCGGTGCCGGACAGGCCGAAGAAGACGGCAGTATTCTTGCCATCCATATCTGTGTTGGCGGAGCAGTGCATGGAGGCAATGCCCTTGAGCGGCAGATAGTAGTTCATCATGGAGAAGAGGCCCTTCTTCATCTCTCCGCCGTACCAGGTATTGAGGATGACCTGCTCGCGGCTGGTGATATTGAAGAGAACGGCCGTCTCAGAATTGAGACCGAGCTCTTTATAATTCTCGACCTTGGCCTTGGAGGCGTTGTAGACGACGAAATCAGGCTCGAAATTGGCCAGCTCCTCATCGGTGGGGACGATGAACATGTTCTTTACAAAATGAGCCTGCCAGGCGACTTCCACGATGAAGCGGATGCCCATGCGGGAATCCTTGTTGGCGCCGCAGAAAGCGTCGACGACAAAGAGGCGCTTATTGGAGAGCTCCTTCTTTGCGAGCTCCTTGCAGGCTTCCCAGGTCGCCTCGGTGGCGGGGTGGTTGTCGTTGGGATACTCGGGAGTGGTCCACCATACGGTATCCTTGGAATTCTCGTCCATGACGATGAATTTATCTTTGGGGGAACGGCCGGTGTAAATACCGGTCATGACGTTGACGGCGCCCAGTTCAGTCTCGACACCCTTGTCAAAGCCTTCGAGATCCTTCTTCATCTCTTCCTCATACAGAAACTCATAGGAGGGATTGTAAACGACCTCGGTCGTGCCTGTAATGCCATACTTTGTAAGGTCAAGATTTGCCATTTTTTATACCTCTTTCTTTGTGAGACGGGATCCCGTTTTCCAGATTTCCCTATGTTTATAAGTAGAAAGTGTTTTACAGGTCTGCCGGCAGATGAACGCTGCTCCCGGCAGGCATCTGATTGCGAGGTTGTATAATAACTGCTTTAATCATACATGACCAATTATACACATAATTTTTTGAAAAACAAGCAGTCGGTGTCCTGTCAGAAATGACATATTTTTATGATTAATCCGGGTTTTTATGGTAAATAAGCACAGAGCTTCCCCCGGATACTGGTTTTCATGAAACCTGTTCCGGGAAAAGCTCTGTATTTTTTCTGTATATTATACTCTTTAATACTCATCTGCAGCGGCGGTTTCCGCCGCTGTTTCTGCCATACCTGCGGCAATAACCTCCCGTTCGCAGACACGTATGAATAAAACACACATGCTGCATCGAAATGTTCGAACCCGTCAGACAGGATCGTTCATGGAGTCTTCGAGTGCGTCAACGATGGTGTCGACGACCTTGGTGACTCTTTCCTGGACCTCTTTGGGAGCATAGGGGAAGGTGTAGGAGACGTCGGACGCTTCGATGAGGGGAAGGTCGTTCATGGAGTCGCCGATGCCGTAGAGGCGGATGTCTCCGTATTCTTTCCTCATGTATTCACGAAGGAAGCGGACTCCCTCGCCCTTGGAGCAGCCCTTGGGGGCGATGTCGATCTCGATGACATTCTGGAAGGCGTTTACGCTGTCGCCGAACTTTTCATTGATCTCGGCGGTCATGCGTTTGGCTTCGTCGAGGCTCTCGGTGTGGATGCTGACCTGGTGGATCAGGCCCTTGGGCGCGTCTTCAACGCCTGTGATGATGTAGTACTTGCCGGGATAGTCCATCTCCTTGAATACGCAGATGTCGCCCTCGACGTCCAGTGTGAAGCGGTAGTTATCCGTGCCGTACATTTTCAGGATGGCATCCGCGACCTTGGGGTCGACGCCTTTCTTGCGGATCTCCCTAAACTGCGTGTCAACAATGTTGGCGCCGCTGCTGGTGATGTAGAAATCGGGCTCCACAAATCCGGTGATGAAGGGGGTGAGCCCGCCGACCTGGCGGCCTGTGCAGAGGCCGAAGAGGTTGCCGGCAGCCTGGTATTCACGGATCTTTGCCACGTTTTCCGCAGGGAGCTTGCGGTCGTCCTCTGCAAGGTAAAAATAAAGAGTTCCGTCAAAGTCAGATGCAAATACTTTTTTCATGGGAACAGATTCCTTTCCGTGATGTAGTGGTACTGGTACATGTGCAGCCCAGGTTCCGCCGAAAAACGAACGCCTCCCGGGACAGCTCCTTTTTGGGAAAAATATCAGATCACAAAATCATCGACGACGGACGGCCTGAGCTTATAGATCTTCACTTCGGCGCCCGGGGTGACGGTGTAGTTGAATTCATCGGCCTCGGGATAGCTGTGGGTGGTGAAGGTGGCCTCGCCGTCGTTGGCAAAGTACTCGGTGGAGCTGCGGTCCACAAAGATGCGCAGGCTCTTCAGAGGGGTCTCGAGGGGCATGTCGAGGACCTCGCCGACAGCCATGTTAAAGCGTTTGTTCAGGCCGGTGCGGTCAAGTGTGCAGGTCTTCTTCGCCGCGTCGTAGTGGAGGGTGAGACCGCCTGTGCCGTCGGCTTTGGTGTAGAGGTTGAGGTCAAAGTCCGCGCCCTGAGCTGCCTCCGGGATATTCACAAGGATCTCGCAGGCCGCAGGAAGGGTTCCGTCCGCGGGAGCCTCTCCGTCGCGGAGCTGTTCGATGCCGCTGACGGGGGTCTGGAGAAGCTTTCCATTCTTTACATGAAGCTCGCGGGGCAGGCCCATGCTGCCTTCCCAGTCCTCTTCTTCCGTCGGATAGTGGTTGTCGGGAAGGCCGATCCAGCCGATAAGGATACCCTTGTCAGGGTCGCCGACATTGGACGCGCCCTGTGCCGCATAGAAGTCAAAGCCATAGTCGAGGTGGCGGTAGCCGGACTCGGGCGTGAAGGTCAGGGTGTCATAGTCCATCTTCCCGAGCAGGTACACATTGTGGTTGGTGCTCTCAGAGCGGCCGGGAAGCTTTGTGTACTGAGGGGAGAAGATAAGGACGTCGGTCCCGCTGATATTTACGATATAAGGGCATTCCCACATGCCGCCGAAATCTTCAAAACCTACGACGTTGAGCTGGCCGGCGAAGGACCAGCCGGAGAGCAGCTCGTCGGACTGATAGATCAGGACGGTTCCCTTTTTGTCGAGGGTCTGGGCGCCGATGAAGATGTAGTATTTATTCTTTTTTTCATTATAGACGACTTTGGGATCGCGCTGGTGCTCGCTGTAGTCGCTGCGGGGGCCGAAAAGAGGCTCAGGGAGCTTTTCGGGCTTTCCGTCCGCCCCGAGCTTGGCTGCGCAGGTATAAGGAGTGCGGACCCAGTTCTCGTCGCGGTGGTTGCCGGTGTAGAAGAAATAGAGGTCATCGCCGGCACAGATGGCGCTGCCGGAGTGGCATCCCTTATTGTCATAGAAAGAATCGGGATAAAGGCCTACGCCTTCATTCTTCCAGCTGATAAGATCCGGACTTGATACATGATACCAGTATTTAAGGCCGTGAACCGCACCCCAGGGGCACCACTGATAGAACAGGTGCCAGGTCCCTTTGTGGCAGGTAAAACCGTTCGGGTCGCTGGAAAGACCTGTGACAGGCTGTATATGATAGGTCTGCCTGTAAACGGATTTGCTGATCTGCGCATACAGGTCCTTTATATCATCAGGACTCTGCAATACCCTGTAGCGTTCCTCTGTTGTCCATTCTTTTTTCATTGTTCTCCTGTCCTCCTGTCATTTACTGCACAGGTTGCTGAATCATACTACTAAAAAGTATATCCAAAATGTGCCTTTTTCACAATGTTTTTACTGTGGAATTTCCCTTGTAATGAAGATTAATGAATGCTACACTTATCAGGAACGGCAGGAAAAGCTACCGATTAAAAGATTATAACGAATTCAGAAGCCGTTCGGGAGAAGCAGGGGCAGAGCATATGAAGTTCAATAAAAACCTGTTAAAAGAAAAATGGTTTTCCTATACGATCGCTCTGTGTTCCGCAGTGATTCTGTATCTTCTGCTGACACATCTGGGGTCGCTTGCAGCATTGCTGAACGGGCTGTGGAAGGTCTCTTCACCGGTGATCATGGCGTTTGTGATCGCGTATGTGCTCGATCCGCTCGTGAAGCTCATTTCCAAAAATGTATTTTATAAGGTCACGCAGGAGAAGCTGCGTCACACACTGTCGGTGGTTCTGTCCATCCTGACTGTGGTCCTTTTCATCGCTGTCCTGATGACGGCACTGGTCCCTCAGATCATTGAAAGCCTTGTGACCTTTGCCGGGAACCTGAACGGATACGTGCGTTCTTTTCAGCGTCTGATGAACCGGCTGAGCGATTTTGCGGCAAGTCATGATATCAATCTGACGCAGTTCATCTCTTCAAGTGATGAGCTCCTGCAGTCTCTGACGGGGATCCTTCCGGAAAATCTGAATAAGCTCGTCAATGTCTCGTACGGATTCGGCACGAAGCTGTTTGACTGGATCATCTCGTTTATTCTGGCCATTTACCTGATGCTGGACAATCAGCGTATAAAGCGTGAGTTCGTGCGGTTTCTGCGCGCACTGATGCCCCATCCGGTCTACGACAGCTTTTCCTCCTTCTGGCGCCGCTGTAATAAGATCCTCGTCCGCTACATTGCCTGCGATCTAATAGACGGCATGATCATCGGAGCCTTCAACTGGATCTTCATGGTGATCATGCGTATGCCCTACGTAGCGATCATCTCGGTGATCGTGGGTGTTACAAACCTGGCCCCCACATTTGGTCCCATGGTGGGCGCGGTGCTCGGAGCTTTCATCCTGGTACTGGTAGACCCGCCTGCCGCGCTCTGGTTTCTGATCTTTACAATGATCCTGCAGACGGTCGACGGCTATATCATCAAGCCGCGGCTGTTCGGAGAGCAGCTGGGCGTATCATCCGTCCTGATCCTGATCTCGCTGATCATCTGCGGGCGCCTGCTGGGTGTCGCCGGCATCCTCCTTGCCATACCTATCTCGGCGATCGGGGATTTTATTTACAACGATTACATCATCCGGCGTCTGGAGGTCAAAAGGGCCGCCCTCGAAAAGGTCGAGGCTGCAGGATCTGCAGGCCTTCCGGTCTCAAATGAGGGAGCTTCGGGAAAAGCGGTGAAGGCCGGCCTTCCTGCCAAAAATAAGGGAGCTGCGGGAAAAGCGGTGAATTCAGGTCTTCCGGACGCCGGAGGAGAGCCTGCGGGTCTTCCGGATGCCGGAGGAGAACCTGCGGGTCTTTCAGATTCCGGAGGAAAACCTGCGGGTCTTTCAGATGTGAATGATACCGCCTCAGTATTGCAGGAGGATCCGGACCTGAAAACCGGTGATCAGGGAAATATTGAAGAGCCGAAGCGGGTGCTTCCCCGCAGACGCCGCATTGCTAAAGGGCAGAAAAAACGGCGGTGACAAGGCCTCTGAATACACTCATAAAAAATACACTCATAAAAAAATACTCTCAAACAAAAAACAGGATGGTCCGGCAGGAACATCCTGTTTTTCTATATCCGGCAAGCCGGGCGCCAGCCTGCGCCCTCACTTCACTTTCATCTGCTGGTAAATATCGCGGCGGGAGAGGCCGCGGTCGGCGGCGGCGCGGCGCATGGCTTCCTTCTGGGAGAGTCCCTGCTCCATGTACTGCCGCACATGCTCTTCGACTGAAATATCCTCAAAGGCGGCACGGGCGCGGGATTCCTTTTCAGCCGGGTCGGCGCCCGCGACCACAAGGACATACTCACCGCGGGGATCGTTCTCTTCATAGAAGCGGACGGCTTCTCCCAGGCTCATGGGAACCGCCTCCTCGAAACGCTTGGTCAGTTCCCTGCAGAGGGTGATCCTTCGTTCCGCTCCCAGGGCATCGGTCAGATCATTAAGGGCAGCCCGGAGATGGTGAGGCGCCTCGTAGAGAATAATCGTCCGCTCCTCATCGGCAAGCTGCGCGAGAATCCTTTTTCGCTCTTTTTTGTCCGTTTTTTCGGACGGCAGAAAGCCCTCGAAGCAGAACCGGCGGGCAGACATTCCGGACATAGTGAGCGCAGTGATCAGGGCGCATGCGCCCGGCAGGGACGTGACCCTGATCCCCTCTTCGATACAGCGGGCGGCGAGTACTTCCCCCGGATCGGAGATGGCGGGCGTTCCGGCATCAGTTACGACAGCGATGTCTTCGCCCGCTCTGAGGCGTGCAAGAAGCTCCTCTGCCTTTTCAAATTTATTGTGCTCATGGTAACTGGTCATGGGCTTTTTTATTTCAAAATGATTGAGGAGCCGGAGTGTATTGCGTGTGTCCTCCGCAGCGATGAGGTCAACGGTACGCAGCGTATCCAGAACGCGGGCCGTGATGTCACCGAGATTTCCTATGGGCGTTGCACACAGGTACAGAGTTCCTGACATTGTATTCCTTCCAAATTGTGTTTATATAAGTATTTTTTCAACTCCATGAATTATGAATATTGCTGCCCGTCTGTTCAGCTTTTATAAATCTCCCGCAGCTCCCGGGTGTATTTCCCGTCCTCTCCGTAGACGATAAGGGGCGGTTCCACGCGCAGCTCCGGGGCACCGCCCCGGACGCAGTCGAGAAGCACCAGGTTCGGTGCCTGGTCGGCATGGGGGTAAACAAGCCGCATGCGCTTGGGCTCCAGACCGCGGGCGCAGAGCCCGGATATGATCTGAGACAGACGAAGCGGGCGGTGCACGAGATAGAAATGTCCCCCCGGTCGGAGAAGCCTTGCGGCAGCTTCCGCGACGTCATCGAAGGTGCAGAGCAGCTCATGGCGGGCGATCGCGCGCGGGTCATAGGAAAGGTCCGGGCTCTGCGCCATGTCTTCTTTCATCAGGGCATTTCCCGAGATCCTGCCGGTCCCGACAGGGGGACAGGTATTATCTTCTTTCACGCGGGCATTTCCCGTGATCCTGCCGGTCCCGACAGGAGGGCAGGTATCTTCTTTCACGCGGGCATTTCCCGTGATCCTGCCGGTCCCGACAGGGCGGTAGGGCGGATTGCAGGTGATGAAATCAAAAGAAGCAGCTGCAAAAATGCGGTCTGCTTCCCTTATGTCGCCCGAAACGATGTGTATGCGGTCCTGCAGCCCGTTGAGGGCAACACTGCGCAGGGCGAGATCCACACTGGCCGGCTGGATCTCGAGTCCGGTCAGAGAGGCACAATCGGTCCTGTCCGACAAAAGTATAGGTATGATGCCGTTCCCGGTCCCCAGATCCAGTCCCCGGCGGGCCTTTTTCATCTGCACGTAGGCAGATAGAAGGACGGCGTCCATTCCAAAACAGAAGCGGGCGGGATCCTGGATGATCCTGAGGCCTGCCCGCTGGAGGTCGTCGATCCGCTCGCCGGGCTTTACGAGGAGGCGTTCATCGGGCTCACGTGCCGTCCGATCCTCCCTGGTCGTCTCTTCCGCGCCGCCCGAAACGGCGGTCAGGCCTGCGGTCTCTGCGGGTTCTCGCATTTTCTCTTCTTCCCTGTTCTTTTCCGTTTTCTTCCTGCGCAGGCCCCTGGGGGCGGCGGCCTTCGGCACGTCCGCTGTCCGTTCTGGTGCTCTCCGCGCGGCTGCTGTCCTGACGCCTTAAATCACGGTCACTGTCCTGACGCCTGGTATCCCTGACATTGTCCGGATTTCTGGAATCACGGTTATTGTCCGGAGCTCCGGATTCGCGTCCTCCGTCCGTGTTTCTCAGGTCACGGCCTCTCGGGTTCCTTCCGGAGGATCTCCTGGATTCCCTGTCAGAATCTCTGCCGGATTCCCTTGAATAATCTTTTCCCGAATCCTTCCGGGCATCTTTTCCGTTTTCCCTCTGGCCCGCTTCTTTTCCGAAATTTTCTTTTCCCGAATTCTCTTTTCCTGAATTCTCTTTTCCCGTATTCCCCTTTCCTGAATATTCCTTACCGGGGTGGTCTTTTTCAGAGCTGTCTTTTCCGGAATGATCCTTTTCAGCGTTGTCCTTTTCGGGATTTTTGGCAGGAGTGTTTTTCTGCATGGTAGGCCGGCTCGTGCCTCTGCGGCGGCGGCGGATAATGGTCAGATCGCTCACGTTGTAATCATGCAGTTCTTTTTCATCGTCCACTTCGACAATGATGCGGGCGGTCTGGCGCAGGATATTGACGCTCTCCACGAGGCCGTTCATGCCGTCCGCGGCCTCCACCTCGTCTCCGGGATGAGGGAGCGTCTTATTGAGCTCTTCATAAGTTTCCGACTCGTTTTTAAGGCAGCACATGAGCCTGCCGCACACCCCCGAGATCTTGCCTGGGTTGAGGGACAGGTTCTGTTCTTTTGCCATTTTAATGGAGACGGGGACAAAATCCGAGAGCCATGTATGGCAGCAAAGAGGCCTGCCGCAGCTTCCATAGCCGCCCAGGATCTTGGCCTCGTCGCGGACACCGACCTGGCGCAGCTCTATCCTCGTCCGGAAAACGCTGGCAAGATCCTTCACGAGCTCACGGAAATCGATCCGTCCGTCGGCAGTGAAATAAAAGAGGATCTTCCCGTCATCGAAGGTATATTCCGCATCGATCAGCTTCATATCGAGCCCGCGCTGCTGGATCCGCTCCCGGCAGACCCTGAACGCTTCCTTTTCCCGCTCTTTATTTCTCTTTTCACGCTCGTCATCCTCCGGCGTGCTTATGCGGATCACAGATTTCAGGGGCTGCTGGATATTTGTTTCGTCGACTTCCATTGGCGGACCGACGACAAATCCGTACTCCATCCCCCTCGCGGTCTCCACGACGACATGCATTCCGCGGGAAAGCTCAAATTCCCCCGGGTCGAAATAATAAATTTTTCCGGCTGTCCTGAAGCGAACTCCCACTACCTTCACTTTGCCGGTCTCGGTTCTTTCCATAAATAATACCTCGGTATGACTATGCGGCCGCGGACTCATCTTCCCCGGGCGGCGCATTCTTTTGAAAACTTGCGCTTAGCTGATATAATGTGTTCACGCGGCAGCCACAGACTCATCTTCCGCAGGCGGCGCGGACTTCAAGCAGCATCATCTGCAGGGTGAGCTCAGCATTGACATTGGAAAACAGGCGGCGGCGGGCGCGGTAAACGGCTTCCGCGGCAGCCTGAAGGCCGCGCCAGGAATTTTTATGCGCAGCTTCTATAATATACTGTACTTCATCGGTAAAAATCAAGTTCTCTGTGCGGTGTGTACTGCGGCAGACGAGCAGATCCCGGATCCAGGTCAGGACAAAATCGATCAGATCATTCGTCTGTCCTCCTTCCGCCGCTTCCCGGGCAAGAGCCGCAATCTCGGAGGCGTCCTTTTTTTCAATTTCCTTTAGAAACCGGATCGTCTTTTCACGGACTGCGGCGAATGCCTCATTTTCCAGAAGAAGGGCCGCCCTGCCGATGCTTCCCGCGGAAAAACGGGCGCAAAGGCGGGCCCGGTCCTCGTCCGCGCCAAAGCGCCTGACAAGGCATTCCTCCACCGCATCCTCCGGAACAGGCCTCAGAGGGAGGGTGACACAGCGGCTCATGATCGTCGGCAGGAAATTCGACGTGCCGTCCGCCAGAAGAAGGAGCACTGCATAGGACGGCGGCTCTTCGAGGGTCTTGAGGAGCGCGTTCTGGGCGGCAGGCGTCATCCTCTCCGCGTCGGGGATGATATAGACCTTGTGGGCGGCCCTGTAGGGCTTTACCTGTACGTCCGCCCGCATTTTCCGGATGTCCCCGACACCTATGGAGGACTCTTTTTCCGGATTCAGGGTGATGATATCGGGATTGCTTCCCGATTCCGCCTGAATGCAGGAAATACACTGGCCGCAGGGCTCAAAAAAAGCCCCGCGGCGTCGGGAATGCCTGTCCCGGGATGAAGCCGCGGAAGTATTTTCCGAAGTATCCTGCGGGCTCTCTCCCGGGTCGTCCTCCCGGCTCTGTCCGGAGTTTTCCGGCTCCGTTACGGGACTTTCACACAAAAGAGCAGCAGAAAAACTCCGGGCGATCATGTGCCGCCCGGAGCCCTTTGCTCCGTTAAGGATATATGCATGGGACACACCGCCCGTCCGCAGTGCGTTCTCAAGGTGCGAGACGATCATGTCCTGCCCGATAATATCTGAAAATCTGTCCATACGCTGATTATAACTCAGCAGGGCTCATTGGGCAATGCGGATTTCACGGCATACAGCTGTAGTATGCGGACCCGGGGCTGGAGGCTGCAGTTTCAGTCTGCCTGTCTTGCGGCCACAGTTCAATCTGTCTGTTAAGCCGGAATTCAGTCTGTCTGTCAGGCCACAGTTCCGTCTGCCTGCTTACGGCCACAATTCCGTCTGTCTGTCAGGCCACAGTTCCGTCTGTCTGTCAGGCCACAGTTCCGTCTATCTTGACAATTTTAAACAAATGTGTTAAATTTACCGTATTGATGGTATGCCAGATATCAGTCTGACTTAAGCCGCAACAATTGGTATATAACATTTTTTGAAAGGAGTTATTGACAATGATCAGTAAGGAATCCGGCAGCTCATATAAAAATGCCGAAAATCCTGCAGCTTCAGGGCAGACATCTATGTATGATCGCGGCAGAGACTCCATCGATCAGATAAAAGCACAGGAAGCCGCGCCGGTCTACAGGACCCATCAGGCCGATCCGGAGCAGTACATCCTTGACCTTGGCAGAAGGCTGGGAAAAAAGCAGGGGGAATTTACGATCGCGGACCGGGAATTACTGCCCGAGGACATACGGACAGAGCTGATTGACGGGGTCATCTACCTGATGGCATCGCCGACGCAAAGGCACCAGATCGTGGCCGGGCAGATATACCACCAGCTTTGCAGTTTCATCTACAGCCGCGACGGAGACTGTACGCCCTTTATAGCGCCCTCGGATGTGAACCTGGACGAGGACGACAAGACCGTCGTACAGCCGGACGTCTATATAGAATGTAAAAAGAGAGGGCAGGATGACGCCCCGGACACTGACAAAAATGAGACCGGCAATAACGATACCGTCCCGGATTTTATCGCTGAGGTCCTCTCCCCCTCCTCCAGGAAAAAGGACATGTTCACCAAAACCGCAAAATACTGTTCTGCGGGCGTCCGGGAGTACTGGATCGTGGACCCGGTAAAGGAGAAGGTCATCGTCCACCGTTTTGAAAACGAATCCGATACCTCGATCTACGGTTTTGACTGCTGTGTCCCCGTGGGCATCTACGACGGCGCCTGCCGGATCGATTTTCCTCAGATCCGCGAGCGCGTGGACAGATATTTCCGTTAAATGGTCATCATCTTACAAGTCACACTGCCACTGGCCTCGAGGTTTTTTTCGCAAAACGCCTGGAATTTCGCAGCGGCCCAAGCTGTAACGTAACGTCATCGATAAACAATTCTGCCGTGCCTTCGGGCTTTTCATCCGCTTGTTTTTGCGGTATGATAGACAGGTAAAAAATCGCGTCAGCGATAACTGCCTGCCTGAATATCCAGACTGCGTCAGCCAGTGTCAATGGCCTTTGCATGGAGGGATTTTTTGCAGAACCATGCATGAAACAGCCGTGCCGGGCCGGCGCAGATCCCATAGCAGCGGTGAAACATAATAACCATCCAAAGGAACGGAGAAAGAATTATGAAGATCACAGATTCTATCAAGTATGTGGGCGTCAATGACCATCTGGTCGATCTTTTCGAGGGCCAGTACAAAGTGCCGAACGGCATGGCTTACAATTCCTATGTCATCCTGGACGAGAAGATCGCTGTCATGGACACGATCGAAGTGAAGTTCGGGGAAGAATGGCTTGGAAACATCAGGGAAGTCCTGGGCGGCAGAAAGCCTGATTATCTGGTCGTGCAGCATATGGAGCCCGATCACTCCGCCAATATTATGACCTTCCTCGAGGCATATCCGGACACGACCGTCGTCGGCAACGCCAAGACCTTTACTTTCATGGGCCAGTTCTTTGACCTGGATCCTGCCATGAAGAAGCTGGTCGTCAAGAACGGCGACAAGCTTGAGCTTGGCACCCATGTGCTGAATTTCGTCTTTGCCCCCATGGTGCACTGGCCGGAAGTCATGGTCACCTATGAAAGCACGGAAAAGGTCCTTTTCTCCGCGGACGGTTTCGGCAAGTTCGGCGCCAACGATGTTGAGGAGGAGTGGGACTGCGAGGCCCGCCGCTACTATTTCGGTATCGTCGGAAAATACGGCCTGCAGACACAGAACCTTCTCAAGAAGGCCTCCGGCCTGGATATTCAGATCATCTGCCCTCTGCACGGCCCTGTCCTCTCCGAGGACCTCGGCCACTATGTAGGCCTGTATGACAAGTGGTCCTCCTATACCCCCGAGACAGAGGGCGTCCTGATCGCCTACACTTCCGTCTACGGACATACGAAGGAAGCCGTCATGGAGCTGGCCGCAATGCTTGAGAAAAACGGCTGCCCCAAGGTCGTGGTCGCAGACCTGGCCCGCAGCGATATGGCAGAAGCCGTCGAGGACGCCTTCCGCTACAGCAAGCTGGTCCTTGCGACGACCACCTATAACAACAGCATCTTCCCCTTCATGCACACCTATATCGAGCAGCTGGTGGAGCGCGCCTTCCAGAAGCGCACCGTCGGCTTTATCGAGAACGGCACCTGGGCGCCTGTCGCGAAGAAGACCATGGAAGAACTGCTCAGCGGCTGCAAGAACCTGAAATTCCTCGAGAATTCCGTCACCATCAAATCCGCCCTCAAGGCCGACAGCAGGGCCGCTCTCGAGGCTATGGCCAAAGAACTCTGCTCCTGAACGCCTTTCATTCAGGACTGCAGCATCTTTTATTCAGAACTTCGCCTGTAAAAATTTCCCTGGCACCCCCCGCAGCCAGTCACGTAAAATGACTGCAGGCATGGTAACAGACCTGTAAATACGCATGGGAAGCCCGGCGGAAAATTCTGTACAGACAACCGCTTTCAAGAATACGGGAGCAGCCGCCCGTCGTCTGCTCCCGTTTTATTTTCCTGCTTTTACAGGCAGTAAAAAGCAAGCCAATAAGGAGACTCCCCCTATGATATTCAAAACAAGAGGAACCTGTTCCTCGCAGATCGATCTGACTGTCGACGAAGACCATATCATCCGCTCCGTTGCATTCACCGGCGGCTGCAATGGAAACCTGAAAGGTATCAGCAAACTGGTCACAGGACGCAGGGCGGAGGAAGTGATCGACATCCTGGAGGGCACGACCTGCGGATTTAAAAGCACTTCCTGCCCCGATCAGCTGGCAAAAGCACTGAGAAAGGCAATTGCACAGGGATAAGTCCCTTTGCCTTTACATCCGGGGAAAAAAACAGAATTATGAAAAAAAACCAGAAAAAACAAACAGAATCCGAAAAAAAAGCTTCCGGAAAAAATCTCCGGATCGTGCTCACAGGCGGCGGTACAGCAGGGCATGTGACGCCCAATATCGCTCTTCTGCCGGCGCTGGAGGAAGCGGGCTTTGAAATCACCTATATTGGTTCAGAGAAGGGAATCGAGCGCGGTCTGATGCAGGACTGCGGTATCCCTTATATCGGTGTGCCGACCGGTAAGCTCCGCCGCTATTTCGACCTGAAGAATTTCACGGATCCCTTCCGAGTGCTCAATGGTTATTATCAGGCCCGCCGTTTTCTGAAAAAATACCGCCCTGATGTCGTCTTCTCCAAGGGCGGCTTTGTCAGCGTGCCTGTCGTTCGCGCTGCGGCAAATCTGAAGATCCCCTGTGTTATCCATGAATCGGACATGACGCCGGGGCTTGCCAACAAGCTCTGCTATGGCTCAGCCGAGAAGGTCTGCTGCAATTTTCCCGAGACGATCGAGAAGCTCCCCTCCGGCAAGGCAGTGCTGACCGGCACCCCCATCAGAGCAGAGCTCTTTACGGGCAGCCGTGAGGAGGGGCTGCGGATCTGTGGTTTTTCAGATGGCAGCGTTTCCGAAAACAGCTCTCCCGCCAGTACAGCTTCCAATCAGGGAAAACCCCTCCTCATGATCATGGGCGGCAGCCAGGGCGCGGCCTCCGTCAATGCTGCTGTGCGTAAACACCTGACGGAGCTTCTGGAGGATTTCCGCGTCGTCCATCTTTGCGGGGCAGGAAAGTATGACGCCTCTTTAGAGGATGTCGAAGGCTATAAGCAGTTCGAATATGTCAAGGATGACCTCAAGCACCTTTTCGCGGCAGCGGACGTGATCATTTCCCGTGCAGGCGCCAACGCGATCTTTGAGATTCTGGCCCTGCGAAAACCCAATCTGCTGATCCCGCTTTCCGCAGGGACCCGGGGGGACCAGATCCTCAACGCCCGCTCCTTCGAAGCGCAGGGATTCTCCAAAGTCCTGGTGGAGAGCGAGGAAGAAGGGATACTCGATAAAAGACTTGTTTCCACTGTACGCGAACTGTATTCGGAACGGGAGAAATACATCGACGCGATGTCTTCCGCAGGCCAGCAGGATGCCATTCCCAAGATCCTGGAGCTCCTGAAAAGCCTGGCGTGATAAAGGCCGTCTCCTTCTTCGATCAGGCCTGAGCGTCATATAGAGCAGATCCGAATAGCTATAATTAAAACAAAAACAGCCCGTTGAACCCTTTTGGATTCAGCGGGCTGCTTTATTTGTCCGTTTTATTTCCTGTCCGAATCGTCTCAGACTTCATCCGGGCTCCAATCAGAGAATTGGTATCCGGACTTCACCCGGGACTCACTCGTCGGATCTGATATCTCAGACTTCGTCCGGACTCCACTCAGTGGATTTGGAGAGGTCGAGGCTGCGGATGATCTTACGCAGCGGCAGGACGCTCTTGGCGTTGACGGAGAGTTCGTCTACGCCCATGCGCATGAAGGTCTCGGTCAGGGTCGGGTCTGCGCCGAGCTCGCCGCAGATGCCTACCCATGTATTGTGCCTGTGACCTGCATCGACGGTCATCTTGATGGCGCGCAGGACAGCGGGGTGATGCGTGTCGGAGAAGCGCTCAAGCTTCGCGTTCTGACGGTCGATCGCGCAGGTGTACTGTGTAAGGTCGTTGGTGCCCAGGGAGAAGAAGTCAACCTCTTCAGCCAGCTCATCCGCTACGAGGACGGAAGCGGGTGTCTCGATCATGATGCCGAGCTGATAGCTGCCGAGCTTGTAGCCTTCCTTAAGGAGCTCAGCCTTGCACTCTTCGAGGACAGCCTTGGCCTCGACCAGTTCCCATTTGCTGATGATCATGGGGAACATGATGCCCAGGTTGCCGTAAGCGGAAGCGCGCAGCAGAGCGCGGAGCTGTTTCTTGAAGAATCCCTTTCTGGTCAGGCAGATACGGATGGCACGGAAGCCGAGAGCCGGGTTCTCTTCCTTATCCAGATTCATGTAATCGATGGTCTTGTCCGCGCCGATATCGCAGGTACGGATGATAACAAGCTTGGGAGCCAGAGTCTCGACAACGCGCTTGTAAGCCGAGAACTGCTGCTCCTCGGTGGGCTCTTCCTTGCTGTTGAGGTAAACGAACTCGGAACGGAACAGGCCGACGCCTTCAGCATCGTTCTCATGGACGCTGCCCAGATCCGCAGGACCGCCGATGTTTGCGTAGACGTGTACGCTGCGGCCGTCGATCGTGGTGCTGGCTTTGCCCTTGAGCTCCTGAAGAAGGGCATCCTTCTTGAGGTCGGCGTCATATTTGGCCTTGAGAGTTGCCATCAGGTCTTCTGTAGGCTCAATATAGACACAGCCATTGTAGCCGTCCAGAATGGCCATCTTGCCGTCCCAGCTGTCATCAATCTCTTTACACTGGATAAGAGAAGGAAGGTTCATGGAACGGGCCAGAATCGCGGTGTGGCTGTTGGAGGAGCCCTCGCGGGTGATCATGCCCAGAAGGAGGGACTTGTCGAGCTTGACGGTCTCCGA
>DEPS01000079.1 GCA_002358875.1 Lachnospiraceae bacterium UBA3386 | reverse complement strand
AATTTCTTATAGGTCTGGAAATCAGGAAATGCCGTCACATAGATCTTCCCTGCTTTTACGCCTCTTGTCATTTCGGTAATTTCCAAAATCCTCTTCGGATCCATAGGGCCTACCGACGTTACAGCTTCGATAAAATAGATCCAGTCCTTATCCTCCCTGTACAGCACCACATCCGGCATTTTATCGTGGAGAGTGATCGCAAATCCAAGCTGTGTCAGCCTCTCTGTATTCTTCACAAGATCCTTTTGGATCGTATCGCCCACATACAGGCACTCCGCTCCCGGTGCAAAGCGGGGAGCAAATTCCTCAATGATTGCTTTCTGCAATTCATTGTGCTTCCCGGGAGAAAATTCGAAGTCTGCCCCATTGATCCTGACAGGCATCATCGTCATCTTCTTTAGCGATGCATACTTGTCGATCAGGCGGGCGTGGTACGCCAGGAACCTCTGGAGCCTGTCCGATTCCCATTCTGTCCCGATTGCCTGTATCATCCCCAGAGTTTCATCTGTGATTCGATAGCGATAGTTCGGGCTGTTTGTCGCCGCGCCATTGTCTTCGATCAATGCCGCATTGCGAAAATGATGCAATGCCTGCTTTCTTACATTCTCCCTTGTGTTTTCTGCATACGTTGTACCGTATTTCTCATTTGAAAACACAATGATTTCATGGATTCCGATCCAGTTGTTGGTCGCGTTTGCCCATTTTGTTTCCGGAGCAATGCCCGCCAGGGCAAGCATGGTCAGACAGCAAATATCCGCCTGCTGGGCCCTGGGCATTCCGACACCCGCAAGGAACCTGCGGATCTCCTCGATTTTCCGTCCGCTGTTATCCATACGCCACCTCCCTGAGGATCTTATCGCAGTTATCGGTGGACAGGTCGTTGGAAGCCATCACCCTTTCCCCGATTCTCGCAATCGTGCTGGACGGAGGCACCGGAATACTGTTGATCTCTGTACTGTTTACCTGCGTGCTTCCGTTCAGGATGCGGTAATACATGTCAAACAATGTTGAATTTAACAAGGCATATACACCATAAGTTGTGGAGAGATCCATCTCCGCCCCGTCTGTCCTGTCAACGTAATTGATCTTGTTCTGGGTTCCAATGAAATCATATTCACGGAAATCTCCCGGAAGATATACCCCGCACTGAAGCCGTCGGTGTTCTTCCTTCGCTGTGAACCGCTTGCAAAACACGTAATTCTTGTTTTTCTGAATCAGTCCAGGTTTTGCGTCAACGATCCAGTCATATTCCTTTCCTGATGGCTGGTGGTTTACCCTCCCGTTCCGAATATGCTGGCTGTAGAAAAGCGGAAGGACATGCTCGCCCGGTTCTTTCCTGAGGTCATCCCACTGGCGGAAATCGACAACGATCCCCGTCCGCATCCGCATCCCTTCCTCAGGGAGCGTCTTCTGAAACGTATTGATTTTCCGGATCACGTCAATATCTTCTTTGCAGGTGGGGAGATAGACATACAAATCCTTCCCCGAGACAACAGATGAATAGGGAACCGTCAATTCCGATATCCTGTTGAAATCGCTGTTGCTCTGGCTGGAGGTGATTTTAACCGAGGCAGGACTGCTCTTCGTCTTTTTCAGCTTGACGATCATGGTCTCCTGCAGAACCTCTTCCGCGCTGAACACCTTGTCCCTGCTCACAAACAGATGGATGTGGAACAGTTTGCCCTCTCCCAGAAAATACTGCCTGAATGCCTTGAAATATGCCCCTGAAGTCCAGCTTCTGGGAATGATATAAACCATCTCCGCCTGATCCCGGAGATTAAACAGCGACATCGCCGCGAAGAGAAAATAGAGATTCGGCGCTCCATGCACCACTTTCGGCATAGCCAGTGCCGCGGGATTGTCACGCATGACACGCAGATACGGGGGATTTCCGATAATCAGGTCGTATTTGGAAATCTGTGCGGCGGCAGACTGCATCCCATTAAAATCATTTTGCTGAGAAAGGATGTAATCTTCTTCCTTAATATCATAGGAAAACGCATCCCCTGTCCTGGACGCGATATATTCGAGATTTCTCTTCAGTACCGGCAGCACTTCTTCATCTGTCTCATAACATGTCAGATGGACGGTGCGTTTCTTCTCCATTGAAAAGAGCCGTTCGATCATCGCTGCCGAAAGGATTCCCGTGCCCGTTCCGGGATCCAGGATTTCCACCTTGTCAGGCAGATTATCCATATCGAACATACCCGCCATGAACACCGCAGTTTCCAGGGACGTAAAAAACTGTCCCTTCTTCTTGCGCCTGCTCTTGGGCATCTGCTCCAGAAACTTTGAAGTTTCGTTGATGATATGTCTCAGCATTCTTATATTCCTGCATTTCCTGATTTGTGTCTAATTTTTCAAAACCTGTACCCGTTAGTATATCACGCACTATATGATTCATCAAACGCCTTCTTCACAGTGCCCATCCCTGCTTTCCCTTCTGTCTCTGTTTCTTTCTCTGACTTGCTTCCCACTCCTCCCGCTGCCTTTGTTCACGGGCGATCCTGTTCACCTGGCTCTCCCCTACGGCACGTTCCAGCAGGCCAAGTGCCTGCGTCCTCTCAACCAGCGCTTCGTTCCTCTCTTCCAGACAACTGACACGGTCTCTAAGGCCGTCTGCCCTGTGTTCGCTTCGCTTCAGACGCTGTTGCAGCTGTTCGTTGGTTCTGAGAGCTTCTATCAGCCGCAGAGTCAAATTCTTGATCACGTTTTTGAGCTTGTTGACGAGGGGAAGCGCTTTCTTATCACGATACGTTTTGGCCGCCATGAGGAAATCAGGCTCCGGAAGCTGCCATTTCTTTAATTCATCGTACTCATGAACATTTCTTTCAAAATCGCTGATGTACGAATTCAGCCTGTTGGCCTGTTCCTGCCTTTTTTCTCTGAGTTCCTCCGCTTCTTCCGCTTCCTTCATCGCCACGGCAGCGGCATTCAGCGCGTCTTCTTTTTCATTCCGCGCAGCTGATGCCTCCCTGCGGACGTCCGCAAGCTCCTTATTTGCCTGTACAAGTTCCATCCGCAGCTGTGAGGAAGCCTCGATCTGGAATTTCACTGTAGCATCGATATTTGCCTGCTTTTTTTCCAGAGCCTCGACTTCCTTGGCCCTTTCCTTCTTCTTGTATTCAAGAACAGATAAGTGCTCCTCATGGGTTCCCTTCTTCTCCCATTCCACCCCGTGCGCCTGCATGATCTGCGCGAGGCTTTCCTTCTCCGCGTTTGCCCACTGATCCCACTCTGTATCACCGCGGGTGCCGCCCTTGAATCCCAGAGCTTCCAGGGCCTTTTTCAATGAAACTCTCGTATCCAGCCCCCGTTTGCTCTCGGTTGTATATGGCACAAAGTCGATATGAAGATGAGGAGTAGCCTCGTCCATATGCAGATGGGCGGAAAACACCCGAAGTGTGGGATTCCTCTTCCTGAACCCCTTCATGTATTCGTCCAGCAGCTTGGCGGCAAAATCTCCGTCTTCCGTCCCCGATCCGCAGGTATCCCTGCTGCCGATCTGAATCACCAGCTCATGAAAAAGTTTTTCCTGCCTGCCGGATCGTATCTTTTCATAGTAATCTGCGATCATCCGGTCTGATCGTTTCTTTTTCGCATTGTACCTGGCCAGGGCATCATCAAACAATTCGTGATAGACATCCCTCAATTTCTCATTGCAGTATTCTATGTTCTGGCAGCTTCGGGATGGGTCAACGTTTTCTGCGTAGAAGACCCTGCTGTTGTGGTTTAACGATCCCTTTCCCACCATCACGCTGATCGTTCTCTTTTCCATTCGGCTCCCTCTTTTTCGTCATGTTATTCCATTGTCCCCGCTAAATGCGTTTCTCCCATCAATAGGAAGCTAATCTCGACTGCCCCGAAGGGGGGTTTTGTTACTTTTGTCAAAAGTAACGCAAAAGCACTTTCGACAGCAGAGCTATCAAAAGTGCTTTGCGCTCTCCGAGGGTCTGCCTTGCTGCGCTGCGGCAGTTGATTGCTTCCGCTTCTTCCAGGGGGCAAAAGGGGCATTTTTGATCGTCATATCCGTCCATTTTATTTCTCTCCGATCCGGCTGTCAGCCTGCCTGTCGCGGATAGTTGACCCGCCTGTCATGTGCTGGCGGCCTGCCTTACAGGAAATCTATCCGGAAATCCAGCTCACCCCGGAAGGTCCATTCGTACACTTTCATCGTAAAATAGAAGATAAAAAGTCTCTGTATGCGCTTCCATTCTGCCCCTTTTGCCCCTTCTTCTATGCCGTCTCTATGCAGCTGCCTCTCCTCCGGATCATATTCCCGGATTTCAAAGATTACTCAGACTGCCGTGAACGGGTTCTCTTCGCCTTCTCCCAAAGGCATAAATCCATCCAATCCCATCTGCTGATACACCTGCTCTGAATTTCCTGACTCCATTTCATCTTTCAGAGCGACATTTTTATATTTGATCACTCCCTGATATTTACTTGTGCAGTATCCCTTCCTCTGCATGTCCGCAAAGAAGTTGGTTTTCTTCAAGGCAGTCCGGTCATTGTCCCGGCAGTAGTCTTCATAAAGCTGGTACATGCGGCTCCTGTCGATCCGGCTTCCCTCTGCCCTGCAGATCCTCTCATCCAGGAAGGCGTATACACTGTCAGCCTCGATCCTGGCTTTCCTGACGCTGGCAATGCTGTTTGCGCTTTCCTTGATGTGTCCGCTCCGGCAGAGTTCTTCCAATCCCTGCATGGCCCTGTAAACAGCATAGCCGCGCTCACTGCGGATCTTATCCTTGAGGTGGATGTCTTTTTCATCCGCCGAGATCACTCGGTCCATCTCCGTGATGAGAAGCCTCCGGTAAAAGGCATCCGACTTGTCCTCCACATTCTTCGGAACGCTGTTGCAGGGAAAAACCAGTTTGGCATGGCTGAAAAACAAGGAGGGATCTTTTCCTTTCTTCTCAAAAAGAAGGGCATCCTCTCCGACCACCTTTTTCACAACGTCCGTCTTGTCGATCACACCGACCGGAATATCCCCGCACGCGTTTAAAAGCTTCCCGAAGAGGTTCGTGGCATAGAAACGTTTATTCAGATCCTGCAGGGACACGCTACAGCAGTTTTCGATTCCGACAATGTTCTGGATCAGATCGATCAGAACGGATTTGCCGGTCCCTCCGTTTCCCGTCAGGATCAGCATTTTCTGCTGGCGGGTATCCGTGCACATGCAGTACCCGGCATACTGCCAGAACATTTCCTGGTCCTCCGGATCGGGAAGAGAAGCTTCCAGATATGACCGTGTGGTTTTTCCCGCCCCTTCCTCCGACAGCACCGATTTTATCTTTTCCGGAATGAACTCGCAGGGGATCTGGTTAAAGCACAGGTATCCGGGGTCGTGCGCGATCATCTTCTTTTCCATCGGATCATAAAAACCATTCCGGAAATTGACCCAATAGGGCGGAAGGTTATAGACCTCGTGGAACCGCCGTTGGGGCGCGGGCATGCTGATCAGCTGTTCATAAATGCGGTTGATCACGCCGCTGCGCATGAATTTCCGGTACAGGCAGTTTCTGATTTCATCTTTCAGAATATTCCCGTTTTTATCCTGAACATACACTCCTTTTACATACACATAGGGAACCTCCTCGAGCACGATAAACGGGACCTTCTTCAGCAGGTATTCCACAATGGCAATATCCAGAGGACTTGTCGCTTCTCCTTCTTTATTCATCTGATGAAATCGGTTCTTGTCCGCCTCTTCATTAGGAGGCTTTTCATAGGAATCAATGAAGCCGCGCAGTTTGTCTGTGATTTCCTTCCGGTATCCAAGCTTCTTATAGCATTCCTGATCCTTGAAGAGCTTCCATCCCTCCCGGAAAGCGAGATGAAATCCCCCCAGGAACTCGATCAGCCTCTCATTGGCCTTCCTGGTCTGGCAGGCAGGGACATACATATAATCCATCATGCATGTCCCCTTTAACTCCAGCCCTGCCAGATAGTCACAAAAGCTGTCCAGGGTAAAAAGGTTCGGATTTTCCTCTTCCAGAGCCACAGCATTGAATCCTGCGTCCACAATGCTGAGCGCGAGATCACTGCTATCTACAATAAAAATATATTTCTGGTCTGCCGTTTCCGGTTCATTCCTCATGCACTGTTCAAACAGGCTTCTGAACATATCATGATCCCTCCTCTCTCCGTAAATACCTTTCGTTGAGACATACGGTATTCCGAGGAGAAATACATTGAACCGAAGGTTCCTGTCTGCTATGATAATGATGTGTTTGTACCACACTTTTGGACTGCCTGCCGAATGCGCCAACATCCGGGTCCCAGGCGGTCTTTTTCTTTCTATTCACAGATTCTTCTCCTCATTCTCTCCCTTTATCTCATTCAGCGTATCTGCCACAAGCCAGATTGTCTCCATCAGATCCGGATCCACCGCTTCACCGGGAGCGATCCTGCAGAGCTGATCATAGATTTTGTTCATCTGTGTTCTGAGTGCCTTGTAGACTCTCGGATTCGGATGCACATAGATCCTCCATCCCAGGAGCTGCCGGATAATATAGTCCTGTTTGGTCAGTCCGGACAGACTGACTTTCGTATCCAGAATCATGTTTTCCTCATCCGACATTCGAAAACTGACTGTCCTGTTTCTCCACCTTCTTTTTTCATCCCTTGCCTTCTGTGACATCTCCCTGTCCTTCCTCTCTCTGCTTTTCGAGCAGCTGTACCATTTCCACCTGTTTTGAAGGGAACAGGTGTGCATATCGATACGTGATATGGATGCTCTCATGACCAACTCTGTCGGCAATGGCCTCCGCCGACATTCCCATATTGATCAGGAGACTGACGTGGCTATGTCTTAGGTCGTGAATCCTGATCCTTTTAATGCCTGCTGCCTTTGCCCCTCTGTCCATTTCATGATGCAGGAAATACTTCGTGAACTCAAACAATCGGTCGTCTGGTTTAATACCATAGAGACTGCTGATATAGTCACGCATTTCCTTCACCAGCGAAGGAGGCATACCGACAATCCGGTTACTCTTTGGCGTTTTGGGTTCCGTGATCACGTCTTCCCCATGCAGCCGCTGATAGGACTTCGTGATGGAAACCGTTCCTTTGTCCAGATCAAAATCTCCCGGCGTCAATGCGAGCAGCTCTCCCTCCCGGATACCGCACCAGTAAAGCATTTCAAATGAGTAAAATGCTGCTGGTTTGTCCCTCATGACATCCGCAAACTTCAAGTATTCTTCCCTGGTCCAGAAATCCATCTCCTTATGATGGTCAGGGCCGATCCCGCCTGCTTTTTTGGCCGGATTTTCCTTGAGATCATAATAACGGACAGCATGGTTGAAAATTGCGCTGAGCTGGCTGTGTATCTTGTTGAGGTAAGTTCGTGAATACGCTCCTCCCTTTTCGTCCCTGTAGTTCAGCAATTCGTTCTGCCACGCAATAACATCCCTTGCCTGAATGTCAGCGATCAGCTTTTCGCCGAAATAGGGAAGTATCTTCGTGCGGATCACGTTCTCCTTGGTAATCCACGTATTGTATTTAAGCCGGTCTTTCCTGTCTGCAATATACAGATCGACAAACGCGGAAAACTTCATGTTCATGTCTGCCGCTTTCTGCATAAGAAACTGCCTCTCCCAGGCCAGCGCTTCCTTCTTTGTAGAAAAATTGCGCTTCAGTTTCTTCTTCCGTATCCCGTTCCAGTCTTCAAAGTAGAACGAACAATACCACGTCCCCTTCTCCCTGTCCTTATAAGCAGGCATAAGAATCCTCCTCTCTGTCTGTAAGCCCGTAAACCTTCTCCTGGTAATACTTTCTGCTGACACGACCCTGCACAGTCGTAAATCCCTTCTGCTTCAACTCCTCGTTCCAGCTGCGGATCATCCTGTATGCAAGCGCTTTCGATATTCCGAGCTCCTGTGCCAGTTCCTCCGCCCTGATAAACACACTTCCTGACATTTTTTCCCTCCTTTGATTTTTGGATGTACAACACTGCGATGATTCGGATCCAGTCATTTTTGAATCCGATGTTTCCAGTATACTTTACTTTATATAATTAAGTCAATATATAATATAACTATATATATTTAATAATTATGTCTTCTTTACCTTATTTATTGAAGTTTGTATTGCCTGGCTCCTTTTTTTATGATATATTGAAACTGCTATATGCTCTTTGCTCTGCATTCCGGGAATGTATCCAGTCATAGGCTGTCATCAGGATTTCTGATACAGGCGCCGATGAGCTTTCACTCCTCGGAGAAAAGAGCTTTTGAATTGATCATTGTCTTGCACCAGTACCAAAACGCTTTAACAGAGAAAAGGAGATAAATCACATGGCCTCCGGCAAACGAATTCGCTTATTCAGAAGTCTCCGCGGTCTCAAGCAAAAAGAGCTGGGAACAGCGCTCGGGTTCAGCCCCTCCACAGCCGAGACGCGTATAGCGCAGTATGAGAGCGACCTCCGGCTTCCAAGAAAGGATTTGCTTGTCAAACTCGCTGCCGTACTCGGTGTGAGGCCTGAAGCGATTACTGTGCCGGACATCGACACTATCGTCGGCTTCATGCACACGATGTTTGCGCTGGAAGACATGTACGGCATCAGGGTTGGCGAAATTGACGGCGAAGTCTGCCTTCAGCTTGACAGAAGCAACGGCTCCAGATTTGCAAGTAATCTCGATCTATTCCTCCCCTGGCTGAAACAAAGGAAAAAGCTGGAAAAGGGCGAGATCACAAAAGAGGAGTACGACAACTGGCGCTATAACTATCCGGAGGGAGAAATCATCCGTCCCGGATCCTGATCTACCGCCCGCTGCCCTCTGACCGACCCGCGTCCGCCGCAAGACGAATTCCTTACGCGTGCTCTGCCATAACAGAAAAATGCCCCCTGAACAACTCGTCGTTGTCCAGAGGGCATTTTCATGTCTTCTGTTTATCTGCGATAAAGCCAGCCTATATTGAGCCACTGCGTCATCTTTGATAAGGCCAAAGCAGTTCCATAGCATCCTCAGTTTTGATCTTGACGATCTGGCAGGACGATATGGTTCATTGAATACCGAAAAGCAGTATCCGGGCAGTATCAAAATAGTATCAAAGAGTGTCTCAGAAGCTCAAAAGCCAAGTGTTTATAATGGTTTCCGACGTTTTCGCAATCATTCGTACTCGATACCGGCAGAGCGTTACTTAACGTATATCAGTTAAGTTTTGTGCTCTTTTAGCCGGATTTTTCTCTCAGTTATACTGTGTCTCTTCCCTTTCTGATCTTCTGTTGCCAATTTGTTGCCAGAGTCAAAAGTCTCAACAGCCTTCAGTGTTATTAGATGTCCTTTTTCAGGACAGACAAATATTTTTCGATATAGGGAACCGTGTTCAGCCAGTTGTCTGCCATCCTCTGGCAGGCCGTATCTTCATCCTTTGCCTGTATGGCCTCAATGATCTCTTCGTGCTCCCGCACAGATGCGGGGAGCATCTCTGAGACTTCCTGTTCTGAGAAAAAATGCAGCTCCGTCCTGGCAATATGGGTCTCCAGAATGGAACAAAAGCGCAGGAGGAAATCATTTCCGGACATCTTCAGGATCCTCTCGTGAAAGAGATGGTCCGCATCATTTGCAACTCTGGCATCTCCCGACTGAATTGCCTCTCTCAGACGTTCTGTGCTTTTCCGCAGAGCGGCGATATCTTTTTCCGATGCATGC
>DEPS01000011.1:7708-8613 GCA_002358875.1 Lachnospiraceae bacterium UBA3386 | reverse complement strand
AACCGCCGAAAATCGAATTGATGATTTCCGGCGGTTTTTTTATACTTTTCATAAAAACGGGAAATGGAGGTGCTTTATATGAAGAAGAAAATAATAGCTGGATTAATGATGGTTTGCATGCTGGCACTTGCCGGATGTGGACAATCAGGTACTTCTGCAGATTCTACCGCTATCGAAAATACCGGGGGAAAGCAGACAGATGAAGTGGTGGAGTCAATCGAAACGGAAGATTCCGGAAATGCCGCTGCAACCGTCCGGGACACACAAACGCCGATGGAGGAAAACAGCGAAGAAACAGATGCTGCAGGCGGTTCGTCTGAAATACTGGTTGTTTATTTTTCAAGGACAGGCGAACAGTATAGCGTAGGTGTGATCGACAAAGGCAATACAGCCATCGTAGCAGATATGATCGCAGAGCAGACGGGAGCCGATGTATTTGAGGTCCTGCCGCAGGAGGATTATTATCCTTACACCTATAATGAGCTGACGGATGTGGCGAAGAAAGAGTTGAATGAGAATGCGAGACCGGCATACGCCGGAGAAGTTCCGGATCTGTCGCAGTACAGCACTATATTTATCGGTGCTCCTGTGTGGTGGGGCGACTGGCCGATGATCATGTATACATTTTTTGAAAACAATGCGGATGGTCTGGAAGGGAAGACACTTATCCCGTTCTCAACACATGCCGGAAGCGGGCTGTCCGGATTTGACAGGAAACTTTCCGATGCGTGCCCAAACAGTACAGTAGGTACCGGACTTGCTATAGCAGGAACGGATGCACAGAACAATCAGGACAGTGTAAGGAATAAAGTAAATGACTGGCTCTCGGGGCTGGGTCTCTAAAATATATAAGAAACAGAGGGTGGAAGCCGATCAGAAGTATTTCCTTCTTTTGGGCGGTGCTT
>DEPS01000011.1:4666-7687 GCA_002358875.1 Lachnospiraceae bacterium UBA3386 | reverse complement strand
ATGAAAAAAGCAGCAGGGGCGTAAGCCGCTGCTGCTTTAGATCAAAGGCATTCCTTTATATCTGTATCTGTGCTGTTTTGTTTCCGGGTATTAAAAATCATATACGGCCTTCTCATTCAGGGATGCCGCCGTGGTCTTTCCAGTAGGCGTCAAAGGCTTCCCAGTTGGAATCTATGCAGGAGTCGATGTTGTCGAGATAGACGCCGTCGAATCCCTGGGCAAGGATCCTGTCGATGGAGGAGGTGTTATCGCCGGTGGTCTTGTGCGCGTACTGGCTGCCGCCGTTGATGATGATATCCCTCCAGTCCTTGTGCCACCACTGTACGACTGCTTCTTCGGGATAGTCGTCCCCGAAGTCAAAAGCAAGCCATGAGGGAGGCTCAGCGGTATTCTCGGCGGATTTGGCGGAGATGCTGTCCTTGAAAGGAATGTAGATGGAGTTGGTGCCTCTCTCGCGGACCTTGCCGGCCTTCATGCTGTAGAAGGAGTTTTTGTTTTTGGGGTCGACCCAGATCCAGTCGTCCTGGCAGTACCAGCGGTTCTGCTCCGCAGTCCCGATGGCCAGATAGGAGATCACCTGCCGGCGTCCTCCGTCGGGCTTGGTCTTTAGGCTCTCTACTTCTTCCGGAGTCAGGGGCGTCTGGTTTTCGGGGCGCGCCCTGTGGTTGTAGAAGGAGTCAATAAAGACCACATCATAGTCGGAGTTCCGGATAGCATTAAGCCACGTCTCTCTGCCGGCGTCCTCATCCAGACCGGCTTCTCTCCACCACCAGTCCCATTTGTCTCCGTATTCGTTTACAATTTCAGCAACTTCTTCGGGGTCGTCGCCGACAGGGGTGTATTTTCCGTTTTTGGAAGGGACCAGAAGGCCGCAGGAGTAGGAATCCAGGATTCTTGTCCGGTCGCCGTCGCCCTTTTCAAATTCTTTTTCTTCTTTGTCCCAGTCTTTCCAGTTGTCGTAGGGACGGCCGTTGATATTGTAAAGATAAGTGCGGGCATCCGTCAGATTTTTGACATCGCGCTTTCCATCGAAACGGTCCTCTATTCCCAGTTTAGAGGGATCCTCCACCCAGAAATAGTCTCCGTTGTTGGCCCAGCGCTGTCCGGGCAGGACCTCCTGGGCCAGCTCCCCGCCGAGTTTGGGATAAGGGATGATGCCCCATGCATTGGCGCGGGCCAGATAATTGGCCAGCTGTTCTTCGCTCTGCACCGTGGTGGTATCGGACACGAATTTTCCCTTTTTGACCTGGTCTACATAAATTCTCTGGAAGACCGAGGGTGTGAGGGACTTATCCTTGCCGACAATGCCTTCCGCTCCCCAGCCGTCGACCAGGTCTTTCATGTAGGACTGGTCTCCCTTCTCAAATGTACCGTCATTGTAGGCGAGGAAAGGCGCGTTCTGGCCGATGATCTTGAAATCCGGGTTCTGTGACTTCGCGTGCAGGGCGAGCTCCAGGATAAAGGCCTGCATCTTGTGGATCCGTCCGGTCCTCCCTTCCGCGTCGTGATAGAGGGTGTCGATCTCCCCGTTGAGTCGATCCAGATATTCAGGATCATCCAGTCTGTTTTCGATCTCTTCGATTTCTTCTGTCTTGTCATACCTGCACCACTTACCGTTCAGATTGAGATACAGCGAATCTCCCTCTATGGTGTACTCATAGGTCCTCTCTGTGTTTTTCTCTGTCAGCAGAGTGCTGCCCCAGAGGACCTGGATCGCATTCTGAGCATCCTGAGAAACAAGAGAGCCGGTATGGTCTTTTTTCAAAATGATCTGGTTCACGGGGTCAACAGCTTCCTGCTCTGTCCCGGCGTTATTCTCCGTTTCCCTGCCGTCGGCCTCAGCACCGTCTGTTTCCGCTTCTGCAGCTTCCGCTGCAGTCTCCGCGCTGTCTTCCGGCTCCATTTCGGCGGCGGTCTCCTCGCCGTCGGCCGTACCTGCTGCGGTAGCTTCTTCCGTAGTGTCCGCACCGCCTGCTTTGTTTTCCGCGTCGTTTCTTTCCGGCGCCTCAGCACCGGTCTCCGCCAGGCTGTATATGCCGGGAACGTAGTCCAGTTCTGTCTGCGGCTGATAATCGTAGAAGGTCAGGGAGTCCAGAATATTCCACATAGAATCATTCATGCTGCCTTCGAGTATGTTCTCATCGGTCATACCTACGACCATCTTTGTCAGAATGACACCGCCGTTGAATTCGGCTGACTGAAGCTGGACGGTCGTATCTCTTTCATCCTCGGAATAGCGGACGACAGCTGTGTAGCACCATTTATCCTCGAAAAGAAACCCTTCATCCCGGATCATCTCATCTTCATCCGGTTCCCATTCCTCCACCAGTTCTTCCACTTCTTCAGTGAGGATCTCCCTGGGCTGTTTGTCGGGAATATACCGGATTTCTACATAGTTGTCACCGACGGCCTCTCCCGTGTAGTGGAACTTCACACCATCTTTTTCAGATTCAACGGTGAACAGTTCCTGATCGTACAGTACATACCAGCCTCTCTCGTCCTCGTACATGCCGGCCGATCCATTTGCAGGGGCGGCCGCCTCTGAGGAAGTCCCGTCCGCTGCCTGCTCCGCGGCTGCTTCGGAAGCCTGCTCCGTATCAGCTGTGTCCGCAGTCTCCTGCGTGAGCTTTTCCGAATCCTGCTGTGCGCTTACTGCCTGGTCTGCCTCCTTATTCGGAGCGCCCCCCTGTGAACTGCAGGCCGTTACCAGACAGGTCACCGCGAGCAAAGCACCAATCAATCCTTTTTTTATCATGCAGTTTACTCCTCCTGTTCTTCCGGATTATATGGATATATAATTCTCCTGTGCCGGGGATAATAAATCCACTGTAAGATGTCTTTTTTGACTCATTTCGTTTCTCTGAATCTATTTTTATTCATCGCAAGAACCTTAAGTGGACATACTTACATTTTTTAGTATATCATTTGTGCGGCTGTTTGTTCAGCCTTCTTTCCGTTAACAGGAATATCTCAACGAGCCATTTTTTATTGAAGGAGGCAGTTTAAAAAATCGCGCTGATG
>DEPS01000011.1:0-4599 GCA_002358875.1 Lachnospiraceae bacterium UBA3386 | reverse complement strand
CGTCACGCGCTTCGTTGATCCCATCGCCGTTTTTGCCTTCGCAAAAACGCCTCGGGATGCCTTCGCGCTTGCGCGCTGCGGCATGGGGGTATAAGACTATCATGACAAGAATTACACTGACAAGGCTTTCTGAAGATGACCGGGACCTCTTATTTGTCAACCCAACGGTACACAGCAAAGGCGTCGGCACGGCTGCCTGGAAGGAAGTCGAACGTCTTTATCCTAAGACCAGAGTCTGGGAGACCTGCACGCCTTACTTTGAAACGAGGAACATCCATTTCTATGTCAACAAGTGCGGCTTTCACATCGTGGAGTTCTTCAACGCTCATCATCCGGATCCTCACGATCCCGAGACCGGCGAAGAGAACAACTATGAGGACGAAAATTCTGGCGGAATGTTCCGCTTTGAAAAGCGAATGAAATAAGGGGAGCACGTATGGGCCTGGAGACTGACTCGCGCGCCTATGAGGACAGTTCACAAAATCCTATGTGGTCCTGCATGCTGGAATTTTTTGTGAAACGATACACTGAGGCGGCAAAAGAAAAAAGCGGGGCAGAGACTTTGGACACCCAGACGAAATACAGTATCCGGCTCTACTGTTACGGGGCTGTCGGGATGACCAGGGAATGGCTTTTATATGATAATATCACTCCCGCCCAAACCATTGTTGAGATGATGTTCGCCTCAATGCCGGAGACCATAAGAAGAATCTTCTTTAAATCATGAGGACGAGAGACTGCTTCTATACCACAAGCATAAGAGACTGCTTTTATACCACAAGCATAATGACAAGGCTTTTTAATGGTGTTATAAATGAAAACAAAAAGGTGATATTGTGATGGATTTTAAATCTTTGCTGAACACAACCCAATATGGCTTCATCCGGACCAATCCCCGTCTTGGTTCCCGTATCATGCTGCTCGGCGTGAGCGGCAGCTATGGTTATGGCACGAACCGCGAGGGAAGCGATATCGATTTCCGTGGAGTTACGCTGAATCTCCCGTCGGATCTGATCGGACTTACGACATTTGACCAGTATGAGGACAGGGAGACAGACACTGTAATCTATGCTTTCAATAAGCTGATCAGCCTGCTTTTGAACTGCAACC
The DNA here is from genome assembly GCA_002358875.1 of Lachnospiraceae bacterium UBA3386. Taxonomy (GTDB): domain Bacteria; phylum Bacillota; class Clostridia; order Lachnospirales; family Lachnospiraceae; genus CAG-791. The sequence continues at coordinate 3,489 of DEPS01000011.1, read as the reverse complement.
CCAATACGATCGAGATCCTGGGACTGGATGAAGATCAGTATGTCATAAAGACTGTGGTCGGGCAGGAGCTGCTGGATCACCGGCAGCTGTTTTTGTCCAGACGCGCCGCGGCTTCTTTTGGCCATTACGCGGATGCACAGCTTAGAAGGCTGCAGAATGCCATTGCCAGGGACACTCTTCCGCAGCCATCTCGGGAAGAGCATATCCTGAAATCTGTCCAGCATTCGATGGACGACTTCAACCGGCGTCAGGCGGAAATTTACAAGACGGACGCGAAACTGTATATCGATAAAGCGGAGACGGAAGGGCTTGAGACAGAAATCTTTCTGGACGCGGATTTCTATCATTATCCGCTCCGCCGCTATACTGATATGATGAATACACTGCATACGGTCGTCCGGGATTATGACAAGATCGGCAGGCGGAATCACAAAAAGGATGACAACCACCTGAATAAGCACGCCATGCACCTGGTGCGGTTGTTCATGATGGGAATCGATATTCTGGAGAGAGGCGAGATCCGTACGCACAGGCCTGAAAGTGATCTGCAGCTGCTTTTGAGCATCCGGAACGGCGATTATATGCGTGAGAACATCCTGATACCGGCATTCTATGAGATCGTCGCGGATTATGAAAAGCGATTTCAGGAGGCCGAAAAGAACAGTATACTTCCGGATCATCCGGATATGGAAGAGGTCGGAGCATTTGTAGAAAGTATTAACCGGCGGGTTGTGACGGGGGAGATCGGATGAGAGATATTGGAAAAGAGATCCGGGAGAATCTGGATGCGATCGAAAAGAAATATAACGTTAAGATCCTTCTTGCCGTTGAGTCGGGAAGCCGCGCATGGGGCTTTGCTTCCCCGGACAGTGATTATGATGTCCGGTTCATTTACATGCATGATAAAGAAGAGTACCTGCGTATTGACCCGATAAAAGACGTCATTGAATGGCAGCTTGATGAAGTCCTGGATATCAACGGCTGGGATCTGAAAAAGGCGCTTCTGGCTTTCGGAAAAGGCAATCCGAATGTCATGGAATGGGCGAATTCTCCCATCATTTACCGTAAAGCGGCGGAGTGGGATGCGCTGAAGAGAACAGCGCTTCTCTATTTTTCAGAGAAATCAGCCCTTTGTCATTATTACGGGACTGCGAAAAGCACACTGAAGGGATTTCTTACCGGGAAGATGATCCGTTACAAGAAATACTTCTACGCCCTGCGGCCGCTCCTCTGCTGCCGGTGGATCGAGCGGTATCACACGGTACCGCCCATGGAGTTTGAAAAACTGCTGATCATGTTCGAGGAGCCCGATGACGCGCTGACAAGGGAGCTGTATCAGGCCATCCGTGAATTGCTGGCAAGAAAGGCGGAGACAGAAGAAAAAGACCTGAATCCGCAGATGCCGGTCATCATTGATTTCATCCGGAAAGAATGCCTGCTTCAGAAACAGATTTCAGATGCGGCCCCGGATGATCACAGGCACGATTACACGGAGTTGAATGAAGCCTTCCGAAATTGCCTGGAGGGACGGATCATATGAGAGAAAGCGAGTTTCGGATGGGGAACAAAGAGCGGAAAGGAATATCTGGAGCTGGAGCCCCGGATGACGTTGGTCTCTGAAAGAAGCTATAACGAAGAGATGAAGAAATATTCCATCCGCGGGAAACTCTTTGCGATCATCGGGAAGAAGATCAACAACCGGCTTGCGGTATACAGGTGGTAGAGGAGGCTCTTATCTGAATGATAGGAAAACTCATCCTTGAATACTGATCCCGCAGTTTTTGGAGAACAACGGATGGCACGCAGTACAGAGCCGTATACAGCCAGTCCGTCAAATGCTCTTTCGTGAGCAAGCTCCCGACGGGCATTCGCCGAACTGGCTGTTCATAGCTCATTGCTAACATGTTCACTCTTTTTCTATGGTGATATTCAGGTCGCCGTAAACCGCTTCCGTGTAATAAACTTCTTCATTGTCCTTATATCCGTCCGGTACTTCGAGGATATGGACCTCGTATTTTCCCTCGGGATCGGAAAAGGATGCGAGACCATTGGAATCTGTGGAGGCGACCTTACAGATTTTATCTGTGCAGAACTGGACCTTTACCCCTTCAACAGGATTGGAGTCCTGGTCAGATACATAAATGTTGTATGCTCCTGCCGTGTTCTCTGATGATGCAGCATTCTGCGCTGTCGTATCCCTGGAGAGCAGCTCATCAAAGCGCTCCTGATACTTATAAAGCCGCGCTCCGCTGACGGGTGGGGCGACAATGGTGCCGGTTTTATCCACAAAGAAGGAAGTTGGCCAGCCCGATTCGATCACAAAGGTTTCTTCCCATCCGTCAAATGGACGAATGTTCAGGTAAGTGACATTGTTCCTGGAAAGAAGCTCCTTTGCGGTATTGAGAAGCTCATCCGTTTCCGCATCGCCGCAAAGTCCGATAATCCCGCAATTTTTCTCTGCAAGCTGCTGGTTCAGTTCCTCCAGATCCGGAAATTCTTCAATGCAGTAGTAGCACCATGTTGCCCAGACATTCACCATGGTGAATTCATTCTGTCTGAAAATCTCGTCACTGCTCACTTTATTTCCATCAAAGTCCACAGCTTCAAAAGACACTTTTTTGCCGATACTCTCGTTGACGGGTCTCTCAACCCTGGCAAATTTCAGGTTTTTTACAATATCTTCCCGGAGCGACATCAGCCTCTCACATTCATTTTTGAATTCCTCATCAAGATTTTCTATGTTGGCCATTTCTTCGGCGCCGGGCTCTCTTAAATAAAAACTGCAATCCTCTGCCTGTCCAATCAAGGTCAGCTGATCCCTGGTGACATATTCTGCACCATAGAGGCTGTTGATTTCTTTTACCAGCGCATCCACATCTCTGTTTTGATCAATGACAACAAAGTTGAGCAGGGGAACAACCTTACTGTTGAATTCACTGATTTCATCTTCGGTGGCATCGTCTTTTTCCAAGAGCTCCTGATATGCCTCATTTGTGGCGCCTGCGTAATCGACGTAGGCCACATAGATGCCTTCTCCGCGGGATACATCCTGAGCCATTGGAATGACTAAACCGGTGCTGTTTTCATATTCATCCGGCAGATATAGAGTGATACCAATGTTTGAAAGCGCGTCATATTCAGCTGCTGATGTAGATTCAGTCCGGGATTCTGAACCTGTAAGTGATTCCGGATCAGTCCGGGATTCTGAACCGGCCTGTGGTTTTGAGGCGCAAGCGCTCACAAGACACGCCAAAAACAGAACCATCATGATCACGGCAAGTTTATTCTTCTTCATTTTGATCCCCCTGACTCCGGACTTCTGATAATTAATTGTGTACTTCCGTCAAATTGTGCCGGGTTTGTTATTGAGCGGCGATTAGTTTATTGCACCCATTATAGCAGTATATGTGGACTTTTAACACTGTACAGTGAAGAGTTCTTTCCATGATGATTGTGTTTCAATTTTTAAAGCTGAGTGTCCTTAAAAAG
>DEPS01000044.1:3780-10816 GCA_002358875.1 Lachnospiraceae bacterium UBA3386 | reverse complement strand
GAGCTCCGGGACATTGCCCAGGACCTGTTTGTCCTGTCCGCGAAACTGTAACCGGGTGTAACAGACCCGGTAAACCGGGCGTGACAGGCTCTAACGGAAACAGGACTTTCTTATTACACTGACTTCAGAGCAGCGAATTTGCTGCCATGCGCACTTTGACAACTGAATATACATTTCATCAGGCACATTCTGATTCTTGATTTCTCCAGAGAGCCTAAGAGAGGTTCGCCATGATCGGACGGATACTGCAGCACTTTTTTCTTTGACGGCAGGAATTCATCGGGAGCGGTTCAAACCTACTGCAAATGCCGGGACTGCACCCGGCGGCGGCCATGACCTGGGGAAGGGGATAATGATACTTCCGTCTTAGGGCGGCTCGGCGAGAACCGCGGAGGGGTGAGACTCCCATGAGCGCAGGCAAGCAGGCCTGCCGCCTGATGTATTTCCCATCGGACATTTTGTCCGGTTCTCCGGGGTGTCGTGGACAAATAGGAGGACGAGCATATTGAAGATGAATGGCAGGCCAGCTGTGCGGTCAGTATAGATTGCGGTAGCGGCCTGCCTTTACACAGGAGGAACAAGATGGATTTAAAGATTGATCCGGAATTTGCCGGAAAGATTCCTCCCCTTACAGACGAGGAATACCGGCAGCTGGAAGAAAACATTCTGGCCGATGGCCGGGTGATCAACCCGCTGATCATCTGGAACGGCGTCATTGTGGACGGCCATAACCGCTACCGGATCGTGCAGGCACACCCGGAGATCCCGTATGACACATTTGAGAAAGATTTTCCGGACCGGTTCGCCGTGATCGCCTGGATCTGCAGGAACCAGCTTGGGCGGCGGAACCTTACGCCCGAGCAGCGGAAATACCTGATCGGGAAACAGTATGAGGCAGAGAAAGCCTCGGTTCCGAATGCAGCTGGTAAAAATCAGTTTTCTGAAGAGGTTAGTGGACAAAATGACCACCAACCTACTTCTGAAAAGACAAGCGAGAAAATTGCCAGGGAGATAGGCACAAGCGAGCGCTTTGTCCGCCGCGCAGAGGAATTTGCCCGTGGCGTGGACGCTGCCGAGGAGGCGGTTCCCGGCATGAAGCAGGAAATCCTCTCCGGCAAGCTGAAGGGAACAGACCAGGCCATCCGGGCGATTGGAAAAGCCGAGCCGGAGCGGCGTGAAGTGCTGACCAGAAAATTACAGCACCCCTCTCCCACTCCGGAAGCTCAAGGGCGGCGGCAGGAACAGACGAACCCAGATGAGGATGGGCACGGTGCAGGCACAAATGCCGGGTCAGATGATGTAGATGGAAGTCTGCGGGAAGTGGATGACGGTGACTCCCCTGCCGGTGCAGCCCGCCGCACAAAGGCCGAGGAGCTGCAGGCTATACAGGAGATATCCGACAACATGCTTACCTCGGATGGGCGGGGTACTGCGGAGGACATGCTATATGAACTGCGGGACGCGCTGGAAACACTGATTGACCGCTGGGATCTCTGTTTGAACACTTACGAAGATATTTACCGGAAAAAGAAATACCGCCGGCAGGTGAAGGCACTTGCCGAAGAAGGGGTTACATACTTGAATAAAATACGGAGGGAGTCAGACCATGAAAACGGATGAACTGAGCTACAGGGAAATCACATTGAACAGCCGTCAGCTGGAAGTGCCGAGGGAGGCCTACCAGAGAGAACTGAACACAACGAGGGTTCATAAGATCGCGGCAGAGTTTGACGAGCGGATTGCGAATGAACCGAAGGTGAGCTGCCGTAACGGCCATTATTACGTGTTTGACGGCCAGCATACCATTGCCGCCAGGAAGCACAGGAACAAAGGCCGTGACCTTCCGATCAGGTGCAAGGTTTATTACGGCCTGACAGAATCCGATGAGGCGATGCTCTTCGCCCAGCAGACCGGAGCATCTGCCAATCTCACGGCAGGTTCCAAAATCCGGGCTCTGGTTTTTGCAGGTGATCCGGAAGCGACAGCCTTTTTCAAGGCGACAGAGAGTACCGGGCTGCGACTGGATTACGGACAGCAGCGTGGGAAGAAGCGGCTGGCCTGCATTGCAACGGCGTTCAAGGAATACCATAAGGTCGGCGCGGAGCGGTATAAGGAAGCTCTTTCTATTATTCTGGAGGCATGGGATGGAGATCCGGATTCCCTTCGTTCAGAGACAGTCCAGGGCATGATCCGGTTTGTGGATCTCTATTATGGTGAATATGACCGGGAAAGGCTTATCAAGCGCTGCCGCCGTGTGGATCCGCTGATCATTTACCGGGAAGGCAAGGCGATGGCTTCCAACATGCCGGGATTCAAGAAGTATACCTATCAGGTACTGCTTACTTATAACGGCTCCAGCAAAAAGTCAGCTTTGCCGCTGAAGTTCTGACGGAGGCAGACACGCATGGGTATGAAGAAGGAATGGACATACCGCCGGGGAGACATTTACCTGGCGAACCTGAATCCCTTCAAGGGATCCGAACAAGGAGGCAAGAGGCCGGTGGTGGTTTTACAGAACAATACCGGCAACCTCCACAGCTCCACGATAATTGTGGCAACGATGACCTCCCACACGTATAAGAAAAAAGACCAACCGACACATTATCTTCTGCCGCCGGTCGGGAGACTGAAGACGGCCTCGGTGGTGCAGCTGGAACAGATCAAGACAATCGACAAATGCCGGGTGCTGAAATATTTTGGCAGGATCCCGGCGGAGCATATGAAGGAAATCAACAGAATCATAAAAATCAGCATGGGGATCATCCGGATCCCGAAGGACTACAGGATATATGATACTGAAGACGGAGGTAAAGACGATAATGTTTGAAGAGAAAATAGCAGAGATGAATCAGGCGGTAATGGAGATGCCGGTACAGTCCGAAGGATTTGATAAACGTACATATACAGTGGATGAGATCCAGGACATTCTGGAAATCAGCCGCTCCTCAGCCTACAACCTTGTGAAGAAAAATCTGTTCCGGAGCGTCCGGATCGGCGGTCATATCCGGATCTCTAAAAAGAGTTTTGATGAATGGCTTGATACACAGTTGTAAGGATTTGTCAAGGATGTCGTTGTGGCTGGCGACATCCTTAATTTTTGGACTGGAGTTCGATACGATGACAGCAGGCAAAAGCCAATATCACAGAAAGGAAGGTTGTGGACATGAGTGAAAAGAAGGAAGCAACGAGCATGTCTGTCCAGCAGATGGGCCAACTGCTTGGGCTTGGTAAGACCGGCACTTACTGGCTGATTAAAAAGAAGCTGTTTAAGGTGGTTATGGTCGGCGGCAAGATGCGGATCATGAAAGACAGCTTCGAGGAATGGTATCAGAGCCAGTCGCATTACAGGAAGGTGCCGCCGGAAGAGGCCAGGAAATGGCCGGAAAGGAGTCGAAATGGCATCCATTGTTAAACGGAAGAAGAAATATTCCGTTGTCTATTCTTATATTGACGAAAAGGGAAAGAAGCACCAAAAATGGGAGACCTTCGATAACAATGCGGACGCGAGGAAGCGCAAAGCGGAAATTGAATGCGAACAGGAAAACGGGACGTTCGTGATCCCTACGGCAAAGACCGTGAATGACCTGCTGGATGAATATTTTGCCATTTATGGCGTAAACAACTGGGCAATGTCTACATACGAATCACGGCGCAGCCTCATGAGCAATTATGTGAGGCCGCTGATTGGGGAAATGCAGCTTTCCGCCCTGAACACGCGGGTGATGGATCAGTTCTATAAGAGCCTGCAGAAGGTAAAGCCGGTTGTTGTGAACAATGTGCAGCCTAAGAATGAATTTCTGACGGCACATACGATCCGTGAGATCCATAAGATCCTGCGGACGGCTTTCAATCAGGCCGTGAAGTGGGAACTGATGCCGAAAAACCCGGTTGCCAATGCCACGCTTCCGAAGGAAGAACATGTTCCGAGGAATATCTGGACAGCGGATATTCTGTTCAAGGCACTGGATGTATGTGATGATGACATGCTCCGGCTGGCGCTGAATCTGGCGTTTTCCTGTTCCCTTCGTATGGGTGAAATGCTGGCACTTACCTGGGACTGTGTGGATATCGAGGAAGAGAGCATCGCTGCAGGCCGCGCCAATATCTATGTAGATAAGGAACTGCAGCGGGTTAACCGGGATGCTATGGACACGCTGGATGAACGGGGCGTTGTCCTGAAGTTTCCTCCCGCCTTTGCAAGTACCCATACCCGCCTTGTTCTGAAAGAGCCAAAGACCAAAACAAGTATCCGTAGGGTTTTTCTTCCGAAAACAGTGGCGGAAATGCTGGTGGAGAGGAAGAAAGAAGTGGAAGAACTGAAAGACCTTTTCGGCGACGAGTTCCTCGATTTTAATCTCGTATTCTGCAGCGCAAACGGCAGGCCGGTCGAAAGCCAGATCATTAACAGGGCCTTTAATAAACTGATCCGGGAGAACGGGTTTCCAAAGGTGGTCTTCCACTCCATCCGTCATACCAGCATTACTTATAAGCTGAAGCTGAATGGCGGCGATATGAAATCCGTACAGGGAGACTCCGGTCATGCACAGCTGAAGATGGTGGCGGATGTGTATTCCCATATCATCGACGATGACAGGCGGCTTAATGCACAGAGGTTTGAAGAGACCTTCTATTCCGGTAAGGGCTCCGGGAATGAAGCAAACGAAACTGGCGGGCAGGTTCAGGCAGCGGAAGCGCAGGCAGCGGAAGCGGCGCAGAAACAGGAAACCGATCAGGAAGCGTTGATCCGCATCCTGCAGAATCCGGAGATGGCAGCACTCCTGAAAACGCTGGCACAGAGTTTATGATCTCCGATATACGGAGGCCGAAGAAAACGGCAATTCATCTGAAGATATGCTACATAGGGCAGGTTTGACCGATTGCGTTGGTCAGCCTGCCCTTCTTTTTTTGTTATTGATTGAACCATGAATCCAATGACAAAGGGCTTTTGAAAGGCTATAATTAGGAAAGACATGGCAGGTGCTTATACCACTTTTTCTTGACTTTGTCAAGTAGAAAAAGTAGAATAAGAATGAGAAATTATGAAAGGAGGTGTTGAGAATGCCAGGTGTATCTGTAAATGTTCAGCCAGCTATACTTGATTGGGCAATGCAAAAAGCTCAGATGGGCAGCGCAAGCAGCTCTGTAATTGACATGATTGCAAAGTGGATCTCTGGCGAAAAGACGCCTACTTTCAATCAGATTGAAGATGTCAGCAGAAAAATCAGCATTCCCTTTGGGTATTTCTTTTTGGATGAACCTCCGGTGGAGGAGTGTAAGATCGTTGATTTTCGTACCATTGACAGTATTTCTGTCCATAATCCAAGCAGGAATCTAATCGACACCGTTGATCTTATGTCCAGTGTGCAGGAGTGGATGGCAGAATATAATAAAGATAATGGGGCATCTAAATATGCTTTTGTTGGCAGCGCCAAGATAAGTGATGGTGTTGCTTTCACGGCAGATGTTATCAGACAAGAATTAGGGTTGAGCCTCAATTGGTTTGATGATTTAAGAAGTTCTGCAGAGGCATTTAGAAGTCTGCGGAATTCTATTATGAATCTTGGAGTTCTTGTTATGATGAACGGTGTAGTGGGGAATAACACTCATCGTACACTTAGTGTGGAAGAATTCAGGGCATTTACTCTTATAGATCTTTATGCACCTTTGATTTTTATTAATTCCCGAGATACTGAAAACGGAAAGCTTTTTTCTTTGTTGCATGAACTTGTCCATGTCTGGATAGGCAAAGATAATTTTTATAATGACACATATGGGATATCTCAGAAAGTCAGCAAGGAGGAGCAATTCTGTAACGCTGTGGCTGCTGAGATCTTGGTTCCAGATTCTATTTTCTCTGCTGAGTGGTCTAAGCAAAGCGGAAGCACGGGACACATTATCAGTGAGTTGGGAAAGCGTTTTGTATGTAGCCGATTTGTCTTGCTAAGGAAGGCATTGGATACTGGTAAAATTGATCAAACAGAGTATGGGAGATTGCTGAAACTGTTTCAAAAGCAGTTTAAGGCGGCACAGGACCAGAGACAAGATAAAGGATCTGGCGGAGGAGATTTTTACCGTACGCTGAGTACTAAGTGGGATAAAAGATTCATCCAGGCGTTATATGCAAGTGCTCAGAGCGGTAGAACCCAATATCGAGATGCTTATCGCCTTACAAATACAACCGGTAAGACCTTTCACGAACTTGTTGGAAAGGCGGGTGGTATCTGATGGCTGAAAAATATCTGCTGGATTCAAACATTTTTATCACACCACATAGGCTATACTACCCTTTCGATTTCGCCGAGGGGTTTTGGAATCAATTAGAGGAGAAACTCAAGCTGGATTCCGTAACCGTGTTGGATGTAGTTGTTGCAGAAGTTTCAAAACTTGAAGATGAGTTATCATCATGGCTTGAGAATCTTGAGGACTTCGAAGCGCTGTCAGTGAAATCCCCTGCAATCGTTACGAATTATGGGAAGGTACTCAGCTATGTGCAGCACTGTGGATTGTATCGAGAGGAGGCTCTCCGAAATTGGGCAAGAGGAGATATTGCAGATCCCTGGCTAATTGCCGCAGCGATGGACACGGGGGCAGTAATCATTACTGCGGAACAGACTGCGGGGACAGGACTTTCGGCACACAACCCTTCGAGGAATGCGAAGCTCCCAGATGTAGCAGCCCATTTTAACATTAAATGTGAAAACCTGTTTTACTTTATGAGACAGATGAATTTCAAGCTATAAAACCTATAACGAAAACTTCACGAAGAGGATCATGGAAAGTCCGAAATCCGCGTATGATCAGTCATCACGCGGCAGCATTTGTTAGGAAAATTCGGAAACCTGACCTCTTCCCTCTTTTTACATAGCCAGCTAATCGCTTGCTAATTGGACGGTCTGAGATTAGTCAAAAACAGCCATCATTCGTTAGGAAAATCCGATAAGCTGACCTGTGGAAAATATAGAAAAATCAAGACTTCCAAGCATTATACAGCATGTGACAATACGAAATTCGAGCTACTCCTAAGCGGTAGGTCGGG
>DEPS01000044.1:0-3756 GCA_002358875.1 Lachnospiraceae bacterium UBA3386 | reverse complement strand
GTTCGAGTCACCTCGCGGACGCGGAAATGAGGGTAAAGTTGTTAGCTGGCTAACCACTTTGCCCCTTTTTTTGCCCGGAAGTGGGGAATGGAAAGAAGATCCTGAGAACCAACGTGCGGCTCAAAACCAGCTAACTTTGTTAGCTGAAATCGCTGTCTCAGCTAACAAATTGCTTTTTTCAGCTAACCACCCCGGATCGGCTCCCAGCTAACAGATGGGTAAAGGCTCATGTCAGGATTGGAAAAGAGCTGTCAAGGCAGGCTCCGCACGACAGGATTTTCACCTCTTCCTCTGTCTCCGGAAGGGGCAAAAGACAATATTTAATTATTAACGATACAGGTCTCAGCTTCAGGCTGTGCATGTCGTTAATCAAACGGATCTCCCCGTTTGGATCAGATGCAAAACTTCAAAGTCTGGTCCGGACGGGGATTTTTTTATGTCTGTGGAAATGCCCAGCCTCCACAGAGCCTCCCTTACTCTCCCACTCCGGACCGCCACCATCGAAAGGAAGGTGCATGAGTATGCCTGGAAATGTCAACAAAATCGGTGACGATGAGAGAATCGTGGAGATCGAGTTGGAGCGCCTGCGACCATTCCGCAGCCACCCATTCAAGGTGAAGGATGACCAGGAGATGAAAGACCTGATCGACAGCATCAGAAGGTACGGGATCCTGACCCCGCTGGTCGTCCGCCCGCTTCCGGAAGGCGTGTATGAGATCATCTCCGGCCACCGCAGAAAGCACGCGGCGGAGCATCTCGGATTCCGTAAGCTCCCTGTGATCATCCGGGTCCTGACAGATGAGGATGCCGTAGTCAGCATGGTGGATTCGAACATGCACCGGGAAAAGATCCTGCCCAGTGAAAAGGCATTCGCCTACAAGATGAAATATGAAGCAATGAAGCAAAAGAGCGGCAGGCGTAAAGGAAGCCGGCCAGGCCACAGCATCAAAGGAAAGAAGACTGTCCAGATCATGGGGGAAGAAGCAGGTGAGAGTCCGAAACAGCTTCAGCGCTACCTTAAAATAGCCGAGCTGATCCCTGAACTTATGCAAATGCTGGATAAAGGAGAAATATCCTTTAACCCCGCCTATGAATCAGCCTTTCTCAAGGTGGAGGAACAAGAGGAACTGGTCCGTGCGATCCACTTCGTCCACTCCACTCCTTCCATTTCACAAGCTCAGCGGATGAAAAAGATGAGCAAAGAAGGGACTCTCACAGCGGATCAGATGAGATCGATTCTCAGCGAAGTAAAAAAAGGAGAGATCAACCGTGTCGTCTTCAAAAATGAGCAGCTCTATCAGTTTTTTCCAAAGGAGCAGACAGCATCACAGATCAAACTGGAGATTCTGGAGATCCTGAAGCTCTGGAAGGCACAGTCCCAGGTGAATGCAGGCAAAAAGCCTGTAAAGGCAAAGAGAGGCAGGCCTGCTGGCAGGAAATCAAAAGATAAAGACCAAAATACAGGAGGAAAGAACAATGGCTAAAGTCATCGCAGTAGCAAACCAAAAAGGGGGCTGTGGAAAAACATCCGTCACGGCAAATCTGGGCATCGGACTGGCCATGGCAGGCGAGAAGGTCCTGCTGATCGATGCGGACCCACAGGGATCTCTTACTGTAAGCCTCGGATATCCGGATCCTGACAATATCCCTCAGACTCTGGCAACCATCATGATGGGTATCATCAATGAAGAAGAGTTTCCGAAAGAATTCGCCATGCTTCATCATGAAGAAGATGTGGACATTGTTCCTGCAAACATGGAGCTCTCCGGTCTGGAAGTATCCCTTTCCAATGCCATGAGCCGTGAAATGATCCTCAAAGAATATATTGACAGTGTCAGGGATGAATACAGTTATATCCTGATCGACTGCATGCCTTCACTCGGGATCATGACCATCAATGCACTTGTCGCGGCGGATTCCGTAATCATCCCCGTCCAGGCGGCATACCTTCCGGTCGTTGGACTGCAGATGCTGATCAAGACCATCTCTGTTGTAAAAAAGCGCCTGAACAAACAGCTCTCGATCGGCGGCATCCTGATCACGATGGTTGACTATCGGACCAATTACGCCAAGGACATCACTGCGATGATACGCGAGAACTACGGCAGCTGCGTCGGTGTCATGGATTCCTATATTCCTTTTTCAGTAAAAGTAGCTGAATCCAGTGCGGAAGGTGTCAGCGTCTACCGCTACGCACCCAAATGCAAGGCTTCGCAAAGCTTCACGAATCTTACGATGGAGGTACTTGGGAAATGAAAAGAAGACCGGGACAGAAAATCAAGCTGACCAGTGTTGAAGAACTGCTGGGTGTAAACAATGAAGAATCCGCAATTGACATTGAAATCGTGAAGATTCGCTCCTTCCGTAATCATCCCTTCAAAGTCATAGATGATGACAAGATGCAGAATCTCGTAGAAAGCATCCGAACAAATGGCATTCTCTCTCCCGTCCTGGTCCGCCCAATCGGGAACGACATTTACGAAATGGTCTCCGGCCATCGCAGGATGCACGCAGCCACACTTTTGGGAATGGAGAGTATCCCTGCTATCATCCGGGAAATGACAGATGACGAAGCAATCGTCAAGATGGTAGATGCCAACATCCAGAGAGAGGAACTGCTGCCGAGTGAAAAGGCTTTTGCATATAAGATGAAAATGGATGCGATGAGGAGACAGGGGGAGCGACAAGATTTAACTTCTCGACAAAATGTCGAGAAGTTGAGTTGTGACGAGCTTGGTGAAGACGTCGGAATGTCAGGACGTCAGGTTCAACGTTTTATCCGTCTCACACAGCTTATTCCAGAGCTCCTCGAATATGTCGATCAGAAGCGCCTGCAGTTCACCGTCGCGGTTGAGATCTCCTACATCGACAAGGAAATCCAGAAGTGGCTATATGAGTACATCAGGGATAACGGCACAGTCAAGCTCAATCAGATCACTCTTCTGCGTACCCGCCTGCAAAACGGTGCGATCACCCAGGGAGCAATGATCTCTCTCCTGAACGACAGCCAGCCCGGCAAGGCACCTTCCGCCAAGCTTACCTTCTCCGAAAAGAAACTGCGTGAGTATTTCCCTTCTCATTACACAACAACACAGATGAGAAGTGTGATTGAGGATCTGCTGACAGACTGGAAACGAAATCAGGACGAATTCATAGAAGGGATGTGATGCCAAGTGAAGGACCGCTTCGACTACTACTATGGTTCTCAATCCGATCAGTTCACCTTTATTCGGATTCCAAAGGTTATGCTGACAGACCAGTCCTTTGCAGCGCTTTCTATGCAGGCAAAGGTGCTGTATGGGGTACTTCTGGACCGCATGTCTCTCTCCCGTAAGAACAGCTGGTTTGATGAACAGAACAGGGTCTTCATCATCTATCAGATTGGCGAGATCCAGGAAGACCTCGGATTCTCGAAGAAAAAAGCCATGGAACTGCTGTCAGAACTGGAGAATTTCGGACTTCTGGAAAAAAAGCGCCGCGGGCACGGGCTCCCCAATATCCTGTATGTAAAGAGTTTCATGGACAGCGCAGGCGGTGATTTATCGGGGAATGAAGCAGTTCCGGACAAACCATTCACTGGCGAAATCTATTCCAGAGGTGCAGAAAAAGGAACTTCTGGCCTGAATCCCATGTATTCCAGAAGTGCCCATTCCAGCACCTTAGAGGTTACCAAAACGGCACTTCTTGAAGTTCCCAAATCGGCACCTCTAGAAGTCCCGATTTTGGGACCTCTTAAGAGTAATACTAATATAAAAA
>DEPS01000193.1:19724-55591 GCA_002358875.1 Lachnospiraceae bacterium UBA3386 | reverse complement strand
ATCACTATTTACTTACGAAAGCACCCGTATGGCCGATTCCAGCTTCTTCTCCGCAGATTCGATCCTTTTTCTGTGGACTTCAAGACGTCCCGCAAAGGAAGCACCTGCGGGATCCTGACAGTTTTGCCTGATCATCTGAATCGTTTCCGATAGGGGACGAAGGACGCCTGCCCCAAGCCTTATCCTGATTTCTTCCAGCTCCTCTCTTATATAAGTTTGATGCTCATTCATGTTCTTTCCACCAACAATCTTTCCTCATCCGACCGGAAAATGCATTCATGCACCCCGCATTTTTCTCTCTTCCTGATAAGTTTCCCGCATTCCTCAAGACATTCTCCTGCCTCGGAAAACAGGAGAGACTCCGACTCAAGATGGGCTTCAAAAGCCTGCCCCTTCCAGACATTCGACAGTCCTTCCGTCAAAAGGGAATGCAAAACAGAAAAGCCCTGACTGATACGGGTTATATCCTGTATGATCTGTTCCTCCATGACTGCCTCTTTTCACACTGATTCGTTAACTCGGGTTTCTTCATGAAAATACCGTGCAAAACACCTCGTACGCGGAGACTGTAAATAGTAACGCTTATTTCATTTCTTTGGGCCTCAATGACGCGACGCTCTCCCGGGGTATTTTCGCAAATACGAAAGTAACAACAGGATCAGCCGATCTACAAGGACAAAAAATGCCTGTGCTTCTGCCGGCAGGTCAGAAATCCGCCAGATCCTCTGCAGCCGCTATAGCAGCCCCATAGACCCTCGAAGCCGCCTCCAAATTGCGGAGAAGGGCTTCATACCCGCCGCACACAGCCAAAAGCCGCCGGATTGCAGGATCCGGATTCGCAATGCCTTCTACCTGGATCCGCTCTCCCAGCTGGCAAATCTCATTGCGAATCCGAGCAAGCAGCCTGGTTCCTTCCTCTGCCGCAGCGTTCATCGCACTGATATCAAAAACGATTTCTTCAGACATGTCCTCAACCGCCATACCCTCTTCACTCCTCAGAATACCTGCCGCATGCCTTAAGCCATCAAAAGCTCACTGCCGGTTTCCAACCCATTGTCACGGGCAGACTCTTCCCTTCTGAGAATAAGTCCACGCTTTTTATCCCATAAAAGGAAACGGTGCTCCATACCGTCGAGCCTGCACTGCTCCCTTCTGCAGATCATTTCCGTGATTTCCTCCTGGATTTCAAACAAGGGGACATTTTCATCCAGCTGAAAATCATAGTTCTGTCCCATAATTGGAATTTCCACATTTACAATAATCATTTTCAGCCTGCCTCCTACTTTCTATAAAACTGCCGAAAGCGCTGCGCCCGAAGACTCTCCCGGGCTACCCCCCGCATCCTGTTCATCCCCTGTCCCTGCCTGCCTGCCTTCTGAAGACACTTCTTCATGCCGCTTCCCCCCAGGCATCTCATCTTCAGGGACGAAAGGCCCTGGCCGAAAGAGCTGCTCCGCAGCCTCTTCTTCCCTCTCCTGCCTCCACAGGCTGAACATAAGGGGATCCATGGCACGAAGACGAAGGCTTTCCGCCCTCGTCCAGTCACGCTGCACCACAAGGCAGTAATCAGGGAGAATATAGCAATAATATTCCGGACCGTTGTACAGTTCTTTGGAGAAGCCAGGCAAGCCTTCCCCAGGACGGTATTCGAAAGCCCCTCCGGGGCTTCCAATTGCCAGCATCATTTCCCGAAGTTCCGGATCTATGTCAAAATGCGGTCTTTTGTCCATCGCATCGGATTTTTTCCCCCCCTCCTCTTTGAGCATCAGCAGCCCTCTGTTTACAAGGCTGTTAATCGCTTTGAGGATCTCCTGTGGTGAAAACTCCTTTCCCGGCATGAAAACCCCTTCGCAGGAGTCAAATCCAAGACTGTATAGCAGGATTCGAATTTGGTCAAAAGTAAGAATGATTGATCTGTCAGAAATTTGCCGCATGGTTGTCTCCCTGTTTCAGATGGGTTTTTTGCCTCTCAAATTCCGGGATTTTGCTTTAAAAACTCCCTGACAGCCGGCTTACAGCTTCTGGATAAAGGAATCTCAATCTCTCCGTCAAGCTCCATGATATTCTGCGACAGGAAGACGCGCAAAACCTTTCTTTTGTTCGCCAGGAAGCTCCTGTGGCAGCGTATAAAAGCTTCTCCAAGCTGCTCCTGAAGCTGATCCAGGGTTCCATAGAAGGGATACTCCTCGGTTCCTGTATTGCAGAACACCTTTTTTTCCCTTGATTCGAAGTAACATATGCGGTCATAACTGATCAGCTCCCGTGACCCCCTGTTTTCGAGAACGAAGAACTTCGTCTCATCTGCATTCAGAAAGCGTCTTGCATAAGTTCCGATCGCCTCCGAGAGCACCTCCCGGATCTGCCTGCCGTCCAGAGGACGAAGGAGTAGGGATTCCGCTCCAATCGTAGGACGCATATAGACAGTCGGAGAGATCGTCATATCCGCAACGAGGATCATATAGACCTCCGAAGACCGGGTGCGAATCTCCTTTGCCATTTCTACCGCATTCTGCATAGTGATGTCCAGACAGGAAATATGCAGGCGTGGATCTCCAGCGAGGAGATCACGAAGTTCCCTGTCATTAGCACATTCGAGCCATTCCCAATAGTCTTCTGTCTGCCATGCCGCCTGTTCGTGCGCCTCTGTGGAAATGGCGCGGCGTTCCTTTGCATAGCTGTCCGCGATCAGCATTGAGATCATGTTTCCCCGCCTTCCAATCGGTCTATGAGAATCATCTTCCATCATCCTCATTCATCTGTGTTTCCTCAGTTCCTATACTGAAAACTATTCTCTCAGGCGAGTAGTACAGATCTAAAATTCATCCATCAAGCAACAACTACAATCTGAGATCATTCTCGAATTTTCCTTCCGCAATATGGACAATAGAGTGAGGAAAGAGGAAAGGAATTCCCGCAATGGCATAAGCCTATTGTAGCTCCCTGATCCACTTCCCATGACATACTTGCTCCACATCCCATACAAATCGAGCCATGTGTATCATTTCTTTTCCCACAACTCATACAGTAATCCACATTGCTATCCGAATGTTTCGCCGTCGGATATACAAAATCCCGTCCGGGGAAGTTACCTGGAATGCCTGGAATGCAATAGTCCATCCCGTAAGGACTGGTAGAGTTTTTTCCCTTTTTCACAGGCAGTTTTCCCAATAGCTTGTGGGCAATATGCATCCGTTTCAGCTTTTTCAAACCAAAAAAGGGAACAGGATCGAATGGGATCCGAAGCGCTTCTTTGAGTTCTGAAATTGACTGAAATCTTTCTTTTGGATTCACCCTACAACATTTTGATACGATAGTTTCTATCCTGATGCCTGCAAGTGATGGAGAATAATCTCCAATCGGATGAATCGTATAATCTGTTTCAGAAGGAGTATATCCTGTCAGCATATGATACATAAAGACGCCAATCTGATATATTGTCGTTCTCACGTCAAGTTTGCGCTCTCTGCCACCGAACTGCTCCGGAGCCGCATAACCTCTGTTGTAGCCCCCAAAAAAAGAATCCGTTCTAAATGTCTTGTCCTTATCACATGCCCGCACCATATACCAATCAGTCAATACGATTCTTCCAAATGGATATTTTGCAATATCCGATTTATCAGTCTTTTTCTCAACCAATAAGAGATGTAATGGGTTAACATCCAGCAATAGAAACGGAGGTTGCTTACGCTCCAAATACAAACATAAGCTACAGATCTGTTTAGTCCAGGAAACAACAGCTTCAGGTGGCTGCGCTCCATGTGATTCTGGATCTTTTTTCTTCTTCTTTTCGATCAATGCCTGGATGTTGTCTCCTGTCAGACATTCCCTCACCCAAATAACCGACTCGTTATTACTGATAACGTCTAAAATCTTCGGGGCGCAAGAATGCTTCATAGCCGCAAGAAACAGTATCTCATTCTTCTTCATCAGGTTCTTGTCCGCTGATGGATACAGGAACTCAACTGCCTGACAAATACGTCCGGTTCGCATGTCTTTTGCTGCATACACCGTATAAAAGCCATTGTTCCATTTGACAGCAAGAATCTCAAATCTATCACTGATCAAATGCCCTTTTTCCATTATGTACCCCGTTTTTAATAAAATTGTTGTTTCATATACTTACTCTTTGTGTTTTTCCTCTTTATTTTTCCCTTCTTCCTGAAAAATGCTTTCACACGATCAGGCTTTACGCCTTGGCCAGCGGAATGACGACGTCGATACCAACGCCCTCTTCGTCGTCCGCAGACATATAGCCGAAGCCCTTCTTCAGGGTTCGGGACTGCAGGTTGAACGGGACGTTCTGGAAGCTGAAGATCTTCTGGCCCTGGAGGTTCCCGCCCAGATGGACGCCTTTCTTATAAGAGCAATAGTGGTTGTAGGCGCGGTAGCCGCGAAGCCCCATGTCGTCCTCCACTCTAAGGCAGGCGAAGAAGAAGATGTTGTGCATGGAGCCCTTCTCCATGATGTTCTCCAAAAAGCCCGACACGTCCCCGATGCCCGGGTCGCGCTTGTATACCATGGTCATGAAGTCGTTCATATCCGCGATGAAGATAAAGACCGGTTTTTCCTCAAGCATGGCGCGGGCGATCTCCTCCTCGTCCAGGCCCTGCTCGATGAGGGCGCGCTTTTTCTTGTTCCTGCGCACAAATTCCGGAAGCAGCTCGCTGAAATATTTGTACATTTCCTTCCCGTCCGGGACGAAACGGGCTCCCAGGGCGGCGCAGGGCTTTTCGAAGTCGGTGAACTCCCCTGACTTCTTTTCGATCACGACGCAGGAAGCATCCTCTCCCCGCGAGCCCGCCGCGTGGAGCAGAAGGCGCAGGAGGTTTGTCTTGCCCGTCCTGGCACGCCCCGTGATCAGGAAGCAGTAGTTGTGCATAAGGGAAACCGACGCGATAGACGCGTCCTGCGCGAAATACCCAAACGGCAGGAGCGAACGCTCCTTTTTGGCGCGGCGGTAGCGGTAGTCGGACTCCAGAATCTGCAGCGTGGGATTTTCCGGAATCTCGGGAATCTGCCTCGCCGGCTCTCCCTTCCAGGCTTCCTTCATCTCCCTGCACTCTGCAGCGATCTTCTGTCCCCTGGAGAAATCGTCCTCAGCCTCCATGCAGAGGGCGGTCTGGAATTCCAGCGGCCGATCATCGATCACGGCGAGGCCCCTGCCCTTGACGTTGGTCTCCGGGATCAGCTGCAGGTGTGTCCGTCGGATAATCTCCATGTACTTGAATTTGTCCGCCTGTTCCAGGGAGAGAACCATGCGGAGATTGTCCCCGATCCTGGATGGGATGTCGTTGATCCCGAAGCCCGCCGCGGAGATGACCAGGAAGATTCCATAGCCTACGCCCTCTCTGGAGAGACGGAGCAGCACGTCGTCAAATTTGTCGTTGGTCTTCGTCCGAAAACCCGCATAGTTGTCAATGACCACCATAACGGCCGGGAGCTGCCTCCCGTAGGCCTGGACATACTGGGAGAAGTTACCGCCCTGCAGGGCTGCTCGGCGCTCGTCCATTAGGGTCGAAAGCATATGGAAGAACTTCTCCTGCCTGTCCTCCTGGACGTCGGTCACGATACCTCCCACGTGCGGCGCGTCCGCGAAGCACCCCAGAAGATTGCTGGAAAAGTCAAGCAGATAGAGCTGCAGGGCTTGCGGGGAATACCTGTTGATCAGCCCGTAAACCAGGGTCTGTAAAAAGGTGCTCTTGCCGCTGACGACCTGGCCACAGACGGCCATGTGCCCTCCGTCAGAAAAGCTAAGACGCATGGGGCGCTGGGCCTGCTGCTCGGGATCGTCATAAAGGCCTATGATGGTATCCAGGTGCCACTTTCCCTTCTGCGCAGGCCATGCCTTCCCGTCAAAAAACTGCTCTGCATAGTCCGGGTTGGAAAGCGTCTCCATCTCCACCATCTGTCGAAGGTACAGGGCCTCCGGAAGTACGGGAAGCCAGAGCTGACCACTCTTTTGATAGCCAGCCTTTTTCACCATCCTGTCAAGATACCCGATCACCGCATCCAGCTGCGTCGTCTCCTTGACGGCTGATTTCTTCTTTTTAGGGGTGCCGAGTACAGAAACTGTACCTTCCAGGGAAAGTGGAATATCCCCCGGCGCAGGAGCGGGCACAGCCGTTTCCGGCACACGTTTCTTCCTCGCGCCGACCAGATCCGCCCGCCCTGTGCGGCCGATCATAGAAGCTGCGGCACTGTTTTTCCCCTCTCCTTCTGTATAAACAGCCCCGCTAAAGCCGGACTGGAACAGCTCAAAAATCTCATCGTTCCCAACCTGCAGGAAACACCGTCCCGCCTGTGTAAGGAAGGCCGCATCCGGCTTGTGGAGCATGTCCATTGAGTCCTGCCTGTCCTGGACGCGCAGGCAGAGGCGGAACTTGGAGTTGGACCAGATGTTGTCGTCCACTGTACCGCTGGGCTTCTGCGTCGCAAGGATCAGATGCACCCCCAGGGAACGCCCGACCTGCGCCACGCTGATGAGCTCCTGCATGAACTCGGGCTCCTCACGCTTGAGCTCCGCAAACTCATCGATGATGATAAAGAGGTGCGGGACAGGCACAGCTGCTTCGTGATTCTTGTACAGCTTTGTATAGAGGTTGATGTTGTTGACGCCGTTTTCCGCGAAAATCCGCTGTCTCCGGGTATTTTCACTCTTGATGCTGATCATGGCGCGGCGCACCTGATTGCCGGACAGGTTGGAGATCTGCCCGGCCAGATGAGGAAGCCCTGAGAAAAGGTTTGCCATGCCGCCGCCCTTGAAATCGATAATAAAAAAGCTCACGTCCTCCGGGCTGAAATTTATGGCAAGCGACAGGATATAGGTCTGAAGAGTCTCGGACTTTCCGGATCCTGTCGTGCCGGCAACAAGGCCGTGGGGGCCGTGGAATTTTTCGTGGATGTCCAGATAGCAGTCCGCTCCGCCCGCTTTGCGGCCGACCAGTGCCTTCATGCTGTTGTAATTGCGGTTTTTACGCCATCGTTCCAGGACATTGAACTCCTCGAGCCTGTTGACCCCGTACATCTCGAAGAAACTGATGCCGGCGGGAATCTCGCTGTTGGATTCAATCTCACGGACGCGGATATTTGCGAGACGACGGCCGAAATCCTCGACCTCCTGACGGGAGACGACATCCGGTTTAAAGGATCTGCGCTTTTCCTCCTGCATGTCCATCAGGTTGTAGATTCCTGTGAAGAACCGGTCGTTCTCTATCACGGTTTCGCAGGCGTTCGGCAGCTGCTCCACCGTCTCGACCATCAGGAAAGTGGTCAGCCCGTACAAAGGCTGTGCGTTGTAAATATACCTGGTCAGGATCTCCCCCTCCAGGATGGAGGGATCGGAAACGAAAACCACGTAGTGTGGCCTTGCAATGACGCCTTTTCTTGAACCGGAAGCACCGGCATTTTCTACACGTGTTCGGAGAATATTGGACAGCTCGAAAAAGACATCACGGATCTCGATCTCATTGCCTGCCATGTAGCGCGTGCTCTTATCCTCCGACCAGACATGGGGAAACCAGCGCATGCACTCCCAGTCCTCCAGAACGGAATAATCCTGCTCGTCATAAATAAAAACGAGCTTGACATCTGTATAGCAGTGTGCCGCCGCAATCCCTGCCACAATGGTGTGCATCATCTGCAGAGCTCCGCGTTTACCCGGGCCACCTACAATGCCGATCAGGGCATCTTTCATCAGATCCGCGCATACCGGCACCTGGTGGAGCATGCTGTACTGCTTTTTGATAACGTTCGGTTTTTTCAAAAGCGAATCATTAATCAGCGTGAACTTGTCTTTAGGGATAGAAATGTCCACCTGAAAGGGGCTGTCGCCCAGACCCAGCCGCATGTTCAGGAAATCGGCATGCGTAAAGTTCCTGTTCCAAAGGCGCGCCTCGCCCCGTCCGTACCGGACGCACTGGCCGGCGGACGGATATATCGCGTTCATCGCAGAGGTATTGTGCCGATACTGCTCCTTCAGCTTCTCAGATATCTCCACAAGATAATTACTATATGCGTTAAAGCGCTTTTCTTCCTCCTCCGCCTGCTCCTTTTTTGTATAATTCATGTTCAGGACTGCCCATACGGCACCGATCAAGGCCGCACCGATAGCGGTCACCAGGCCTGTATACATGAACACACCTGCGCTCCTGCCCGAAAACTGGGATGCGATGACGCTCATCATGCAGCCCAGCGTCATGGGGATTGCCATCGTGAAAGCCGGGCCGATCACCATATAGGCTGGCCTCTGCTTCTGTTCGCGCGGGGTCGGGGGAGCCTCTATCTCGACGGGTTCTGTATAAAGGACAGGAAGGTTCCTGGGAGAACGGTTAAACCAGTTTTCCTGCGGTGTACGATTACTGTCTTCTTCATCCTGACGAGGCCGGACAGGCTCGATGTCCATGGGCGCCATCCTGCTCTCATCGACCTGCAGCGTCCCGCAGTTTCTTCCCAAAAGGAGGACTGGCTCCATATAAATCAGGTGTAGGCCGAACAAGTCGATCTGCTCTCCGGATCTCAGCTTGCGATTTCCCTTTATACGCTGGTTTCCAATAAATACACCGTTCTTGCTGTTGTCAACGATATACCAGCCGTCTTTTGATCTCCGAAGAACAGCATGCAGCCCGCTGATAAGCCCCATGAAGGAATAGCGGATCATATTGTCAGGAGATGACCCGATGGTTATGTCCCCCATCCTGGAAATATCGTATTTTTCCATCACATGGAAGGCGATCGGAACGTCGGCCGTCATGACAACCAGAATTTCCTGCCGCTTTGTCCGGATCTGGAGAAGCTGTTCCCCATGAAGGATAAGCTCTTTTACCGGTCTTCCTTCTGAATAGACCATGTAGTCAGAGCCGCTGTACAGGGTCCATCCGGCCGCGGAGCGCTCCATTTGGAGTGTGATGTCCTCCTGCAGGCTGTAGATGCTCCTGTGCAGGCGGACGCGGTAATCCGTATCATATACGTTCGGAAGGAGAACCTCCCTGCAAACCTTTTCATTATAAATCAGCAAAATCATGGGCTTTCTCCGTCATCTGTTCTGATCTCGTAAGGTACTTTCTCCTCTGGCTGACCCTTACACAAAAGCAGAATCGATCCAAAAAATACGAAGCTGAAACTGCATGCCTCCCACCTGGATCCTGTCTCCGTCATAAACGGGGATACGCCTGGATCTGATCCTCGTTTTCCTCAAGCCGTGAACGACGACAGTACCATTAGCGGACCCAAGATCCTCGAGAAAAATTTCTCTGCTGTTTTTCTTCCTGAAAATGATACAGTGCCTCAGGGATACCTCCCTGTCAGGAATCATGATGCTGTTCTGATCCGGCTGGCGCCCTATCCTTACACCTTCAAGCGGATCAAATACAAAAGCTTCCTTCGCCCGTCCCTTCCAGGAGAGAGAGATGATCGTCCGCACCCGTTCCCGGCTGGTCCTCCCTTCTGTCAGAACGGCAGTCAGGTTCTGTTCTTTTACAAGTTTCCTGGCGGCATTATTCAGCTCCTGCCAGGCAGCTTTTCGACGGTTGTTCTGAACGATCAGGATGATCGAGGCCGCCGCGCAGGACAGCACGATGATGATCGTCAACAGAGTAGATGGATTATTCATGATGGTTCCTGTAATCGCGCAAATATTTTTTGCTGCTGCATTTTCCGGAATGCTCCGCAGGGGCTTCCCGCAGTCAGCAGTGCCTCAGACGCTGTTAAGCATCATGTACAGTTCATTGGTTAACAGACTCTTAACCAGCCGGGCAGATCTCCCTGACCATATAGCGTTTTCTCCCAAGATCGAGGACATCTCCCTCCTCCAGACGCATCGGCTGCCAGACCGGATATCCGTTCTTTCTCGTGATGTTGACCCTGGACAGATTTTCGATCATCATCCCTGCATCCGTCACGAACAGGCGGAACTGCGACCGGCTCACTGTCGCGTCCATGCTCAGATAAAGCTTTCCGGATTCCTGCTCATCCGGCATCTGTCTGCCTACCAGTAGCCCACCACTGAAATCCCTCGTAACATGGCGTCCCGAGGACATGTCCACGAAATCAACGCGCCAGCGGGAACTGCCCGACGCATGCCTGTTGACCGGCCTGCGGTACTGTTCTCCTGATGTTCCGCCTGCCCTGCGCATAGTCCCGGAAACGTTTTTTCCCGCTCCCCTGCGTCTTCCTCCTTCATGCTGCCCGCCATATGTCCTCTCTGCATAATCGGAAGGACTGCTGAAATGTCCGCCATTCACGCCTGTGGGTACATAGGTCCTCTCCCTCCCGATGATGGGAGCGGAATATACACCATATCCGTTCCCACGTGCATATACGCCGTTTGACGCATATCCGTAATATCCCGGCCCTGGCTGTGCCGGACAGCCGCCGTACGCATTAGCCCCGTTTTCTGATGGACAGGTCGGAAAATGGGCGGCGCCAAAGCCGGAGCTCACCTGCCCCTCCTGAAACCAGGGAGCCTGCAGATTCGGATAGTAAACGTACTCCGTCCTTCTGTCCACTCCCTGTCCGTAATCTGCCTTTCTCCGATCTCGCAGAAGTATGTAAAGGAGAATACATGCAAGCAAAGTCAGGACAATAATTTCAATCGTAAGGATCCATTCCATGGTCGTCATTTTCACCTCTCCATTCTCTTTCATTGCCTAACGTTTCAGTCTGCCGTGATCAATCGTAAATACATGCCACCAGTCCCCTTCGATATTTCCGTCGCTTCCGATGCTGAATGTCTCCGGGGAAGAACCGGACATATATACAGTGACTGTAGCGCCGCTCTCTTCCAGACTACCTGTCGAAGGACTAAAGTTATTGACGGAATATTTATAACTTCCACTGATCCTGTATAGCGTAATCGTCTCAGGCCCGTAGCTTGACGTATCATCCAGATCCAGCTCCGCGACCGTACCTTCTCCATCTGAACAACTCAAGTTCCTGAAAGATACATGGCAGGACGTCCCGTTGTCCGTCTCACCCGTCAGGTGGGAATCCAGATCGGACGGCCTTTCTCCCCACTCAAGAACAATGCGAATCTCTCCATTCTCCAGATCTCTGGAAACAACGATCGTATCTGTGTGGTCTTCCTGATTTCCGTCATCGTCAATCGTAATGTCATAGTAATCCGTGATATAGCCATCTCCGGATACCTCAACGGTATACTCCCCGGGCGGCAGCTGTACCAGATAACCGTCATCATCCTGTTCTGATTCCGCAAGAATCTCTCCCGTTCTGTCCTCCCTCTGCCGGAAATAAAGCGTGACAGAGTCAACAGGATCCCCTGTCTGCGCATCGATAACCACAGTCCGTTTCTGAACAGTCTCACCAGACTGTTGATCGTCATTCTGCCCCTTTCCGGGAATGCCTGTCAGCGCAATCTGATTCCACGCCCCTTCAGAAACTGTCCCATCCCCACTGCATTCTATCGTCACCTCACAAGATTCGACTGAAAACCGCAGGACATGCCCATGAACAGAATCCGCCAGAAGCAGTACGTTGGAAGATACCGTCTTTTCCAGTTCCTCCTTTGTCACCGGAATCTTCCCTGTCAGAGAAGAAATGGCATCGAGAAGGATCTCAGCAGGATAAGCTTCTTCAGAAATATGGCGGTTTCTGACCGCGTAAGGCTGCCAGGCCGTATTCCTAAATATCATCAGGCCTGGTATTTCGGAAAAACGTACGGTAATACTTCCATCTGCCTGCACCTGTTGAGAACCCGAAGGACTGGCTGCAGAATAATCACCATAAGATGCAGACGAGATACGTTTAATAAGATCCATATTTATGACAGGATCCTTATTGCCGTTGTCTCCCCCATCAGACCATTTTCCTGTTTCGTATCCGTTCAGATATTTTTGCAGCAGGTCATTGAGCCGCATGCTTTTGGTGCGTGCAAATCCTTCCTCCAGGGCGCTGCGCGCGCTCCCGAAATCTCCTATTGCCGCATAAGCGTTAGACAGACCTTCATAGGCATCTGCCGAATCCCGGTCCGAATTAACCGCATTGCGGTATTCTATGACAGCCTGTTCGTAATTTCCGATGGTATAATATAATTCTGCTCTCTCTATGCTCCGCCTGTATGTTTTCACATCTTTTTGAGGAATTGCATACAGGATCGAAAAGATGATCACTGATACTGCCAGAACCGCCATGAT
This sequence comes from Lachnospiraceae bacterium UBA3386, assembly GCA_002358875.1. GTDB lineage: Bacteria > Bacillota > Clostridia > Lachnospirales > Lachnospiraceae > CAG-791. Next base: position 43,445 of record DEPS01000193.1, on the reverse strand, counting down.
CAGCAGAACTTTTTTTCGTTTAGCTGTCATCCTGCCGTCCTCCTGTCATCTTTCTTTTTCTTTGTGTACATCTTTCTGACGCCTTACCCTTGTCCGTGTCTTTTTTATGCCGTCACGTTCGAAATGTAAAAGAACTTCCTTACTCGGGGCATCCCACACCCTTTTACGTGTCCGTGCCCTGCTTCCATACTCTGCTGCACGGGGGATCACTTCTCCGGATAAGTTTCCTGTTCCACCATTTTTGAGAATACATCATCCATGGCCATATATCGTTTCCGAGCGGTAAGCCCGCTCCCACTTGTTGAGAAGGATCTGTGTCAGGATAAAAAACAGAAGACCTCCTCCCACAAGAAAAGCCCCTGTCAGCTGCATGGTAAAAGCACTCATAGTTCTTTTTCCTCATCTAAGATGTGCGCTCATCCGCACATCTTAATTCGATAATCCCGGCGTAAAATGCTGTGGAAAGCTTATCTTCCATCACAGATTATGATTTCCTGTAGTCTCGTCATCGAATCTCTCTCAGATGCCTGATCTCATCTCCCTCCGTCCCCTGCTTTTTTTCTGCCGGAAGGTTCTCGTATAAATCAAGCGCCATCTTTGCATACTGCTCCCTCCTGTACCTGTCTGACAGGCTCTCACAGGCAAAAGCCATATACATGGGGATCCTGTATTCCTGCGGATATTCCGCCAGAAGCGGTTCAAGAATCCGAAGGCTATCCTGATACTGCCCCAGATACTGCATGACAACGACCCGGCTGATCAGGTCATCCATCAAGGGCAGGGGGCGGGAGGCAAGGCGCTCATAGCATTGAAGCGCAAGCAGCGCATCCTTTTCTTTCTGATCTTTTGTTCTTCTGCTGTCGTCCGCCCTTTTCCAGTAGGCAGCGCCCAGAAGGCGCTGATATTTGGAATCCCCGGAATACTCTGCGGCCTTGAGCAGCCAGTCTATCTCCTGGTCTTCGTCATTTGAATCACCGCTCATACCGGCGGCGACCGTGCAGGCACGGGCTTTCAGTTCCCCATCTGCATTCATATTCAGAATACGGGTCACAGCATCTCTGCAGGCTTCCTCATCCCCGTTCTGCTGAGCAATATATGCTTCAACAAGGGCGGAGTCCGGGTCGGAAATGCCTGAGATGCCATAGGTACCTCCTGCTCCCTCCCTCTTTGCTTCATCCAGGATGATCTGCGCCCTGCGGAGCTGTCCGTCCATAACCAGCGCAATGGCGTAATCCCTGTAATAACGGGAAATTGACACCTGTTCTTTGTCTGCCCACTCTTTCGCCTGATCTAGAGCCTTTTCGTAGTGGGACTGCGCGTCCCCATACTGTCCGATGGCATAAGAAGCGTCTCCCATTGCCTGCAGAATCAGCGCTGCATCCTGCGGTTTTTCTTTCAATATGCTGTCGAACCTGCTGTCGTTTAAGATGGACTCTCCTTTTTCAGAAGCTTCCTGGATATTCTGCTGATTCCATTCCCAGGTAAAAGCGCTCATGGCCTGGGTATAGGCATCCACCACCCTCTGCTGTCCTCCCCTGATCAGGAACCAGCTTCCACTGCCGACAAGCATGGCTGTCAGGATCCAGCTTCCCGCCCTTAAAAGCAGATAATTTCGGAAACGCCTGTCCTGCCTCCTCAAGTGGCGCACTGCGGCATAGAGCTTCGAACCGTCAGCATACCTGTGTCTTCTGTCCGGTTCAAGACACTTGGCGACTACCCCGCAGAAAGGCTCTGAATACCCGCAGGACACCATGTCCCGGTAAAGAATGGCCGCGTTTAATCCGGTGCCATCTGCAGATCCGGATGTCGGATATCCAGACGAACCGGATTTTCTGTAAGGCTCTGTAGTTTTGTCTCCTGCAGGAAGTCTAGTATCCGGATATTTTCCCGTAATCAGGTAATAGAACAGGGCGCCCGTGCTGAATATATCCGTCCTTGTGTCGAGCTTCAGGGAAGATCTCCTGCCTGTGCGAAGCTCCATCGACCGCCTCCACTGCTCCGGGGAGGCAAAGTGCAGGCTGTAGCCGCTGAGTCCGGAAGGGGCTGCCGCTGAAACAGAAATATTAAAATCGATCAGACAGATCTCTCCGTCTGATTTCAGGATCAGATTGTCAGGTTTGATATCGCTGTGGATAACCGGCGGTCTGTTCCGGTGAAGATATGAGAGTGTCTGTCCCATTTGAAAAAGAAGATTTACAAGAAAAGCTTCCGACAGGCGGCGGTTCCCCGCCTTTAGCTGATCGAAGGAGGTTCCCTCGATATAATCCATGACCGTAAAAACTTCACCATCCCTGACCAGGAAGTCATATACCTGGGGAATGTGGCTGTTGTGAAGGTTTTTCAGGATGTCCGTTTCCGCGCGGAGTGATTCTATGTTTGCAAGTCCCGTCTGAACCCTTTTCACCACGACGTACTTCCGTAGATTACGATGGTACGCCAAAAAGACCAGGCCGGTTCCCCCCCGCCCGATCTGCCGTATCACCTGATATGTCCCGTTCAAAATTTCGCCGTCGTGGATCATGGCTCTGCACCATCCGGGCAATCCGGAATCTGCTGCCGGACGGCTTATGCCAGCCTTCCGGCAGCAGACTCTCTTACTGTGATTTATTGTACTTTTTCTCGTGTTTTGCTGACTGTTCTGCTCTAAAAGCTATTATGCTTCTGCTTTACTGTCTTTTTGTTCTGAGAGCTGTTACGCTGCGCCTTTCTCCTTCTTATCTTTTCTCGACTTTAAGAAGAGGAACAGAAGGATAAGCGCTGCCGCAACTCCAAACGATCCGAAGAACAGCGGCCTGTTGTAGTAGTACTGAATCAACGGGTTCGTGGAAACAAGGAATTTCCTGCGCGTCTCCGGAAGCTTCACCGACTCGTCACCCACACGATAGTCCGTACTCTTGTTTCCTGCGAGGTCTGTCGTGATAACCTCGAGCAGCTGCCAGCTTCGCAGGCCATTCTTGCCGTCCAACGTGACCGGTATGCCCTTCTTCGCATCCTCGATTGGATAGACATGCTCTCCGGCCAGCTTCACCGCGTCTTCCTCTTCGGAAATATAGCGGTAGTGCTGGTATTTTGCCTCGTCCTCCGATGCATTCGTTCCACTTTCGTTACCGGTATATATCCTGACCTCAACATCACTGATGTCGGTCTGATAGTCCTCCGGGAAAACAGTGATCTCCAGTTTGTCCTGCTGGAACCTGGTCTTCTCAGATTCCACGCCGGTGATCCTGTTTACAGGAACGGTCTTGTCGACCTGGAATTCGATCGGGAACTTGACCCTTTCAATAGTGTTTCCTGATTTTGTTCCATCCCTATATACGGATGTGGAATTTTCATTCCCTGCAATGTCCTTGGAAGAGATGATAAAGTCGTAAACACCTTCCGCATCGAAGACCGACGGATCGACAGTATACTCGTAAATCCTGTGTCCTTCCACGCTGGTTTCATCTATTGTACGGCCGGCTGCAGTAGCAAATGTATACTCTTCACCATCCTTCAGTGTTCTCCGTTCATGATCCTTGAAAAGCTCCATAGTATGGGTCTTAAGATCCACGGGAGTAATTTCCAGAATTCTGAGCGGTTCTTTCGTGTCATTGATATAGTACCTGTTTACCTTGTCTTCCGTGGGACCATCAGCGTAATCGTAGGTCGAACCGAAGCGGTTGACACTGAACTTGAATTCCAGCGTCGATGTCCTCTTTGCCAGATCCGTTGCAATCGCCGTAACAGAGTAGACACCATCCATCTCCTTTTCAACCTTGAAGGTGTCAAACTGGATATCGAACTTATAATCCTGCTGATTCTTCACCTGATAGGAGGCTCTGTTGGTTCCGGAGCCGATGGTCCTGACCTCGAAGCCGGAATTCGCGGCGTCATAGTTCGTGTCATTGACATGAACCAGCGGCGCGAAGTCTTTCTCCGTATAGATCTGGTTGACAAGCCCCTCTAAAGGTTTTTTAGTTGCAGGGTTCACCCGGAAAGTAGCTCCGTCCATTTCGAGCACGGGATCTTTAAGGTCAACAACAAATTTTCCGCTCCAGGCAGTATTATCGTCTTTTTTGCCTTCGCCGCCTTCGACAACAGCAATATTGCCCGCTTTGTCAGTATAGGCTGCAGTGATCTCGTAATCTCCATCCTTTGTGTAATCAATCGTTGACTCATGGACATCTGTCCCCAAGCCTCCGAATTTCGTCTTGCTCAAAGGCCCGACTTCCGGATCGTCTCCACGGTTTGCCCTTTCCAGTTCGACCTTGACCTTATCATCCTCCTGGAAATTGTGTTCTTCGATGCGGATCGTACCGGTGATTGACTGATCGTAATACTTGGTCCCGTTCACCACGTTCTTCTCCGTATTTGGAAGGATGATGCTGATCTTGGGCGCGGTTTTGTCAACTGTGAAGTCATTGGGAGCCGGCCCATTCCACTTGATTTCGGAAATACTGTTCCCGAGGGCGTCCGCACCGCTGATCTGAAGCGTGTAGTCACCATCTGTATTGTAACTAAGTGTCTTCATCCACCGGTCTTCATTTCCCAACTCTCCATCGCCGTCTGTAGACTTGTTACCGTGAGGCTCAGAGAAAGAACCTGGAACTCCTATATTCGTCTGGATATTGATCTTGCTGTTATCCACATTTCGGTCAATTACTACAATATCCACGATACGGTCTGCCTTGAAAAATTTCTCATTCTCAGGCTGCACTGTGTCATGATAGTTCACTTCTACCTTAGGAGCCGTAGTGTCGATACCGAGTTTCAGGAGACCTCCATCTTTGGACGCGACGGACTTGTTCCCGCTGTTGTCTTCCGCTTCCACCTTTATCGTAATATCGTTGGATTCGGCAAATGATCCCGTGGGGATTTTAATTGCCCCGTTTGGAATTTCATATACGAGATTGGGGTGCGAATCCTTGCCTCTTCCTCCTACCCAAGAATAGGTGTAAGGAATATTGCTAAGGGAAACTTTTTTCGTGACAGGTTCTGAGCCGACTGTCACCTCAACTGTAACGCTCTTAAGTCCAGAACTCCTTTCCACACCTCCCGGGTCAGTGACAGATACTTTCAGATCAAGCGCTGAACCATCCGGCTTGTAAATATAACGCTCTCCGTCTGCTTCATGCCTGGTAAAGCTTCCGCTCGCCACGATCTTGACCTGCGGTGATTCCGCATCATTGATCTTAGACACAACAGGCGGCGTGACATCAAGGTAGACATTGTTGCTCTGAGCCAGCGTATACTGGCTGTTTTTATCATTTGCACGGATATTACCTGCCCGATCCTTGATAACAAGGTGTTCGATATAAAACGCCTGCTCACCATTTACGGAAACATCCCGGAAGTTGTCATTTCCATAACCGTGGTCGCCTTCACTCACGAGCGGATTTTTGCTCTTGTACGAGGAATCCTTACTCTTGTCAAGTGATCGAAGGTCATAGCTTACACGGGTCGGGGACTGATCGTCTGATTCAACGATTACATAGGCACTCGTCTCCTTCCTGAAGGGATCATAATTATCGGCAGTATTTCCGCCCTCTTTGAATCCGATCTGGTAATAATTGTCTTTCCCGTTCTTGTCCTTTCGAACCCTGAAGATACCTGTCGGTGCAGTAACATCAATGACCTTACGCTCAGACCAGAAACGTCCGGTGCCGCGCTTTTTGTCAACTGTCCTTGCTGCCAGATCCTTCAGTGCGGAGGAAGCATCAACCTTTTCCTGCACATTGCTGCGGACCAGAAGATTTCCGGCCTTGTCGCAGCCCTCAATCTCAAAACGGTAGACACCTTCGTTCCCAGCAGTAACTGCAACGGGCAGGGGGAAGGCCGCCGTCACAAGACCATCCTTTTCAGAAGTCTTTGAGCATTGATTTGCGGGAGACACCCAGTCAGGCTTAAGTCCGTCCACATTATTGATACGTTTACCATTCTCCTTCGCGGAAAGACTAGTGATAGCGGAATGGATTCTTGTTTCATCAAAGTTGCTGTCCTTCACGACATATTTCGCGTCAATTTTGGGAATAGAAGCTCCATAATAAGCAATCTGTTTTCCTTTTGTGTTGTCGAAGGTCTCGTTCAGGTTTTCAGGATTATTTATCTTAAATCTGTAAACAGGGGCAGTGGCATCATAGACAAGTACGAAGAAGGAAGAGTAAGTTCCGCCTGTCTTCGTGGCCTCTTCATTTTTGACTTCGCCCTCATATCCTCCCTTTTTCCTGTCATAAACTGCCTTGTTGGCTTTATCTGTTTTAAGCTTCTCCGAAACATGTACAGGATTTCCGGCACGGTCTGTTCCTTTGATTGTGAAGGCATAACGGCCTTCCTTGTCTGTGCTCACATTTGTTCTGAATGGTGTTGCCTTTGCAGGATGCTTCTTCCAGTCCACCGTCTTGATATTGGAAGATACAAATTTGCCTCCGGCCTCGCGGAACAGGCGCTGTACCTCAAGCTTATCACCGTCGAGGAGCACAGCCTTTGCCGCATCGCCGTTTCCGTACTGATCCGACACGCTGACGGCAGTAGAAACAATATTTTTTGAATACATGGTTGCGGTATTCTTCACATTGTCATCCTTGTCGCCTTCTTCATGAGGATACAGATATCCTGTCGTATTATCCGGAATCACATGCGTAATTACCGCTTCAGGACTTATACGATCAAGGATACGTCTGCGCGCAAGCATGACTTCTGTATCAACGTAGCCGTATTTGTCATTTACAACTTTATCGCTGACTGCGGTCTCACCCTTCATCACAAGGAGCGCCGCACTCTGCTGAACTGGCTTGTCATTGTTTTTACTAACATCATAACTGCTGGATGCTTGCCAGTCCTCCTGTCTAACATCCTTCTGATTGCCACCCTTTAAGACAAGGTGGTTGCCAGCCTTGTCTGTTCCGGCCATGCGCACGTTTTCATATGTCGCATCATCCGGGAAAGCAAGAATATAGGTGTGCTGATTTGCCTGTTCTTTATCCGTCTCCTTGGTCCAGGACATGGGAATCTTCGATTCAGCCCCCTCCTTTGTCCAAGTCTCACTCATCCGTTTTTCGTCAAAGTTAAGCTCCAGGACAGTATATGCCGTCCGCACGCCGCTTTCCGTGTTGTAATAGAATGTCTTGTCATCCGTATAATATTTGGGAGAGGGCATCTTTTCACTGTCATAGTCCCCATCCTCGTTCGTCTTTGCTCCCACCATGGTAATCATGTTGGACACTTCCGGGGCAGTCTTGTCGATCACCACATCGTAGTGCGGATCAAAGACCTCACTCTTATTCTTATACGTCCGGGAGGCATATGCGCTCGCCCCGTTCATAGGAACCAGCAGATTATTAGCGACCTGTTTATCATCAAACTTCTCGACCACCGTGGCCGCATTGCCCGCGCGGTCCTCGCCATATACAATCCAGGTGTAAACGCCATCATTATTGGCAGTATCCAGTGTCAGCGTTTTTGTATCCGCATCCCAGGCACCGGACTTTTTGGCCCACTCAGGACCTTTTCCGGTCTGAAGGGTATTCTTTCCGTCTTTCGTTTGCACATACTTTAGCCTGGAAAGGTCATAATAGGCCTCATCAAGCTTAACATTTACAGAGCTGTCGCCGCTGATATACGCCTCCTCGCGTTTTGTGCCCTCTTTATTGTAAACAAAAGCATAGACGCTGCTGCGGTCGGCGCGCGGCGCAGGTGTGTATTGCATGGTGAGGACAGGAGCTATATCATCATAAATGATCGTATAAAGCGGCTCATAATCTGATGCATTATTAGTACTTGTCTTGGAGAGCTCCTCTTCCTTAAGCCCATTTTGTATCTGTGAATCAGGAATCTCTGCGCCTGTTTTTATTGTTTCTGCAACCGTTGCAGGATTCCCTGCTTTATCTACTCCAAAAACCTTATACCGGAAGCCATCTGCCTCATTACTGTCAGCACTTCTGAGAGCAATTGGTTCTTTAGAGGCATGTGTCTGATCCTGGTAATTCTTTTCAACCCAACTCTTTGCATTTTTTTCTGCATCATATCCTGTATCCAAATCCGCATAAAACATTCGGGTAGGATCAATATGTTCATTATCATTTGTAATATTGGCTTTGACAGTCATAGCCTCTTTTACAAAAGCATAAAGAGTTTTTGTTCCTGTTGTATCCCCTTCGTTCCGATCTGTGTATACAAATGCTTGCTTTCCTTCCAAAGGAATGTAAGTCAGACTAATTTGGGGAGCAATCTTATCAATAATAAACAAGAAAGACGAAGTATATTTCCCGCTTGCTGTTTTTAATCTGCTACCTTCATCTGAAGGTGCAGAACCATTCAGATTTTCCCCCTTAGGATCTCTGGCACAGCTTGTATCAGCAAATGTATCAACGTCCATCGTCACAGGGTTTCCTGCTTTATCAGTTCCGGCAACGGCATAATAAACCCAGGTACCATCTGAGGAAAGCTCGTCAGTAATCTGCGCTTTCCAAATTCCAGCATCCTGCACAAAAGATTTTTCTGCCTTAGTGCCCTCTTTATTCTCTCCAATATACTCTGAAGCCTGGAGCCGATCATCGATCAAATTTACCTCGCTGATTTGTATATTCGGCGAAATATCTCCGTTGAAATAAGCACTAATTACAGGTTTGTCATTCCCGGTTCCGGCAAGGCTTTCTTTATAGAGCCATACATCATTTGTTCCGGAAAATTCATATTGGAAAGAGGCAATAGGAGATGTTTGGTCAAAAACAAGCATATACCCCATCTGGAAACCCTGTTTGTTCTTACCCGTTTTGAAAAGTTTCTTTTTAGGAACATCTTCTCCGCCCTTATTTTCCAGATTTCCGATGAACCTTTCTGTTATTGTTGTTGCTTCTTCTGAGTCTCCAGATAAAAGGGTGTTCCCAGCTCTGTCTGTTGCCTGAACTGTGTAATAATAATGGCCTTCCAAATCCGTGGAAGTAGAAACACTCAAGGATGATTTAAATTCATCCACATCCCAACCTCTAACATTTTCTTCAGTCGAATAATTGTTTGAGGTATCTGTCTTTCTATACTGAGTTACAATGACTTTGTTTCCGTCCAATAAAGAATCTGTTGCATTATTATCTTTCCCGTACTGATCACTAAAAGTAACTGTCGTCGTAAATGGCTTATTTGCATAGGCTGCAGAGCCTGGTCGACCATCACCATCTGAATCAGCATATAAATATGCTGTCGCATCAGAAGAATAAGAAATATCTGCCATAGGTGCAGTGCGATCTATGATAAAAGCATTCTTCAAGGTGATTTTGCCATTATTATCATCCGTCGCCGCAAGGCATGCGTACTCTCCACTTGCATTCGCATCAAGAGTAAGTTTATTTCCCGCCTTGTCCTGCCCTTTGACAAAGATAGGCGTATATCTGCCCTCATCTTCCATCGTGTCTTTTATGATACTGGTCTTCTTATTCTCTCCGGTATTATGTTCCTGTGTGATTCTGCCATCCGAACCAGAAAAGAAGGAGGAATCCGGATTCTCTTCCTCTAAATCAAACTCGACAATAACCTTCTGGTCATTGAAATAGTAAGTGTCAACGCTTGAATCCCCTGTTGTATCAAATCCTTTTTTGATTCTCACGTCATCCTTGTTATCGATTTTCCTTGCTGCATTGTCCCCTTCGTCCTTGAGAAGGATGGCTATCTCCTTCACTACCGGAGCAGTCTTATCCAACGTAAAGGACGCGCTGATCAGATTTCCTTCACCATCATTTTCCTTCTCATTCATCGAATCTGCATTTTTGATCGTAAAACCGGAAGAAGAATTCTTTGAAATATCCATGGCAGTGGCTGTTACAATAATTTCTCCATCAGAAAGAGACGCTACTTCTGAAGCAGGAATAGCGATTTCAAGTACATTTCCTTCTATACTTTCAGTTGCCCCGCCAAGCGAACCCTTTTTATAGGACTTGCTGCCGATACTTATCTCATAGGCGTCCAGGTGGGAAGGTATCTCATCGATCCTGACTGTCACGCCGCAGTTGTCGCTTTTATAATATGTCGGATAGTCTGCCAGTTCTCCCTTGTTCATAACGACTTCGATAACCGGAGCCGTGTTGTCAAAGTTTAACCTGACGTTTGATAATGCGCTGATATTTCCGCACATATCTGTTACGGAAAGCGTAAGAAGATAATCTCCTTCCAGTTTATTTCCATTCGATGTATCAGGAAGTGCAATGCTTCCTGATGTTCCGCTCTGTAAAAGCTGGTCTACACTGGTCGGATTTGTGACAACATTCTGAATGGTCACAAGGCCGCTGCCGACAGCATCCCCGACAGTTTCCTCATTAATCGGAGCCAGTGTCCAGGACACCGCGTTCAAGCCGGAATAATGGTTTGGTTCTACAGGAAGGTCCTTTGCGTCCAGCTCAAATGAAAAACTGTTTCCGGAACCGGCGACTTCCAGCCTGCTGTTGTTGCTGACCGCCTGGTTAATACTGTTTTTGTCAAAAACAGTTTTTTCTCCCGTGCTGGATGTGATGGTTATCTCTGTAATTTCCGGAGCCTGTCCTTCACAAACCAGAGTATTAGCATTTACAGGATCTGCGGCATTTCCAAGATTATCACTTACGGAAATCGTAATAACACCCTTTCCGATGACCTGTACATCAAACTTGTAATTGCCAGTTTCCTGATCCAGTCTTCCCTGCGCATCGTGTTTTGTTCCAGAGGCTTCACTGGAAATACTGTATTGGATGCTTTTAGTATCGATGCCGCAGCTGATGTCTCCACTGTCTGTATCACCGTCATCGATCTCAATGGTATAGGTAACTGAGTCATCCTTCCCGATAATCGTGACATCAGGCGTATCAGACGTTGCAATATACGTGACCGTCGGCGGCTTACAGTCAATATAATATTTTTCCCTCCCGTCAAAGGTAATGGTACCCGTATTCCCTGCAAGGTCTGTTACCGAATAGATCGTCTTTCCAATAGAAAGAGTCTTTTCGCCCTGAGCAAGAGAGAAAACCTGGGTGTAGCTTTTCTTTCCGCTTTCTGCCTCAGGCTGTACATCGGCCGTAGATTCATTCGCCGTCCCGGCATTGGTCGTGACAGACCATTTCAGACCCTCACCAAAGTCAGGCTCGTTTTCCTGGGCAAGATCTGCCGCAACAGATACATTTCCGTTATAGTATGTTTTTTCATCCCTTGTGACTGAATTGACGCCTTCTGCAGGAACCGGTGCCTCTGCTCTAAGCTTCAGATCAGGTTTGGTATTGTCGACCACCACAGTAGCCAGTAAGATTTCTCCTTCGCCTGAAGAAGCGAATGCGTCTCCCTCTCCGGAACCCAGAACCCCTTTATGGTTGCCGGACGTATCTTCGACATAAGCGTAAATCTTCCAGGTGCCATCCCCAAGAGTATCTGTGCCGATGACATCTCCCAGGGTTTTGGTGACAGATTTGGGGTTGTCTTTAAACTCGTAGACCTTATTTAGTTTGTCACTTTCCTTTATAAAAGTGACGATACCTTTCTTGAGACTACCCTTTCCGCCTGACTTTGAGAACGTGACACTCCCCTGTGTCAGATCGGCGGTCTGATAATGGAACAGCCCGCTGCTGTCCTTGCGGCTGTCTTCCTCTGACAGGCCGCTCAGAGAAGCCTCCGGCTTCACGCTGTCAAATTCCAGCTCTATTGTCTTCTCTTCTGATATATTTCCCGCTTTATCTGTGACCGTCACTTTAAGGGTATATTTGTCGTTATAACTCGCCTCTCCAAGTGTGATCTCAGCCTCGTCTTCTGTGCCAAGATCTTCTCCCCCCGTTTTTACAGGATCAGACTCTCCCTCTTTCAAAAGCTTATAGCTATAGCTCTTAAGACCGGAAGATGTCCCGTTCGATACAGTATCTTCAAATTTGGCAGTAACTTTGACTGTTTTCCCACTGACAACATCTGCAGCATCAAGAGAAGTGACAGAAGGTGCCGTCTTGTCAATCAAATAAGCCTTTGCCTTTTTAACCTCGCTGACATTCCCGGCCGCGTCCCTGACGACAAACCAGACGTCCTTTTTCCCTTCGTCACTGAATGTAATTTCACACTTATCTTTATCTGAATCTGATGTTACATTCTCCTTATTTTTCTTCCAGTCTCCCTCCTCTCCGGGATAAGAAGGGTCACTGCTAAGACTGCCCTGGTCGGCAGTCCTGCTGTAAACGTTAATTGCATTCCGCTCGGTCACGCTGAGTTCGTACTCGGCGGAATCCTTCGTGAGAATATCTTCTGTCGGCTTTGTAATCGATACCACCGGAGCTTTTCTGTCAATGTCCACACTGAGATGGCTCTTTTCATCGTCTCCGAATTTCGCTTTCGCCTCCCGTTTTCCTTCTTCTGCGGACTCGCTGTAAGCGCGGACATAGAGCTTTTTTGCGGCATCAAATCCATCGTCTCCGCCACTGACAGTAATGACGCCATCACTGCCGCTTATATCGCCGCTGTCCACTGTTTTCCAGTTCTTCTCTGAAACGTTTTCTGTGCTGTCCACAAGCTTGTACTGCAGCTTTGTATCATCAGGACCTGTGAAACCGAATTTGAACTGCAGTTTTTCAGCGTTGGTGAGTACCGACTGCTTGGAGCTTCCGGAATAATCTCCGCTGCTCCCTGTCCTGTATCCCTTATAGGATATTGTCACTTCTGGAACCTGTGTTTCGCCTTCCTTCCTGGCGCTTGCATTGTCGGTCTCGGTTTTTTCTTCAGCACCACCGGTAATCTGCCCGCTTTCTTCTTTTGCAGGAGTTTTTTCAATCCCTCCTTCGTCCTTTTTTTCTGAATCTGCTTCCTTCTTTGTGGAATCTTCCTGATTATTGCCGCTTTTTCCGGTTCCGGCTTTAGTGTTCCCGATTTCTGTATCGTCTTTTTTGCCGTCGGAATTTTCTTCCTCAGCCTTTTTGTTAGTACTCGCGGCATTTCCGCCGTTTTCTGTGGTTTTTTCGCTCTCAGACGCGTCCTTCCCATCGGACTTCTGTCCGTCATCTTCCTTCGAGCCTTCCTCCTTGTCGGCGGATTCCGACGCGCTCCCGTTTCCGGAATTTTCGGATCCTTCCTTCTTGTCATCAGAAGAATCGCTGTCTTTTGTATCTCCGGCCGCTTCTTCTCCGGTTTTGCCACTGTTTCCCGTGCTGTCTTTTTTGGATGCATCACCGGAGTCGGATTCCGTCCCGGCTGCACCGCTCTTGTTTTCCTCTGAAGATTTGCCGCTCTGTCCTGCTCCGGACTCCTGCTTCTGTTCCTCTTTCTCTTTGCTCTGGCCGGACTTTCCCTCCGCAGACTGTTCTTCGTCTTTTTTATTTAAGGATGTTTTACTGCTTCCTGAGTTCTCTGTGCCGGATTCTTTTGATTTTTCGTCAGTTTTTGAATCGCCCGATTTGGTGTCATCGGATTTTTTATCATCAGATTTATTGTCATCCGTCTTATCGTCATCGGATTTCTTGTCGTCAGTTTTCTTGTCGCCAGAATCTTTGGTATCAGCACTTTTGTTTTCAGAATCTTTCGCGTTGGTTTTGTCGCTATTAGACTTCTTTTTGTCTGTTTTTTCATCCTCTTTCGAAGAATCTGACTTTGATCCCTCGGTTTTGGAACTGCTTTTATCGGTTTCGCTGTTCTTTTTATCCGCAGCGCTTTTCTCCTCAGCAGCAGCGGCCGGGCTGGAATCTTTTTCTTCCTTTTCCTTCTCTGTTGCATGAGTCTGTGACTGAGTCTGCGTCTTCGTTTCTGAAGCACTGGCAGAAACAGCCAAATGCGAGGGAACCGTCTGAAGGATCAGCACAGCCGCAAACAGGGCGGCAAGTATCCTTTTCCAGCAAACAGGCTTTATACCATTCTTCTTCATGATCGTCCTTTCTTTCATCTTTCCTTGTTACAACTAAAGACATATTAACCGGAATGCTCCGTCAAAAACCTTACAAGCACCTTATAGTGCAATCCTTTCATCTGTATGCGTGATGATTTCCTTCTGGACCACGACAAAATGGAAATCTCCTGCTTCGGATGCGGAAGCTTTTGAAAGGGCCATGGTATCCAACATACTCTGTGTCGCACGGCCGCTTCCTTTTTGGGCCTTTTTCGTCTTTCCTTTTTCCGTCTTATTCTCTGTCAGCGATTTGCCTCTTGATAAAGTCTTTGCTCCGCTGTCCGATGTCCCGCTTCCGAGATCCTTTTCCGTATCGTCCCTGAGCTTGCCGGTCCGCTGGTTCCTCTCCTCCATCTCCTGGACTTTTCTGCGCTGCGCCCGCCCGGTCCTGATCATGAAAATCGTGCGGATGTCGAACAAAAAGAACAGGATCAGGGCAATGATCAAAGCGGCAATCGCTATGCCGAAACAGACCCGATAGCCCGTTTGGAAGAAATCCATGCTCTGCTGGTATTGGTTCATGCAATTTCCTCCTTTCTATTTATCAATGAAACAGATTGCCTTTGTGAAATGAATGCTGAACGGATACACTGAAAGAACCCTTCAGATACATTATGTGTAACAGATCGTACTGGTGAAATAAATGCGGAACCCTGTCCTGAATTATCAGAAGACGGCTGCTGTGACGGTTCTTCCTGTTCTGTTGGTTTTTCAGGAGATACCTGCCCTCCGCTTCCTGTGTTGTCAAAGCCCTCCGCTACCTTGTTCCTTGCGTCGAGGTAATCCCTGACAGTCGTCTGCACGCGGCTTTTCATGCTTTCATCCAGTGCCTGATAATCCACAGACAACTCCAGAATTGAATCCGGATCTGCCGGGTTCGCGGAGAATTTTCCAAACTTTCCTTCCAGATAATTCTGCACCCGGTTAAGGGCATTATTCATATCATTCTGCGTCACACCCTGGCTCTTGAAATTTGACAGATCCTGCAGAAGGGCATTGGACACCTCGTTGCAGACCGCCAGGGGATATCCGATTCCTGCTTTACTGTCATTCTCCAATTCATCAAGGGTCGTTTTCGTCCCGTTCAAAAGCCCTGCCAGCATAGTCCAGTATTTCCGATAACCGTCTCCTCCTCCCCAGTCCCGCTTTCCGACCGTCTTGTCCGCATCTGCCTGGGCGAGGTCGTACATCATCTCTGCGATCTTTGCTTCCGCTTCGTCAAGCTGATCTTTATGATTCACAGCTTCCTCCAGATATCCGGACGCCCCTTTCCTGCCGTTGTCGCTTGAAAAGAACAGGATAATGCCCAGATCATAATTGAATTTCGCGAAGGCCTTCCTTTTGCTTTTCCCCAGCCTCTCAAGGTTTGATTCACTGCCTGCCCCGCTTTTCACTATGGTTCTGATCGCATCCACCTCATCCGTGGAGAGCCTCTCTTCCTCCCGGTTCTGGATATCCCTTATCATTTTCGTCCAGGCTTCTTCTCTTTCCGGGTCTCTCTCAATCGCTGCGCCGTAATCCTTTATCTTGTCGATCAGCAGTCCCTTATCCTCCGCGTCAGAGATATAACTGTCATACATGTTTCCCAGAGAACTATTGTACAGGCGCCGGAAGATGATCCCTCCAATCAGTGAAAGAAAGGCGATCGCAGCAAAGGCTACGAATGTGTTCCACCTCCTGTTGCGCTGACGGACAATTAAGTAATCCTCATCATGTACATGCTCCAGTGCGTACAAAAGCTCCGCGCAATTCTGATAGCGATCCCTGGGATCCGGCTGACAGCACTTATTAATGATTTTTTCCAGGCCGCTTCCTTTTAAATGGGGAAGAAAGTTCCCGATCGGATGAACGACAAAATTGGTATCTGCCGGGCTGTATCCCGTAACCAGGTGGTACATGGTCGCACCAAGATTGTAGACATCTGTTCTTGCATCAGTCTGACCGCGACCGCCGAACTGCTCGGGGGCGGCATATCCCCGGGTTCCCAGCCACGTGGTATCTTCGTTTCTGGAATCCTTATACTCCCTGGCAGTGCCGAAATCGATCAACGTCACATCTCCGTTAGGGCGCAGCATCACGTTCGCCGGCTTCATATCCCTGTAGATGATGGGAGGGCGACGGCTGTGGAGATAGCCCAGAACGTCACAGAGCTGCTTCGACCACTCGATTACCTTGTCCGGCGGCTGCGGACCGCTGGCATCAAGCAGATCCTGAAGGCTGTTTCCCTCGATGTAATCCATAACGATGATGAAGCTGTCATCCTTATCGATCACATCAATTATGCTCGGCAGGTTGGGGTGGTTCAGCTTTTTAAGCATCTCCGTCTCTGCAACCAAGCCCTGGCTGACGACCGTCGTGTCGTTCCCGCCGTCCTTTCGGACTTCCTTGACCGCCCAGGTCTTATTCGCTCTCTCATTTAACGCCAAATAGACCACGCTCATTCCGCCGTGGCCTATCTCATTTAGTATCTTATATTTTCCGTCCAGCAGGGACCCTACTTCCAGCATTTGCTCATTTCCCCCGTTCCTGGCCCTTTTATGGCCGTATATTGTCAGTCCGGCCGGGCCGGACATCATGGTCTGTGATTCCTCTGTCAGGCTGCCGTCTCCTATACGAGCCTGATCAGAATCGCGCTGATATTGTCGTCCTCCCTGCGTTCTATGTTCAGGCGGGTCATTTCCTCCAGGCGCTGCTTCATCACCCTCTCACTGGTCATCTGCGCCGGATAAAATGCTTTGTAAAACTCCCCGGGAGAGATCACGTGCCTGAAACCGTCACAGCAGAGCATGAATACATGCCCCGCGGAGGTCTTCCCATGGCTGAAAACGGGCTTTACCAGAGCGCTCGCACCAATGCACTGCAAAAGCACGCTGCGCTGCGGATCAGTCAGAGTCTGTTCAAAGGTCATCCTCCCGGAATCCAGCTCACGCTGCACATAGGTCTGATCCTTTGTCAGCTGATAAATCTGATCCGCCAGCAGGTAGACCCTGGAATCCCCTACGTTAAGCGTATAATAATCCTCCCCCATGATCAGGACACCCACTGCCGTCGTGCCAAGAGCGACATGGATGCCCCTGCCGTAGCTTTCTATCGTCCGGCTTGTTTTGTCAATCAGGGCAGACCAGCTTTCCCAAAGCTTCTCCTCCTGAAGGGCCTGACCACCGCAGTCTCTTAAGAGCTCCGGCAGATTGTTCTCAAACCAGTCCGCGAAAGCGTTTACCATCGCCGCGCTGGCCACCTCCCCCTTGGCGAGGCCTCCCATCCCGTCACACACAGAAGCAAAAAGGATATTTCCCTTTTCCGTCTGCGCCTGCATGATGATCATGGAATCCTGGTTTGTTTTTTTTCTCGTCCCCACGTCCGTGTGGGATGCAGTAAGAAAATTCATCTTTTCTGTCCTGTCCTTTTCCCCCGGTGCCGGCCTGCTGAAGGGGTATCCTTCAGCAGGCCGACGCCGCCAGTCCCATAATTCTGTTAACAATACTCACCCTGTCGGGAGCGTGTACTCAGCATTGCCTCGGGCTCAGATCGATGCATCTTCTGCCCGGGGTCTCTTACTGAACAATCAGAATGCGTTGAAGGTGAATTCCTCATCGGCAAAGGAAACTCTGTCACCATTATTTATAGGGGTCTCCTGTTTGGGTGTTGCACGCACGGAATTAACAAAGGTGCCGTTGGTACTGCTCTGGTCAACGATAAAGGTACTGCCGCCGCGGTTGACAATGATGGCATGCAGACGCCCGACCGCCGTGTTGTCGCTGATGCAGTAGTCGACACGGTTGCGCTCGCGCCCGATCTTGAACTGATCTCTGGTGATGGCAATGCGCTCGCCATTCTTTGTGCGGGTCAGCGTGCCGAAGCTCACGCCGCCGCCAAGGACTGTCGTGTCTCCCGCGCCGCCGCCGAGGACTGTCGTGTCTCCCGCGCCGCCGCCAAGGACTGTCGTGCCTCCTTCAGGTTTTCCGCCATACATATCTCCGCCGCCATAGGCTCCCCCGCCCGTCGGAACGCTTCCCGAAGCAGTGGCGGGGCCATAGTCGTTATAATTAGGCGCAGGGGTCTTCCTATTGCCCATCAACATGACGATCACGATGATCAGGATGATCACCGCTGCAACGATCGCAATGATCGCCGGAAGCGGGATAGGCAGGCCCGGCTCCTCTGACTGAATCATCTCGTCCTGGCTCTTTGTCAGTTTGCTTGCCGCACTGTCAACAGACTCCTGCGTCGCATCCGCATTGCTGCTGACTGCCTGCGCTTCTTCAAGAGCCTTTTCAAATGCCTCGATTTTATCTTTGGCATGTCCATCCTTCGATGCGCCTTGTGCAGCCGTAATGGCAGCCTGAAGAGCAGACTTGTCTACTTCCACAGGGTTCGGTCCCGGATCCGGCGTAGGTGTCGGCTCAGGATCGGGCTCAGGTGTCGGTTCAATATTCACAGTATTCGTAGTATATTCAATTCCCAGCGGATCCATCATTTCGATCAGCTCGTCGACATCCACTGCATACATGTAATCCTTGTCAAAGCCATCGCCCGAAACAGCTCCACGGGTGATTCCGACAACGCTGCCACTGTAGTTTACCAGAGGGCCGCCGGAACACCCCGAAGGCATTTGGGCATTGTGGACGATGTATCTGACCGTATCAACCTGAGTCCTCTTATTTATCAAGCCGCCGTTCACAGTCACATCATCACTTGTATAGGTATTGATGTCGTCAAATTGGTCGATTACGCCGGGGAAGCCCAGTGTATAGCAGGGAGCTGTCGACTGCACAACAGCCCTATTAATGGTAAGGAAGGTGCGGTTCTGCAGGGGCTGGTCCAGCTTCAGAATAGAGAGATCAGCCTTCGCGCTCTCTGTAACGATCTTTGCCGGAATTGTCTGGTCGCGGTAAACGCTGATTCGGACAGTCTTGCGCTCCTCCGCCTGCTTTTTGTTGAGATCCAGGTTCTCTTTGATCCATGTATAAGCCTCGTCGCTGAAGTTGACGACATGGTGGCAGGTAACAAGATTGTCCGCGTTCACCAGAAATCCTGTACCTGTCTGAAGATCAAGGATCTCATTTGTATCCTTTAACTTGATACCCACGCGAACCTGCAGGACGCCGAGCTTATCCGCCTCCACTGCCTGGTTTCCGTCCCAGTCGTTGCTCGTCGCAAACACCGGCAAACTCATTGCAAGGACCATGCACAGCATGAGCGCGACAGACAGCAGGCGTTTCAAACCCTTTTTCGCTTTCATACAATCCTCCTTTTTCCCGGCAGTGCGAAAGGGATTCCTGCCGGCAGCTTTGTCTGTCCCGTCCGCATTCTCTCCAGTCTGCCGCAGAGAGATCCTGCTTCCGGACCTTCATTCGCGGTTCGATCTGCCCGGTCTGCCTGCCATACAGCAGAATAGAGAGCGAAGGACGGAACTGTCCACATTTAATAATTTTACAAACATGGATCCTTTGCGCCTGAGGATCAGAAAAGTTCAAAAAAAGAGCCAACGCAGCGGACACTGCGCAGACCCTCGAAAAATGTCTTTCGTACAACCCGTAGAACTACAGAGCAGACGCACAGGCATCATTTCGATACTGGCAATATCTTCCGCTGCTTTGGTGGATTATATATTCTCTGATCATCCGCGTTAAAAGCCATGGTTGTAATAACCGTTATAAATTATACGATTAATATAATTAAAAATCCAGTCCTATTTTTGAAAATGATGTCCTTAATGAAAGTCTGCACTTCTGATCACAGGGTACCGAATTCAAGGCGTTTTCACATATGCAAAGCATATATTGCGGAAAATATCCGAAAAAAACCTCCTTCATGCCCGGCAATTGAGCAGAAATCATTTATTGACCATTTTAGTTAATTCCAGGCGGACGTATGTCGACCTATATTCACGCGAAAACATCTGCAAATAACAGTTAATAATTTAAATAGTTAATTTATTAACGTCATAAAACATTATTTTCTTTGTACTCATTTGATTATAATATTCTAATTACACAATTTAGTTTATTCCCCAAAGTTTATTTGAAAGAAAAAAAGCTTATAAACAAACCAATGAATATGGAGAAATTATGACTCGTGAGAAAGCTAAGTTCGATGTTCTTGCGAAGATCGAACGCGAAAGGATCCGCAGAAACTGGACGGAATATACACTGGCAAAAAACTCGGAGATTGCGCAGTCTACAATTTCAACCTGGTACCGCAAAAAGCTGCAGCCTTCCATAGCATCGATCGAAAAGATCTGTAATGGTCTTGGCATCACGCTCTCCCAGTTTTTTGAAGAGGAAGTCCCTGATGAGACAAATGAAAACACCCCCGAAGGGAAGAAAGCCGAATCGAGGATGACAGCAGAACAGTGCGAGCTGTACGAGGGCTGGGCACGACTGAATCCCTGCCAGAAGAAGGCCTTGGTCGGGCTGATCAAAACAATTGATCAGTAATGCGATTGTCCCGTAAACCGCAAGAGGGAAGGCCCTTACCGTCTGTCATGATCGACAAAGCTCAGCGCAATGACACTTAGAACGATGCAGACTGCCGTGATCACAGACATGATTAGCCAGATTTTTGCCAGATTCAGATCATTTGCTTTCTGCCACGGATTGTCAAGGGCCCCCGGTATAAGTAATGCGCTGTATTCCACATCCGGCGTTGTCAATGAAATCGACATAAGCCCGTTAAGTCCCCATTTGCTGACAGTGATATTGGAAATCCTGTCCATAAAGCCTTTCAATTCAAAGACGACTCCAGCCATGATGAGCTGGACAATGAGGACGAAAGGCATAACAGTCATGGCTGAGTTTGGTTCCTTTACGATGCAGGACACCAGTATGGCAAGCATATCCGATGCAAGGACTGTGAGATAGATGGTGATGTACATATCTATCACTGCGGGAAAGATCAGCCCCGAATCCGGAATATGCGAAGCGTTTTTAAAGACCACGACGAACAGCACGATCAGAGCCTCTGCCGCGCAGAGTATCGCCTCAAAAATCGCATGGGCAAATATGTAGGAAGAAATGTGCAGGCCGGTGCGATGTTCCCTTTTGATAATCGCCCGCTCCCGGCAGATAGACTGAATTGAATTGAATATCCCGACCCATATACAGGCACAGACAACAGCAAAGCAGCTGTTCTTTGTCTGACGGTAATCAATAAAGGTGTTCTCGCTGGTTACCATTGAGATCAGCACCATAATAATCGCTGTTGAAACCAGATTCTTCCACTGTTTTTCATTGATAAACAGACGCCAGCATTTGCCTACATAGATTCTGATTTGTTCGCTCCGTCCGATTCTGCTTCCCATAGCATCAAATCTCCCTGTTATCTTTCATTCTCCTCGTTTTCTTCCTCAGATTACGTATTACACGTTTCCCATTATGCATTAAGAATTACGATTTTTGCATTAGACCCCATTTTCTCACAGGCTCTCTCCGCCTCCGGGATCTTCCGTATTTTATCTTCTTTTTGCCTTGTTAAGAAAATAGTCCGCAAGACCCTCGCCGCCTTCGTCTTTTCTGTTGATACGTCCTACTATCCCTTCAAGAGTAGAGGTCTCAAAAAATCTGCATGCCTCCGCAGGCGCCCCGTAATAGATCAGGCGCCCACTGTCGTCCTCGCTGCATTTCGCCAGAACGATAACCCTGTCAAAAAGATCAAAAGCGCGGTCGGGGGAGTGGGAAATAACCATTACTATCTTCCCCTGATCCGCAATCTGTCGAAGGCTTCCCATAAGATCTTTCGCCATGACGCCGTCCAGTCCCGAGTCAGGTTCGTCAAGGAAAAAAAGTGAGGGGTTCCCGATGTATTCCACGGCTATACTCAGTCTCTTCCGCTGACCTCCGCTCAGCTTCCCGACCAGAGAATTTTTTTCCCTGGAAAGACCGAACATCTCCAATGTCTGCTGTACCCTCATCTCCCTCTGCTGCGCGGAAAGGCTGTCCGGCAGACGCATCTGCGCAGCGTTGTCCAGAGTGTCAAAGACGACATCCTCCATGCGGAGCAAATCCTGCTGCGGAACATAGCCAATCTCATATTTCATTTTTTCATATTCACGGTAAATGTCATTGTTTCCATACACAATCCGGCCTTTGGCGGGCTCATATCCCATCACCGCATTCATAAAGGTCGTCTTACCGGCTCCCGATCCCCCCAGGATCAAGACAAGGGATCCGCTTTCAATCTGAAGGCTGATATCTTTGAGAATCGTTTTTTTGCGAAGGCGGTTCCACACATTCCGTTCCACGATCTGTATGGAAAGAGCCCTTTCACCCCTGGCCTGCTTTCGCCTTTTCCCTGCAGGGATCCTGCTTTTTAAGACATTTGCAGGATCTTCCGGAGCAGAAACAGCCTTTTTAGGCAGAACTGCCCGACCCGACGAAATAATGGCCGCGTCCGCCTCATCTGCTGCTTTTAAGGGTTTTTCTTCCGAAAATTCCAATCCCCCTGCAATCATAAATCCTGCTCCTGAGCCTTCTTTTTTCTCCGCTTTTTCACTTCCTTTTATGTCGTCTGCAGCATCTTGCTGATAAAGAATCGATTCCCCAAGGAAGATAAAAATGTGCCTGGCAATCCAGATAACATCCATAGGACGCAGAAGAACAGGTTCTTTAATCCTGTGTCCATTCAGAAAGACACCATTAAGGCTATGATCATCAATAATCGCCCACCCGTTTTCCGCATGGAAAAAAGTAGCATGTCTTCTGGACACTGTGCTGCCTTTAAGCGAAATCGCCTGACTTCGCCCTACCTCCAGAGAACGGATCTCTGTATCAAGTCTAAGGCAGCGCCAAGAGATTCCGACAGGACAGTCCATTGCTGTCACCATGACCACGTCATGCTCTGTCCTGGAGCTGTTGAGAGCATGGATGCGCAGAACACTCCCATCTTCCAGGCCA
Organism: Lachnospiraceae bacterium UBA3386; assembly: GCA_002358875.1. Classification (GTDB taxonomy): domain Bacteria; phylum Bacillota; class Clostridia; order Lachnospirales; family Lachnospiraceae; genus CAG-791. Next base: position 20,708 of record DEPS01000193.1, on the reverse strand, counting down.
CTTGCCGCACCTGTTTTCAAAGGCTGATCATTCAGGCTCGTGCCGTTTTTACTGCCCGTGTCCGTATAACTGATCCTTCCGCCGGATGTTTCAAACACCCCATGCCTACGGGAGACCGTCCTTGCTTTGACACTAACATAGATATCCGGAACAAAGTCATCTGTACTCCTTCCAAATATCTGTCTTCCCGTCAGACTGTAAGTCATCACTCTGCCTTCATGGATCACAAACAGCATCGGATTCTTTGGATTCCTGCAGTTTTGCCCGGTCAGGGAAAGAACTGTACTTGAACTGTCCGCATTTGCAGATTTCATTCCCATATTCCCTACTGCCATAATCTGTCAATTCACTTTCATTAACGAAATATTTAATAGTTTTTTGCGCTTCACATATGTCTTAACATTTTGATCTGCCAGTTTTGTTTCATTAAGGTATCTGCCGCTTTCACCAGACCCTGAATGAAAAATCTTCATCAGAGAGGCGGATTATCGCCTCATTGGGTAGCGGTATATCCTGTCCGGGAGGAATCATAATTCCATTCAGGAAGACATGGTTCGTAGAATTATTATCAAAAATGTAGTAACGCCCGTTTTTAAATGCAATATCTGCATGGTGTCTTCCGATTGTAGGATTGTCCCAGATAACGTAATCGACATCTCTTGGATTCCTACCTATCCTTAGCAGCGGAATCCTGATTGCCACTCTGTTGTGATCCCTGTGTCGGGTCAGGCTGGCATGGGGCTGAGACAAAGGTGTCGTGTTTAGTGTTCTTGTCTCGTAAAACGCTTCTGTAACCGGAGAATTTTTCCTTCCTTCGAAGGCGATTTTCTGAATATCATCGGCTTTTCTGTGTTCCTCCGCTTCAATAGAAAGGCGTTCCTGCTCCTCCCGGGCTTTACGCTCCTCTTCCTCGTGTTCTATCCGCTCCTTCTCCTCCCGGGCTTTACGTTCCTGCTCCTGGCGGATCCGCCTTTCTTCTGCTTC
>DEPS01000193.1:19434-19571 GCA_002358875.1 Lachnospiraceae bacterium UBA3386 | reverse complement strand
TTTCGCTCCTGCTCCTCTCGGGCGCGGCGCTCCTCTTCTTCACGTGCCAGGCGTTCCTCTTCCTCGCGGGCTTTACGTTCCTGCTCCTCTCGGATCCGCCTTTCTTCTGCTTCTCGCGCCAGGCGTTCCTGCTCCTT
>DEPS01000193.1:6818-19363 GCA_002358875.1 Lachnospiraceae bacterium UBA3386 | reverse complement strand
TTTCGCTCCTGCTCCTCTCGGGCTTTTCGTTCCTTTTCCTCGCGCGCTATCCGCTCCTGCTCCTCACGGGCACGGCGTTCCTCTTCCTCCCTTATAAGGCTTCTCTGCCTTCTGACAAAGCTGCTTTCCAGAGCGGCAGCTGCAGGTATAGAAGCAACGCTGTCTGCCGGCTCTTCTCTTAATTCAGGAACTGTGTTGAAAGTCTTTGAGCGCTCTGCACCTGTTTTGGCAGCATTCAGCCGTGTTTCCGGAATGATCGGCCTTTCCCTGTCCGTAAAGGGATCCCTTATTGAGGCGTTGTTTTTTGCAGACGGGCTTTGCCCGGAATAATTCTGACCGTAGGCATTTTCCCCGGAATAAAGATCGCCTGCGATAGTCCCCTGCCCGGACTGCTTCTGAGGTATGGGCTGCATGTCATCCACCCAGGTATCCATGGAGTTCCCGAACATATTGTTGACTATGCTATTATTGTGATAATTGCCCTTGTTCTGAATATCCTGTCCGGGAACGCTGCCCGCATATGGATTCTGTGAAGGCCAGGCATTTGCAGGATCTGCCTGCGGAATATTCTCGACAATGGTTTCGTCAGGATTCCCTTGAAATATTCCGGGATGCGGATCATAGCCGTTCCAGTCTCCGGGTGTGCCCGGATTCACGTTTGCATAAACCGGCTGTCCCCCTGCAAAAACGGACCTCTCTTTTGCAGGAGCTTTTTCCGGCGTCTCTTTGACCTGTGAATTGCCATATCCTCCGCTAATACGTCTTTCGAATTCCGGGTCAACCCCGTATCCATAGTCAGTCCCGCCCGGTGTATACTCGCCGCTTCCGCTAAAAGCCCCTGCACTGTGATCACTGCTGTCAGTGCCGGCGCGGCGTTTCCTGCCGGAATCAGCACGGGCTTTTTCGTGATCATATCCTTCTCCGTCAAAAGCCATTCCCGATGTGTTATCCGGATCTGAAATATAGAGCATTTCAAGCCTTTCTTTGAATTTAAAGACCAACAGCGAAAAGCATACCATCGAGACGCCGGAAGCAAGACCCTGCAGCTTTCCAAGACCGCCCGCCATCACGATCGTCCCGATGCATCCGATAGCACCCATCATAGTGATAACGCCGACATATGCAGAAGCGCATTTGACGATGGGGCCTCCCATGATCATCTGGGCTGTTCCCTTGAGCATTTTTAGCAGCTTCCAGTAATACGCCATTGGAAAGGCCATAATGATTCCGGCGATGAGAATAATGATAACAGCTGCCTGTATGGCATCCTGGCTGTTTCCTCTGGAGGAGCTTCCTATCGCACCGAAAATACCAAAAACAGCAAGCAGAATCCCAGCCGCAATCAGCACCAGTACAGCAAAACCAATCACAGCGAACACACGCAGTATCGTAAATCCTGTTGTTTCAAATTTACTTCCCGGTTCTTTTTTCGCCTCCTTATAGATCAGCCATACTGCAAGCGCCGACAGAATGGCGGGGATATTGGAAACTACGGCGCTCACAAAGCCGGCGGCTCCCGCCGTTCTCGTATAGAGGTTAATATATTCACTGATCTGCCTGGCTGTTTCCGCATCCGCATACTGATATATAAACGGATAAAGATAATTGATCCATGACTGAGTGCCCGTCACTGCGTACAAAATGCCCGCCACGATGGAAACGGTCAAAGAAACAACGGCAGTAAGGAACATCGACGATGTTCCCATTTCCCTGACCGCCTGCATAAAGGTACTTTCTGCCAGGCGATCTTTCCTGGGAGTTCGGTTCTCCAGGGGGGCTCCGCAGTATACACAAAAGCGGTTCTCATCCAGATTCGATTTGCCACAATTGGAACAATACATTTGTGTTTACCTCCGTACCTTTTGATTTTGCGGCGACAGGCTCCTCTGTCCTCGTCCCGACCGACCTGTCTTTTGACTGTCATAGTCAGCAGTCGAACCGCCTCCCATCCTGTTTCCTGTCAAATCCCCCGCCGCCCAGATAAGATTCTGTGACCTTGCTCGCTGCAGGATCTCTTTCTGGACCGTCGTCCTCCTGTACACGACGGCAACGATGCTGACAACTGCGGCAATTGGCATGAGATATGGCGCTATTCCGCACTGGATCACGCCTGTAAATCCCTTCCTGGACTGCCCTACCGCGTAAAATACCATCAGGGATGGAAATGCCGTTCCAACAAGGCCGACCAGAGTCAGAACATACTGCCAGGTTCTCTGATACTGTGAGCGCATCGTAATAATTCCGATGAAGCTGATAACCAGCGCCGCAAAGGCGAGCGCCGCCATGGCTGCCACTTGCGGTGTATCGATATACCAGCTGACCGTCCCCCGGTACCACACCAGAACCTCTCTGACAAAGCGGTCAGTTCCGATCAAATCTACGATTGTGTAGGTCCCGAAAAAAGCCCCGTCCGGTACCGAAACCACGCCTCTGCCGAGAATACCAGCATAAAAGGGCGGGGTAAATCCTTCAGAATAGACGATCACCGGCATGAATAATGAGATAATGCTGACGCAGATCGCCCCCAGCGCCACGTAAAACCATGCATTTCGTTTCAATTTCAGCTATCCCCTCCTGTGTTTTTCTTGTTCTAGCATTTTGGTCTCTTAGCCAGGAAATGTGTTGCTGCCTGAAAAATTCTGTTAAAGACATCTCATCCGCCCCTTCGAGGCCTGTCCCGGAAGAATAGTTTCCTCCACCCTCAAGGGGAAGGCGTCTATATGGATTGAACGTTTTTGATTGGCCAACACATTTTTTTGACTAAGCCCTGTTTTTGCGTTGGAGTATCAGAGATTGTCTGCATACATAAAACCGTTTCCGATATCGTTTGCACTGTACGTTTTGGTTTCTTTGTCTGAATTACCTGTTTTGACCGCTTTTTCTTCTCTGCGTGTTTTTCCAGGTTTCCCCATAGCATATGGACCGTCCATTTCAGGCTGCGTCCCGTAGCCGGGGATCAGGCAGCTACAGACCTCCTCCATGGAGCAGCGCTCCTCAGGATCCCCAATGAGCATTCTTTCCAGGATTCCTCTCCAGGCAGGCGGGACCTTGTCCGAAACGAGTGCCTTTTTGCCATCCAGGACCGCCTCGTGCAGGTAATCATATTCGGAAGTGTCATACCAGGGCACATAGCCGGTCAAATATTGGTGGAAGAGTATGCCGAGGGAAAAGACGTCCACCTTTGTCGTCAGGCGGACTTCCTCTCCGAATAGGAACATGCATGCCTCTGGAGAAAGGTAAATCTGGTCTCCTCCGAGCTCGCTCTCTCCTTCGGGAGGGCAGTCCTCCCGGAAGCTGCAGTCAAAATCGATAATCTTGGCTGTATAGGCGTTGGCAGCGGTCTTCTTGATCAAAATGTTTTTGTCTTTAATATCCGCATGCACGACATGCCTTCTGTGGAGACCTGCCATGCTGTGGGCGATGACCCTGCACAGCTGCATGCGCGTTTCCAGGGGAAGGGAACAGATCTCCGGAATATTTGTCTTTTCGGGAAAAATCCTTTGCATGGCAATATAATATCTGGAATCTTTTCTAAAAAAATCCTCAATTCGGACCAGGTTCCCGTCAGAAGCTTTATTGACTTCTTCGTAGACCAGCCTGCGCTTTCTTTCAAACATCAGACAGCAGGAGCGGCGCGCGTTCATCTGCTCCTCCCCGATCTTATCATCCCGGGGGAATACGGGATCCAGAAATTCCTTTATAAAATAAGCCTTCCCCCCCTTTGCCGCGTATGTCCATCTTGAAAAACCTGCATCCTTGTTCCTGAGAGGCTCAAGGAGCTTGTATCCGTTTAGTATTTCTTCCACGATTCCACCCTGCCATCTTTCCTGTCAAAGCTGTTCGTTTACAGGCAGCGCATGTAGTTCTCCCGGTAATCCCGCCAGAGACTCTGTGCCGCCTCTTCCGTGCCCTCTAACCTCATGGGCCTGATATATTTCTCCTCAACCTCCCGGCAGCGGCTTTCCAGTGATTTTTGAAGCTCCGAAAAAGTGTCAAATCCAAAGCACATAAAACCGAGCGTATAGTCATCCCCGGCCACTTCGAGAATTCTTTGTTTCAGGTTTGCTTCAAATTCCATGGGCGTCCGCGCATCAAGAAGGCTCCTGAGCAGGAGATATTCAAAGTCCATAGGCGTGGGGATATACCCAAAGCACCCGTCTGTCGCCGCGATGACAGCCGTCGGGCGGTTTGAGTAATATGTCCTGTGGTTTAAGAAAAAGCGGCCGTCCGCCGCCACCATATTAGTGAGGGCACCGTCCTTCCTGAGATTTTCCATCGCGTCCAGCCCCGCGATATCATCCCTGGTCAGCTGCGCCAGCCCCTCTTCGTCCAGAAGATAGATTCTGGAATCGCCGGCCCAGATGCAGTCGATCTCCCGACCCTGCCTGACGCGGCGGACCAGGGCAATGGCTGCCGTAGAGGGGAAATCCCTGACCAGCGCGCCGGAAATCTTTGACTGCGAATCTGCCATGCCGCTCAAAACACCGACCGCGCTGACAAACCGCTCCCCGATTTCCCGCACCATCCCTTCGACATCGCCGCCCTGTTCGGAACGGCAGTCTCCCGGTACTTCCTTGATGCCTGCCGCAGCTGTGCAACTCCTTACATGAAACCGGTCGTGAAACCAGTCATGCAGGGCGCCGCTGATGGCCCGCGCAGACATATACGCGCCAGTATGCCCTCTAAAACTGGCATACTGTCTTGAACCGATCCCGCCGCAGCCATCGAAGACAGCGGCGACCGCGGCATTCTCCGTATAATCCATGAAAAAACTGTCCTCGCCCTTCCCGGGAATCATTTCATCGGCAAGGTTGAAGGAGTAGTCCAGATCCAGAGATTGCATCTTCTGCATGATTGCCTCCAGGTTTTAAATAGAATTGGAAATCGCATCCAGAATCTGTCGGTAGTCGATGTCCTGCAGGCCCTTTCCCGCCTCCGACCTGTAATGGATAGTGTTGTTCCAGTTCGCGACGATCGATGTCCAGGATTCCTTATCGGGAGTAAACAGGATCAGGCGCTTTGCATCTTCATCCATCTCTCCATGCGCGTATTTACTGCCCCACCACTGAGTGAGCTCCTGGAAATTTTCCGCCATTCCTGCCGGATAACATTTTGAAGCTTTTCCAAACCCCAGGTCATGAGTGCCTTCATCCGACCACAGGACGATCACATGGCGCTTTTTCTTTGAGTCCATGCTCCAGTCCGATTTGATTGCGTAGGCGAGCGCCTCCAGTCCGTCTTCCGGATCGTCCCCACCCCCCTTTGCCTCTATGCTCCGGATGCAGGTCTCCAGCTCGGCGGACTGCTCCGGCAGGCGGAAGAAATTCGTCACAAGCATAGCCTGCCTTCCATCCGCGAGATAGTCGCGGAAAGCGATGATCCGCACCCTGAGCTGAGTGACCTTCTTTCTCTTCTCCTCCATGACCTGATGAAAATCCTGATAAAAGTGAAGCGCGTTTTCTTTAACGGAATCCAGGATCGGATCCATGCTCTCCGTAGCGTCTATGCAAAAAACGATATCCACATTAAATGTCAGTTTATAGTTGCTCCCCATTGAGGCTGTCCTCCTCTCGGTTTCTGTTTTATCTGTTTTTTATTTCATTTGCCGGCAGACTCAGGAAATTCGTTTCCAGCCTTTTTCCAGACATACTCCCGGCAGCTCTCCCATAGTCTTTCAGCAGGATCATGATCCCGAAATCAGTTCTATTCCATCATTACTCCTGGCTTCCTCCCGTTTTCATTCTCCTCTACGAAAGAAGAATCGCTTTCATTCTCAGTGTCAAGCGAATTATCATCGTCCTCTGAATCTTCTGATTCCTCTGATTCCTCTGATTCCTCTGAGCCGGACGAATCCTTCTGTCGAGGGCTGCTCCCGGGACTTGTCGTATCTGTTGGAACAGGGGATATCTCATCACCTGTTTCCGAGTTTTCACCCCCTGTGGTATCTGCAGGTAACGTGGTGTCCGCAAGATCCGTGGATATCTGCTTTCTGCTTTCCTTTTTTTGTTCTTCCCCCTGCTCACTCTGCAGTTCTTCCAGCTGCTTTTCAAGCCGGTCTGCCCTCTCCTGCTCCTTTTTTAGATTTTTTTCAAGATCGCCATATGCTTTTTCCAGGGCTTCATACTGCTTCCTGATCTCTTTCTCTGACTGTGCCCTCTCCTTGAGTTCTTTCTCCGTACCTTCTGCATTTACCCTGCCCAGAATGGAAAACACCAGAAAAAAGCCGGTCAAAATAAGCAATCCCGCTATAACAAGGGTATTTTTAAACCTGCCCCGCCGGAGCATTGTATTTTCGTTCTGCAGTCCCTTTACCCTACTGGAAAACTGCCTCTCCCGCTCCAGTTCATATTCTTTCCTTTTCTCCATCTCCCGGACCGATGTCCTGGACAGATCTTCTGTGTCCCTCTCAGACTTCTTCTGTTTTTTGCCGGAAGCTGCCTGCTTTTCAGTCATCGGCACATCGGAGAAGCTCCGGGTTTCCGGTACGTCGGAAAGGACCTGGGTGTCTGGTGCATCAGAGCTTGCCCGGCTTCTTGGCGCGTCAGAGATGGCACGGGCTTTTGGCGTAACAATGGAGCCCGCCCCGGCCCCTGCTGAATCAGGCACAGCATGCTGCACGAAGGATGAAGGAACGGTCGTCCCGTCTTTTTTTCCTTCGGCCGTGATTCCCCAGAAACCTCCACAGTATTCTGCTGTATGCACCGGTTCTCCGCATTTACTGCAGAAAGCAGCGCCTGGCAGGATTTTCAATCCACATTTTCTACAAAACATTATCCTCCCCTTTCGGCTCCGAATTATTGTACCCGGATGTATGGAATCGCATTTTACAGGTACCTTATTTCCTGAGCCTTGTTCCGCACAGAACGCAGGTATCTGCATCCATCCTGTTTTCCGTTTCACACAAAGGACAGATCTGTCTCATGTTTTTTTCCTGATAGCGGTAAATCGAAATAATTCCCTTTTCCACAGTCGGACCAGAGTCCGTCCCTTTTTCGGCATCATTATTCCTGGAAAGACTGCCCGGCTTTGAGCTTTCATTCTGAAGCATCTCTTTTGGAATATGAAGAGGTACTGCGCCTGTCCCGCGGCTGCCTGCCCCGGGAGAGACCAGACCCCGCCCATTACTGTTCGGAGATATCACCGGCGGGGGGGCTCCCGGATTTTTTATATCCCCCTGCCTGCTTTCTTTGGCCAGCTTTACAATCAGGAATACCATGATGCCCACCAGAATCAGGGCAGCAATCCATATGATTAAAGTATAGTCATTCATAATTCGATTAATTCCTCCAAATATTAACTATACCACGTTATATCCATATTTTAAAATCGTTTTATCGCTGTATTATATAATTTTTTCAGAAATTTCACAGGAACAGCAAGACATGGCAAAAGAAACCGTTTTAACAGTTCTCTCTTCCGGTCATGGCACAGTTGTCCTTTGTCAATTAATGAATTTTGATTGACATTTTCTTATATTTGTTAAAAAATAGAAAAATGTTAGAAAAACATCAAGGAAACAGGCTTTCGGGCAATTCATAGTACTACGCGCGATGGTTATTTCCTGATATCCGGGAAAGGCGCTGGCGAATGTAGAAGAACCTGAAAAATGAAAAGGGGCAGAGAGGGAACAGACAATGGCTTCATCGGCGGAAATGTATATCGGGAAGATCTGGCCTTCACTTAAGGTGGAAAAGAGCATCGGCAGCGGTGCTTCCGGAGAAGTGTTCAAAGTCTGCAGGCAGGGGATGGGAAAGCAGTACTACTCTGCTGTCAAGGTCATTCAGATTCCGAAAAGCGAATCGGAAATTCTCGAGCTGCGTTCTGACGGACTGGACGATGTATCTATCCGCCAGTACTGCCGCGAACTGGTTGAACAGATGAGCGATGAGATCGATCTGATGGAATCCCTCAAATCGGCTCCTAATATCGTTTCCATTGAGGATTTCCATGTCATGGAGAAAAAAGGCGGTTTCGGATGGATCGCGCTCATCCGTATGGAACTTCTTGAAAACCTCAATGATTATCTTGACCGGAAGGGAATACGCGAAGAAAATGTTCTCAAACTTGGTATAGATCTCTGTACTGCGCTCGAATATTGTGAAAAGCGCGGTGTGGTACACAGGGATATAAAACCGGCAAATGTATTTGTAACGGAATTCGGGGATTTCAAGCTTGGCGATTTCGGAATATCGAGACAGAGCTGGCTTTCCAGCCTGCGTTCTACAAAAGGAACTTATGCCTATATGGCTCCGGAGGTTGCACGCGGCGAATCCTACGACAAAACTGTTGATCTGTATTCGCTGGGAGTCATGATGTACAGACTGCTCAATGACAACCGCCTTCCTTTTATGCCTCTGCCGCCGGCACCCATGAGTTATGAGGACAATCGCGCTGCCATTTCCAGGCGCTTTGCAGGGGAATGTCTCACCCCACCCACCCATGGAAGTCCGGAACTCTCCGGCATCATACTGAAAGCCTGCTCTTACCGCAGTGAAGACCGTTTTCCGGGAGCTCTTCAAATGAAAGAAGCTCTGATTCAATGCAGGACTGTCTCCAGGAACGAAGGAAACCTCATTGACCCACATTCCAATCCGCTTTCCGTCACAAAGCCTATGTCCCAGCGTTCCCGCGGCGTCACTGTGTATGATGCAGAAGAGCCTTCCGATTCCTCTTCCTTTATGCTGGCAGGAGATCTGTCTCCTTCCCGCATTTTGGGCAATTCCACTTCGGACAGCCCCATTGAGACTGCAGCCTCCCGGGACGATATATCGTCCGGTTTCATGCCTGCCGGCGGCCTTATATAATTTTTTCTCCTGTTCCAATTGTAAAAACGGCATCAAAAACCCCGGAAGGTATTACCGCCTCCGGGGTTAAATTTTTCATTCGCCGCTGAACGAACCGAGGAACCCTCCCATGTTCCACTTTCCTCTTCTCTCCTTTTTGACCGAGATCTCCCCCTCCCGGTCTGTCCTATAGCAGTCCGCGCCGGTCTGTTCAATTCTCTCAAGCAGTTCTTTGTGCGGGTGTCCGTACATGTTATTGATGCCGGCTGAAATGACAGCTGTATTGAATGTAACTTTATCCAGAAAGGCTTCGCCTGTGGCTCCTCTGGATCCGTGGTGGGCGACCTTGAGAAGATCGACTTGAAGGGTACTGCCCGGCAGATAATTCATCAGATCCGTCTCTCCCTGTCCTTCCAGGTCTCCGGTCAGCAAAGCGGAAAACTCCTTATGAATCATGTCCTCATTTTTACTGTTATTGTTGTTCCTATAAACATCTTTTTCAGGATCGTTTTTTCCATATTCCATCAGCAGCGTCATGGAGGACTGGTTCGCATCTTCGTATTCTGCGCCTTTGGCAGGATGCAGACATTGGAAGGAGAGGTCTTTAGAACGCAGGCAGTCTCCCCGTGAGATGCGGCAGACCGGTATTTTCACGGCGGCTGCCAATTCTTCTATCAGATGGTAATTGTCTCCTTTTGATGAATCGCTGATATCCGTCAGATAAACCGCACCGATGCGCACGTCCGGATGCCCTTCCGCAGCGGCTTCCAAAAGCTCCAGCACGCCGCTGCAATGGTCTTTGTCCTCATGGGTGATCATCACCGCATCCAGTCTCCGGATCCCTTTGCAGTGAAAAAAGGGGATCAGGGTATACTTGACCAGCCCTTCGTTGGAAGTACTCCCGCCGTCGATCAGGAAATTTCTCCCGCCGCTTGTGATGAAGATCCCGTCTCCCTGCCCGACGTAGAGAAAGTCCATTTCAAACGCCGGAGGAAGCCGGAAGGTCAGAATGATGACACAGGCCAGGAGCCATAAGGCGGAGCAGACCGTTCCGAAGATCTTCCGCTCACGGTTGTCGCGAAGTCGGATTGCGGCTGCATTTCCCATGATTTGCCCGATCCTGTGAAGGGCTGCCTTCCACCCCGCCCCGGATATGATCCGCAGCGGGGTATCTGCTTTTCCAGCGCTGTGTTCGATCCGGCGGCGGACAGCCGGGGATCTCAGATGGGCGGACAAGCCTGCAAAAGCAAGGAGCAAGAAATAATAGAGGAGGATCTGGACAGGCGCGGGTTTTCCCATTATGATCGTGTGCCCCGGGAGCTTTCCTGTGATAGATGCCAAAAACCTGTACAGGTTCAGGATCAGCTCCGCCGGCAGGCCGGTGATCCTGGCAGGAAAGAGAACGGCGTCTCCGATCTGTCCGACGGCGCCCTCAAATGCCGCCGGTGCCATCCCTGCCAGGCCCACGATCCTGGCAGGATAGAGAACCGCGCCTCCAATGAACACAGCGGCGCCTCCGCTCACCATCACGACTCCCATGAGCGGTATGACGACCAGGTTCAGCAGAAGTGAATAAAGCGGAAAAGTCCCGTAATTCCACATATAGACCGGCAGCGTCCCAAGCGGGATCGCCAGCCCCTTCAGCGCCCTGCCCGGAAGGGCAGGCACGAGGATGCCCATGGACAGAACTGCACAAAAAGAAAACTGAAAGCCCGTGTGCAGCAGGTATAGGGGCTGGTCAAACAGAAGGAGCGTCCAGGCGATCGCGGCTGCGGTTAACAGGTCGTAGGTCCTGCCGATCGCTTTTGCGATGAGAAAAAGCGAGAGCATCACCAGCGCGCGGAAGGCAGAGGTGCCCATGCCCGTCATTTTTCCATAGAGACAGACAAGCAGGATAGATGCTCCGGCGCGAAGCGGCAGCGGTACCGTCATGTTTGAATTAACTTGCTTTTCACGATCATTCCCAAAAAATAACCGTCCCAAGGGAATACGAATCTTCCCAAGAAGCAGAAAAAGGCCCATTCCAAGAAGAGACAGGTGGAGTCCGCTGATACTCAGGATATGGATGATCCCGGCACCCTGGTACAGTTCCTTTGTCTCTTCCTCGAGCAGGCCTTTCTCTCCTAAGAGCATGGCTTTTACGACCGGCGAATTCTGATTCGAAAACGTGCGGTCAATAATGGAAGACATCGATTTTTTACATTTGTAGAGAAATGCCGCCGGACGGTCAGCAGGCGCTGAGACGGCAAGGATCTGCGTATCACGAAGCTGAAATTCGACACGCAGAATATGATAATAGAGGCGGGCGTCAAACTCACCCTCATTCATGGCGCTCCGGAAAGGGTACACTTTTCCCCTGACACGGACCCGTGCGCTCATCTGCAGTGCCGGTTCGCGTTCCAGCACACAGATCACACAGTCCCTGCGTCCAAGGGCAGGACAATCCCCTTCTGAAAAAATGCTTTCCTCCAGGGAAGCTTCTGAAGAAGGTTCTTTCAAAAAAGAAATTCCAGCCAACGTCATTCTCCAGACGACGCTGTCCCCTTCTATTTTCGGTTCCAGGCCGCAGACCGTGCCCTCCAGGCAGATCTCACTGCCCCGGAACTTCTCATAATCTCCCGGGCTCCAGTGTATAAACAAAATAGTGAGCCAGACAGCCGCCGCGGCGCCGCATAATACGGCAAACAGCGGTCTGCGCATTGTTTTTCCTTTCTGATTATTTCAAAAGGCCCGGCCATCAGCCTCCGTCTTTCAATTCGACAAGCTTTGTATTGTTCTGAAGCAGATTCTCCGAATTCAGAGTAAACTTGTCCATGAATAGGGGAGCCTCCTCCCCATCAATGATGATCTGCACCTGGTGGATCGATGCAAGCTCGGTCAGTGAGTTGACGATAGAATACAGTGCGACCTCCGGGGATACCTTATAGGGGTTCGTCAGAAAAGTCCGGTCCAGAGTGACTGTACATATATTGTCTCGTGACACGACGTTGATGACCTTCGTATTTTCATTGACCGTTGGATAGCTGAAACTTGCTTTCGGCCCCTTTATGATCTGTTCCACGACCAGACGATCCATGGGGATATTTCCATTGTAGACGATCTTCCTGTATGTGCTTATAAGTTTGGTTCCGTCTTCTGAGGCGAAATACAGATGTAACTGCGTGCGCTCGAAATTCAACATTTCCTTTCCGGAGTTGTAAATAAACTGTTCTGCCGTCATATTCTCCGACTTATTCCCGCGTTCATCCACAAGCAGGGCGCCGTTTACCCTGATCGTGACACGGTGGACATCCGGGATCTCACACAGCGTCCTGACAATGGCCGCGCGGACCAGTTTTTCTGTAATAATATCCAGATTTCTGTATCCCCGTGTAAAATCGACCATGATCACGTGGTTGTCGATGGAAAACTCTTTCCTCGTAAAACCGCTTATCGGCGCCTTTAATCCCTCCTCCTCCGGCGTTTTCCCCAGAAGATCAAGCATCTCCTCCGCGCGTCCGTACTCAGTCTCCGCCTTCAGCTCGGTTTTCCGCAGTGCCAGCGCGTTTTTTTCCGCATTCAGGTAATAAACCGTGAAAAAAGCCCGGCCCGCTTTTCTTTCGCCGCATCCTGACAGACACATCATTAAAAAAAGTGCCGACATCAACAGGACACATGCTCCGGCATATCGCCTGACACCGGCACCGCCAAAGACTCCGGCACAGAATCCGGAAAAGTTTTTGGAATGAGGGACCGTCCTCTGTTCCACCCTGAAGTTTTTGG
>DEPS01000193.1:0-6766 GCA_002358875.1 Lachnospiraceae bacterium UBA3386 | reverse complement strand
TCCACCCTGAAGTTTTTGGAATGGGGAACCGTCCCCTGTTCCACCCCCTGTTTCACCGGAAAAAAGATCATCTGCTTATCCCCTGTGTTCATTTTTACCCGCGATCAGTTCCGCGTCTGAAGTCTTTCCCCCGGCCTCTTCCGAATCCAGTGCTGCGGGCCGCCCCTTCCTTTTTGAGACACGGATAGTCTTTTCCCTGTACTGCCGTATCGCATCGTCATTTCTTCTGCCGCGAAGAAAGCGGATGATCTGACGGTGCTGCCGGCCTGCGCGAAGATCCATAGGCTGGGCGGAGTATTCAAGCGGGATCCTTACAATGAAGGTGGTCCCTTTTCCCTCGCTGCTCCTTACGCCGATCGTACCGTGATGGCTAAGGACAACGCTTTTGGCAATTGAAAGGCCAAGGCCTGTTCCGCCGATCGCGCGGGATCTGGATTTGTCCACCCTGTAAAAGCGCTCAAATATCCTGCCCTGCTCTTCCTTAGGAATGCCGATTCCTGTATCGGAGACCGTAAGCTGGAAATATCCATGGTCGGCATCCAGTGTGACCGTGACTTCTCCGTGCTGGCGGTTATATTTTACGGCATTTTCCACAAGATTGGTAAGCACCAGACCGAGCCGGGTCGCATCTACCTCTGCGGACACTTCTTTCCTGCTGACGAAGGTCAGCTCTATATCCCTCAGCTGGGCAAGGGGTCCCATGCGTTTCATCACCGCCTGTGTAAGCTCGTTGATGTTTGTGGGCGCCACATCTATTTCAACATCCGTCCGGTCTTCCCTGACCAGGGCCAGAAGATCTGAAATGATCTTGTTCTCCCGGTCGATCTCTCCATCGATGTCCTCGAGGAACTCCCGATAGACTGCCGGATCCACATTTTCCTCTGACAGCAGAGAGGCGGCCAGCACCTTCATGGAAGTCATGGGGGTCTTCAGCTCATGTGAAACATTGGCGACAAATTCCTGCCGAGACTGGTCCAGCGCGTTCATACGTCCCAGCACATTATTGAATGCCTCGGCGATGTGGATGGTCTCGATGTACCGGGGTGCCGTTATAGGTTCATTTGAATAACCTTCTTTCACCTCCCGTATGTCCCTTGAAAGCTTCTCAAAAGGGCTGACGAGAAATCCCGAGAGCAGGATGGAAACCAGAAAAACAACGATGAGCATAATCGTCTGCAGTGTTCCCGCCTTTTGGCGCAGTATCTCCTTGGTCCTCTGGATATACTCCGTGGATGTGCTGGCAAGAAGCACTCCGCGGACCATATTGATCTGGCCTTTAGTATCCTGGAAGAAAGCCTCCCCGCCCTGTGTGGCAGCATCAAGCCCCTCCCTGGAACGGGTCTCTATGATCGGGACTACGACCTCAATAAAACGGTCCTCCCTGTCATAATGCTCCGATCCGGCCTGGTCTCCTGTCGTCAGGCAGGTGATCACATCCTGCGATACGATCGTCTTGTTCTCTGAGAGACCATATGTATCCCTGACGACATTTAACATAGAATCGATGATCAGAAGCCTTCCGTCATACAGCGTGGAAAATTCCGAAAGCTGGGCATCAACCTGCCCCGAATCCTGATTGACCAGATAATTGCTGCTGATCAGCTGATTTGCTAAAGACCTGAGCTGTCCCTTGACCTGTTCCACCCTGACCTCCACCGCACGGGTTTCATAATCCCGTAACAGCCCGTTCTGCAAAAGGATACAGGGCACCACGCCGACCATAAAAATAATAATAAAAAAAATCACCCGCAGACTCTTCAAAAATGTCAGTCTGCTTAAAACTTTTCCGACTTTTTCCCTCACAACTGTTCTCCATGAACCCGGATCCCGCACGACCCCCCGGCAAAAGGATTTAAGCTCTGTGCCGGTCTGAACCTTCCATGATAATCCATAGCAGGTTCTGCCCCGGTCACATCATGCAAAAGCCTCACCTGTCCTGGCTGCGAAAATAATATCCCACGCCCCATTTAGTCTGAACATACCGGGGCTCGGAGGCATTTAGCTCAATCTTTTCGCGAAGGCGCCGGATGTGGACATCCACTGTCCGCACATCGCCTGGATAGTCCTTTCCCCAGACCATCTGCAAAAGAGATGCCCTGCTGTAGACCTTCCCGACATGCGTTGCAAGGAGCTCGAGAAGCTCGAATTCCTTGCCTGTGAGATTTACTTCTTTGCCGGAAAGCGTAATCCTGCGGTTCTCGAGATCCATCCGCAGATCCCCCACCTCTATCATATGCTCCGGATATACCGCGTCGCGGCGCGCGCGGGAAGCACGGCGGATGATCGCCTTGATCCGTCCCTTCACCTCAAGCGGATTGAAAGGCTTTGTGACATAGTCATCGGCGCCGTAATCCAGCCCCAGGATCTTGTCCATGTCATCTCCCCTGGCCGTAAGCATGATGATCGGAACTTCTGAAAATTCCCTCGTCTGCTGCAGGACCTCGAATCCGGAGAGTTTGGGGAGCATGACATCAAGAAGGACAATATCATAGTCCTTATCCCGGATCATCTTTACTGCCTCCTCGCCGTCATAAGCACAGTCAACCTCGTACCCCTCCTGCATAAGGCTGAACCTGAGCCCTTTTACGATCATCTTCTCGTCGTCTACGACCAGAATCTTTGCTGCCATTTCTTTCCTCCTGAATGCCGCATCCTTGCGGCAGATCTTGCTTTTCCTGATATGACTATAAAAACATATCTCGCTTTATACCGATAAATCGGATACTCTCACTCTGTCCTGATGTAATCCTTCATTTTTTCAAAACTGGCTTTTTTGATCCCGGGAACCTTCATCAGTTCCTCCGGCGATCCAAACTGTCCGTTCTTTTCCCTGTAATCAAGGATCCTCCGGGCTTTGCTCTCCCCGATACCCGGAATCCTCATAAGCCCTTCCATGTCCGCCGTATTAATATTGATTTTTCCGGACGAAGTCTCCGCTCCGGCAGCAGGACCGCCCTCAGATGATCCGGTTTTTACCGAACCAGTCTCTCCCGCAGTATTCTCTGTTTCCGCCCCTGCCAGGACGCTCCCTGACTGGTTAACTACAGTGCCGCCTGTGTTAAAGCCCTTTCCTGCCCCGGCGCTGTCCATGATGCCATACAGTCTGTCTGAGCCCTCTCCTTTGCGAAGAGCCTCTGCCTCCTCCTTTGTCGGAACCCGAATCTGCCAGGCGTCCTGCAGCACAATCGCAAGATTCAGTATCGCCGTATCCGCATCCTCAGAAAAACCGCCCGCCGCCTCTACTGCGTCTCCGGCCCGGCTTCCTGCCGCGAGTGTATAGACCCCCTCGTTTTTTACGGCGCCGCAGACATGCACCGTGACGGTCTCCCGGCCGCCTTCAGGCGTAATATCTCTTGAACTGTCTCTCGCAGCTTCCTGAGAACCCTTTCCCGCGGCCTTTTGTGATTCTTCCGGCAAACTGTCCTGCCCGGTATCCTGTGACTCCTCCCGGGTAACTTCTTTGTCCGACTCTGTGCCGCCGGTCCCTGAAACAGGAGCCGAAGACTTTTTCAAGTCCTCTTCCAGCCCGGTCTCCTGCCCCACAGATTCCTCCCGGTAAGGCTCCAGAACAGGCTCCGCCTGCCTGGCCGCGCACCCACCAAAGACGAGAACTCCCGCGGCAGAAACCACAAATGCTTTAAGGCGCAGGTCCCTGATCATCTCAGATGGCAGGCGTTGAATAAGAAATCGCAGCTCTCCCACTTGCCGGACAGCTGCGTCATTGATCATCATCCTTTTAAATGACATCACACAGACACCTCCGTAAAGAAAAAACGGCGGTTCTGTCCTGTGCGATAATATTATTGTAACATTTTTGTCACATTTTACAAGCACTATTTCCTGTTCTTAAATCAGTCTTCAGCAGATGTGCCGTCGCACACGCTCTACCGAAGCGGCATGGGCGGTATCGATGTGTTGGGCGATTCCCAATGTCCT
Source organism: Lachnospiraceae bacterium UBA3386 (assembly GCA_002358875.1). Taxonomy (GTDB): domain Bacteria; phylum Bacillota; class Clostridia; order Lachnospirales; family Lachnospiraceae; genus CAG-791. The sequence goes on along the minus strand of DEPS01000193.1, from coordinate 2,830 downwards.
TATGAACAGGCAAAGCATATTTTGACACCGCGCCGCAGACCGGGTTTTGCGCGAAAAATCAGCGCAAAAACCCGGTCTGAAAGGTGCCTCGGCAGCGATATTTATTTCGGCTTCCCCGAAACAGTGCTCACAAGGACGCGGCGGACGCGCCTCTCGGATATCTCCAGGACCCGTATCCTGGCGTCTCTGTACGAGAAAATACTGTTTACATTTGGAAAACCGTTATTGTACTCAATACACCAGCCGCCGACCGTCTCGGAGTCGAAATCAAATTCATCCTCATCCCAGTGCATGAGTTCGAGGAATTCGGAGACCGGCATGTCTCCGTCGAGCTCGTAAACGCCGTTCCCCTGCTTCACGATATCCTTCTCCACCGTATCCGTCTCATCCCAGATATCGCCGACAAGCTGTTCGAGGACATCCTCCATGGAGACAAGTCCCAGCGTTCCGCCGTATTCATCCGTCACGACAGCAAGATGCTGCTGGGCGTTCCGAAGGGAAGACAGCACGGCAGGAAGCCGCATCGTCTTATAAACATAGCATGTCGGAAGAAGGAGGGACCGGATCTCTACTTTATCTCCGTCGATCATGGCCTTCAAAAAACGGTTGAGGGAAAGAATGCCGATCACATGGTCAATACTGTCCTCGTAGACCGGAATGCGGGAATAGGGTGAGGAATCTATGACTCGCAGGATCTCCTCCCAGGGATCGTCGATATCGATCGCAACGATGTCCACACGGGCGGTCATGACCTCCGACGCGGAGATATCGGCAAAATCTATCGCGGCACTGACCAGCTCGGATGCGTCCTCATCCAGAACGTCCTCGTCCTCCGCCATGTCGATCATAGTATGAAGCTCTTCGAGAGCCGCCTCGCTGTCTTCCTCCTCCACATCCGGCAGCAGAGAAGTCAGAAGATTTACAAGCCCCACAACAATAAAGGTCACCGGTTTGAGGATGATCATAAGAAAGCGGACCGGCCGGGCAAAGGAAAGCGCGAAACGCGTCGCATTTTTCTTTGCAGTGATTTTGGGGATCGTCTCTCCGAAAATGATGACAGTCACTGTGAGAATAAGCGTGGACAGCCAGGTATACCGCTCGCCCATTGCCATAATCACAGCCAGAGATCCCATGGAGGAAGCCGCGATATTTACCAGGTTGTTACCGACCAGGATCGCGGAGAGCGCGTCGTCAAAGGCCTCCCTTATACGGACCGCAAGCGCTGCAATCTTATCACCGTTATCCCTTAGATGCTCAAGACGCACCTTGTTGCAGGCGGAATAAGCCATTTCCGATGCTGAAAAAAAAGCCGAGAGCAGAACACAGGCAATAATCCCGGCGATGTACAGATAAAAAGACGTCATGCCCTGCCGCCCCCTTTCTGCGGATTGTTCTCTGCCGCCCCGCCGAAAGGACTGCGCTCCGCGAATTCCCTCGCTTTCTGAGGCAGGCTCTCCACGGCTCCGCCAAAGGGACTGTGCGCCGCAAATCCCCCTGCTTTCTGAGCGGAATTCTCCTCTGCCGCGGCGTCCTGCGGGCATTCATCCTCCGAAAGCCGCCGCACCTTAAGACGCATGATCCGGTTGTGCCGCATCACCAGCACGGAGATCTCCGTTCCCAGGTACCTGAAACTGTCACCCGGCGAAGGTATCTGAGGGAAACTCTCATAGACCAGCTCGTTCATGAGCTTTCGTCCGATCTCCTCTTCCTCCTGTTCGGTGTAGGACACTCCCAGTTCATCCAGGACGTCCAGCACATGCTCCTCCGGATTGACACTGAATGAGCCGTCCGTCATCGGCACGACATTTCGCACCGCCCGGTCATCCTCGTCCCAGATCTCGCCTACAAGCTCCTCGAGGATGTCCTCGTCCGTGACGATACCCAGTGTTCCGCCGTAATTGTCCGTCACCACCGCCAGATTCACTTTTTTTCTCGACATGATCTCCAGAAGATCGTCGATCTTTGTCGACTGATGTACAAAGAAGGGCTTGTAAAGAAGGGGCCGGATATCCAGCACTTCTCCCTTCCTTATATAATAGCGGATAAACCGACGTATGTGCAGGATACCGATAATATTATCGATCGTTCCTTCATACACAGGAAAACGGCTGTGGTTCTGATCCTTGATAAAGGCGAGGACCTCCTCCTTTGGCATGTCGACGTCGATTGCGGCCACATCCAGCCGGCTTGTGAGTATGCTCTCCACAGTTACATCACCGAACTGCAGCGCGGAAGAGATCAGATTTCCCCTCTCTTCATCGATCTTTCCTTCCTCCGCCATATCCTCAATGATGTCATAAATATCATTTTCCGTGACAGAGGCCTCCTCATCGCCCTTTGTCATATCCGCAACCGCATTGCCGATCATTGTAAGGAGAGCCGCAGCCGGCGTGAGCAGCATCATAAGCACACAGAGCAGCCCCGCGGTCGCGAGGCTTAAGGTTTCACTGTATTTTCGGGCAACACTTTTAGGCAGCATTTCTCCGAAGAAAAACACTGCCAGAGTCGTCACAAGTGTTGAAATAGAAACCGCCGAGACGCCCCACCGTTTCATTACATAAACCGTTACGATGGAACCAGTGGCGAGATGAACTATATTGGTACAGATCAGGAGCGTCGTGACCGCCCTGTCAAAATGTTCTGTCACATAAAGAGCACGCCTGTAGCGCTCCTCTCCTTTTTCCGCACCCGTCTTTAACCTCACGCGGGATACGCTTGCAAACGCCGTCTCCATCACCGCGAAAAGCATCGCGGCAAAAAGGAGCAGTATCACGATCAGCCATGTCATTTGACTGCCATCGTCCATAAAAAAGAATCACACCCCTTCTGC
>DEPS01000163.1:16846-54729 GCA_002358875.1 Lachnospiraceae bacterium UBA3386 | reverse complement strand
ATTTTGCACTGGAATCATATATAAATGGCAGCAGAATAAGATGCGCTTTTGTTTCTACAAATTCAATTACTCAGGGAGAACAGGTTTCTCCCCTCTGGGAACCGATGTTTGAGGAACTGAAGATGCATATTGATTTTGCTTATAGAACATTTCAATGGGATAGTGAGGCAAGCATAAAAGCACATGTTCATTGCGTGATTATTGGTTTCAGTCAATTTGAAAACAGGAATAAACGGAAACTCTTTGATGGTGAAAAAGCAGCTCTTGCTGATAACATCAACCCTTATCTCGTGGATGCACCAACAGTCTATATTGAATCTCGTAAAACGCCTGTTTCCGACAATGCGCCAATTATGTATATAGGCTGTGAAATGAAAGATGACGGATATTATACCCTTTCAGAAGAAGAAAAGGATCAAGTAATCAAACAGTTTCCGGGAATCGAACAGTTTATCCACCCTTACTATATGGGGAAGGATATGATAAGTCGTAAACCAAGATATTGCTTCTGGCTTAAGAATGCAAATCCTTCTGAACTGAAAAAATACCCGTTTATTCTCGATAGGATTAGCAAAGTAAAACAATTCCGGCTTGATTGCCCGAGCCCAGATACAAATCGATACGCAGAACTACCGATGCTGCCTGTACGGCTGAGATATTATAGTGAAGATCGTAATACTGAGGCTCTGGCAATACCAAAGGTCTCATCTCAAAACAGACGATACATTCCGATGGATGTTATTAGTGCGGATGCTATTGCCGGTAGTAAACTATTTCTGGTTCCGAGTGTAGGCTTATTTGCATTTGGAGTTATGACATCCAACGTCCACATGGCTTGGGTTCGGACTGTATGTGGAAGATTGAAGAGCGACTATAGTTATGCAAGCAATGTAGTATACAATACATTCCCCTGGCCGTCTCCTACAGATGCACAGAAGGCAGCCATCGAAAAAACAGCCCAGGGAATCCTTGATGCCCGCGCACTCTACCCGGACGCATCCCTTGCCGATCTCTACGATCCGCTGACCATGCCTCCAGAGCTCCGGAAAGCCCACCAGGCAAATGACCGCGCTGTTATGCTTGCTTACGGTATGCCGATTAAGGAAACGGATGAAGCGGCGTGCGTGGCGTGGCTGATGCGACTCTATCAGGAGAAAGTTGCGGAACTGGAGAACGGTTCTGGAAGAAAGGCAGGTCAGAAGTAATGAAGAAAGAACTGCCTGCTAAGAATGAGCCTGTGACAATTACTGACATGGAAACCCTCTGCCGCAATTCCATCGATCTTATCCGTTATGCCCGTGGCCTCGCTGTTCAGCATATCAACATTATTGAGTTGATGACGAACTATGCTCTTGGACGTTGGATTGTGGAAGAACAGCAAAATGGAGAGGACAGGGCGAAGTACGGTTCCCACGTGATCGACAGACTGTCAGAGGCATTGACGGCGGAATTCGGGCGTGGATACTCGAAGGACACACTAAAAAACGCAAGGAAATTCTACCTGACCTATAAGGACAGAATTAGTGAACCGCTGTTTCACCTTTTTGCTGTTGAGAAAAGCGAACCGGTGGTTAGCCTTTTCGGGGACAAGGCGCCGTTTACCCTGCCGTGGACGCATTATCTTATACTGATGCGCATACAGAATCCGGATGAACGTAATTTCTACGAAATTGAAGCGACGAAGGAGATGTGGAGCAAAAGGGTTCTCCAGCGCCAGTACGCCTCATCTTTGTATGAAAGAATTCTGATGAGTTCAGATAAGAGTAAAGTTCTGGAATTATCCACACAGGGGATTGTGGTGCAGAGGCCTTCCGATATTATAAAGGATCCGATGGTACTCGAATTCCTGGGCTTTCCTGAGAAAGCAACCTATTCTGAGACGGAACTGGAGACTCGGCTGCTGAATCATCTGCAGGAATTTATTATGGAATTAGGTACGGGCTTCACCTTCTCAGCCCGCCAGAAACGGTTTGTCTTCGATGAGGATACGTTCTACTGTGATCTTGTCATGTACAACCGGCTTCTGCGCTGCTTTGTTTTATTTGATCTCAAGGTGAAGAAACTCACGCACAAAGACCTCGGGCAGATGCAGATGTACGTCAATTACTACGACCGATATGAGCGGATGGAGGATGAGAATCCGACAGTGGGAATCCTTCTCTGTAAAGATAAGAATGATGCTATGGTCGAGCTGACGCTGCCGAAAGATGCGAATATCTATGCGGCAAAATATGAGCTGTATCTGCCAGACAAGAAACTGCTGCAGAAGAAGCTGGAACAGTGGCTGGCGGAGGAAGGGGAAGAAGAATAATTCCCAACGAAATCAAATACCAAATCACCGCCCACCTCGCCACCCTGTCCACCAACTCTCGTACGTCCTGGACGAAGGAACTGAATCTCGTCTCCTGGAACGATAAAGAGCCGAAGTATGATCTCCGCGAATGGTCTCCGGATCATTCAAAAATGGGAAAAGGTGTGACGCTGAGCCGGGAAGAACTGGACGCTTTGAAGGCGGCGCTGGGAGATATCACATGAGCAGCTGTAACTGGGGATTTTCCTTCCCCGCCATGCAAACCTATCATGATACCGAGTGGGGCATCCCCGTGCATGACGATCAGAAACAATTCGAGTTCCTGATGATGGAAGCCATGCAGTGTGGCCTTTCCTGGGATCTGATGATCAAAAAACGGGAGATCTTCCGCTCCTGTTTTGACGGTTTCGACTATGAGAAAGTGGCGGCTTATACGGATGCTGACATCGGCCGCATCATGAACACAGAGGGGATGATCCGGTCAAGACGGAAGATCGAAGCGATCATCAATAATGCGAAATGTTTTATTCAGATCCGGGAGGAATTCGGGAGCTTCAGTTCCTGGTTGTGGTCATATTCCGGGAATAAAACGATACTATACATCGGCCATGAGAAGGGCAACTTCCCTGTGAGCAACGGCTTGTCTGATGAGATTGCGAAGGAACTGAAGAAACGAGGCTTCAAATATCTCGGCACGATCACGGTTTACTCACACCTGCAGGCTTGCGGGATCATTAACGACCACGGGAAAGACTGCCCGTGCTATCAGCATATTGTGGAGAATTATCCTACGGTACGGAAACGGAGGTATTTGGAGAAATGAACACCTTTGGTTTTACCTTCGGCGAACGCCTGGAATACGTCCGTAATGACCACGGTCTCACGGCAAAAGCCATGGCTGAATCGGTAGGAGTTACTGGCACAACCTGGCAGAAATACGAGAAGGATGAATCATTCCCTTCCCCGGACACCCTGTGGAAATTCTGCGGGGTCTATCATGTAAATGAAGACTGGCTCAACACGAGCGAAGGGGAAATATACACAGACGGTTACAAGCCCGGTGATCCTCTCGGTGAGCCGATTTCATATGAACAGAAGATCTTGAATGACTTGATGGCAATGCGAAACGGCATAATTTTCAACGAAGGAACTGCGGAAGACCGGCTGAACCAGATCATTGAGGATCTACAGGAGATCCAGGATCGTGTGGCGGAATTATCAGATGAGCTGGATGAAGATATGCTTGAAGAGGCAGAAGGGGAGATCGATGTGGTGATCGATAAGATCGGTGACGTAATCGAAAAGCACGGGTGGAAGGTGAGATGACACCAGCAAGAAAACAACGCCTGAAAGAAGCCCGGAAATGGTGGAAGGAGCAGCACTTTGATGACTCCTCCCACATCGTCAAAGCATATAAGAATCGCTTCAATGTGGACAATACCTGTGCTATGCGGGAGCTGGTTATGCTGGGCGTTCTCAGTCCGGAGAAACAGAAAAACTATCAGCAGATCTTGGCGGTGAAGGACAGGAAAAAAGTGGAGAAAAGGGAACGGCTGGCAGCGAGGAAGGCTGCCAAGGAGTCCGGTTTGGATATGTACGATTCTGACCAGGATGAGAACTTTTTCTTTATCGCCGGTTATACACCTGGCGGCGCTCCCTACGGCATAACCTGGGAGGAAGAGGCTGAGTTTGAAAGGCTGGAAAGCATCATCTCACAGGGAGAGAATCGGCTATCTGTGGAAGACCTGCCGTTTGACTGAGGGTGATGGTATGGATTTTGATGAATCCATGTCCTTGGTGAATTGAAAGAAAAAGAACAAACCGCACTCCGCCTTCGATTTGAGGAACACAAAACTCTTCAGGAAACCGCGGATGCATTTGGCCGCTCCAGGGAACGGCTTCGGCAGATAATCAATAAGGGTGTCAGATTGCTGCGACATCCGACAAGGCTTGTATACATTCGTGACGGGTATCAGGGGATGCTTAACAGCCAAAAGGAGAGGAAGGAAAAGATTCGGGTTGCCGCGGATAGAGAGCAGAAGCTGGAGCTGCTATATAGCATCAGTATCATGGAGTGCGGTTTCTCAACACGGACAAGGAATGCCCTGGAGATAGAAGGACTGCACAGGCTTGGTGATGTCGCATACTGCATGGAGACGGATCCGCTGGAAATGCTGAAGATCCGTCAATTTGGTAAAGGCTCGCAGCTGGAACTAATAAAGACACTGGAAGAATACGGTGTTGACTGTTATGAAGGACGCATAGCTTTTGGCTTTGAGGTAAAGCACCGGGAGACCATCATGGAGTTAAATCCTTCCGTCAGGCTGATGAATATTCTGCTTCGCAGTGGTTACGACACCATGGAGAAAGTGAAGGAGATGGTAGAGAATAATCCTGAAAATCTCCTTCACATGGACGGCATGGGTGAGAAAACCCGGGAAGAGCTCTTTTCAAAGCTGGAAGAAAGAGGAATCGCTTGTATGAAGGCCAGAGCTGTCTGTAATCCCGTCGAAGAGAAGATAGAAGAACTGGTTTCTCTCGGGATATCTAACCGCCTTTACAACATCCTTACATATGCGGGCTTTGTCTCTGTAAGACAGATAGAAAAGCAGCTTGAACAAGATCCCTGGAAGATATTACGCCTCGACGGCCTTGGGAAGAAGTACCGTGAGGAATTGTTCCAGGCATTGGAAGGTGCGGGAGTGGACTGCTCTGACGTGCGGGAGAAGGCGGCAGTGTTGGGGTGGTGAGCACTACTATAATAAAATCTGCTGGTTAGGTGATCGATATGGGTAAGCTACATTGCAGATTGGTTGGGGAGAAGAAAGTGAAAAACATTGCGGTAGTCATCTGAAACATAATGGACAGGCTACTCTTGACTGACATGGTTAAGACCCTTAGACCGGCCACTTTAGACTTTGAAACAGAAGTTCGTGGGGGCGTGATCACCGCCCCATCTGCTCCATCATGAGTGTGAGGAAATCAACCTGTTCAAGTGTGATTTCCTTTTTTTCCTCTTCCTGTAGGTTTTCATCCTGAGGTTGTTGCTTATTATCCAAATGGAACCACCTCCACTTCCGGGCATTCAGTCCAGGCAATAACGCCTTTGTATGGGGGATAGGTTTGCAAGCCGTTTGAAGACTTATAAAAACCTGTCATATCCTCATATTTGTCCGCATCTGTCTCCCTCAGGAAGAAGGCTGACCTTACGGAGCTATCCTCAAGCCGGATGAAGCATCGGCCTTCTTTCTCAGGGTTCCCCTCATCCGGTCGTGAATGTTCTTTATTTTTTCTCCTGCATTACAGGTGAGGATTGTAAAATGAGGGAACCTTTTCCCTCTCTCTTTCTCAATCCGGTAAATACCAGCCAGGAGGGTCACGGATTTCCCGTTGGTCTGGAACAGGTATTTGTCCCCTTTCTTTTTTGAACCATCCACCGCTGAAAGATGCTGCCATTCGAAGTACCAGGAAGCGGGGATACCAGAAATCCTTTAAGGATGAAAACTTCGTCCAGAGGAAGAACAGGGGAGAACTCGACCAGTTCCTGGATTCGGATCACCACGAAGGGATCATCAGCCGGGAAGATTTTGAGAACGCGCAGGAAGCCTTAAAGCAGCGCGCGAAAGAGGTAGGGTACAGGGAAGGGACGGCGAATAACCGTGGAAATCAGCGGTACCCCTTCACAGGAATCCTTATCTGTAAAGCATGCGGAAGCGTGATGCACCGGCAGACTTGGAATGGCGACCGGCCTTGCTGGATCTGTCATAAGCATACTTCACAGCCGGATTTGTGTTCCATGAAACCGCAGAGCGAGGCAGATTTGAAGCGGGCCTTCATCAACTGCCTGAACAAACTGGCATGGAGCCAGAGGAAGGGCTACGGAATTCTGGACATCTACGAGAAAGCTCTGGGGAAAACGGAGGCTGAGAAGAATGCGGAAAGGCTGGAGCAGATTGAGCGGGAGCTGGAGGAGAATAAAAGAGAGAGCCGGAAACTCAACGCCGTGGTTATGAGGGAACGGTTCCAACCGAAACACCGGGAAAGGAAGATGTTCCTGACGAATCAGGAGAAGGAACTGATCGCGGAGAAAAACCGGATCCTGATCGGCGGGGTGCCGGAAGGAACGCTCCAGAGGCTGAAAGGATTTGTGAATTCCTGGAAGATTACAGATTATCAGGAGGCATTCTCGGAAGATGTCTTTACAGAGTATGTAGAAAGCTGCGTGGTCAACACCGGTAGGATGGTTGAATTTCATTTCAAATGCGGACTGAAGCTGACAGAGAGCCTGTACAGGGCGGAACTCTGATCAGCTTTTTTTTATCTAGGCCCACACGCACACACTCGTGCGCCCACACAACCATCTCTCCCTTGCTGCCATTCACCAGGCCGTGACGAGGTGGGGGTGAGTGCAGAAGATGAGAGCTGCGGGAGGCGAGGGAGGACGAGACAAGGAGTCGTAGAAAGGAGAAGGGATGGCGGATTTCAGGGCAAAAGCGAGGATCCCGTTCGGATACCGAATCGTAGACGGAAAGGCGCAGATCAACGATGCGGAAGCCAGGCAGCTAAAGAAGTATTTCTCCCTTTACCTGGACGGAGCCACCATGGCAGAAGCGGCGAGGGAAGCGGGAATCCAGTGCTCTCCAACAACCTTCCGCAACCTTCTGAAACGGAAAGAATACTGCGGGACAGATTACTACCCGGCAATTATTTCGTCCGATTATCAGAGAGAATTGGAATCGGAATGGGAGAGGAGGAAAGGGCAGACCGTCCGGCAACCGAGGGAGAGAATTCCCAAAGGCGTCCGGATTTATACGGATTTCCGGGTCTATACCGATTTCCGGATGGTGAAGAAGGGGACGGATTCAGTCGGCTCAGTCGGCTCAATCGTCACAGTCGACTCAATCGTCTCAAATGACCTGGTGGAGCAGATGAACCTGCTTTATCAGAGGATCAGGCCGAAGGTTAAGAGGGCAGCCACAGCCAACTCGATATGAAGAGATGAGAGGAAGCTGTGAGAAAGGAGAAATCTATGCCAGTACAGGTAATAAAAGCAACGAGAACACAGGCAGCACCTACAGCACAGGGTGGGAGAAACACGGAGAAGCTTCGAACGTGCTGCTACTGCCGGGTGAGCACCGATTCAGAAGATCAGAGCACAAGTTACGAGGGGCAGATCAATCATTTCACAGAGTACATCAATGCACATCCGAACATGGAATTGAGCGGCGTGTATGCCGATGAAGGAATCAGCGGGACTGCCCTGAAAAACAGGGTACAATTCAACAAGATGATCGCTGACTGCGAAGCGGGGCTGCACGATTTGGTTCTGGTGAAGAACATTAGCCGCTGGGCTCGTAACACGGTTGTCAGCCTGGAAACGATCCGGAAGCTGAAGGAGCTGGGAATCCCGATCCTGTTCGAGAAAGAAGGGATAAACACAATGGAGGCAACGGGCGAAATCCTGATCACGATTTTGAGTTCCCTGGCTCAGCAGGAGTCAGACAGTATCAGTAAGAACGTCCGACTCGGCATCCAATACCTCATGCAACAGGGGAAGCCGCATCTGAACACGGTGAACTTCCTGGGTTTGACGAAGGGGAAGGATCAGCATGAGCTTGTGATTGTGCCGGAGGAAGCCGCTTTAGTCCGCCGCATCTACCGCGAATTCCTGGAGGGCTACAGCCCTGGTATGATTGCAGGGAGATTGACTGCGGATAAAATAAAGACGCCTGCCGGATTGGACATATGGTACCAATCAACCGTTGACTCCATCTTAAAAAATGAAAAGTACTGCGGTGATCTCCTGATGCAGAAATGGTACGTAGCGGATTTCCTGAATCATAAGATTGTGAAGAATGAGGGAGCCTTGCCCCAGTACTTCGTCGAAGACCACCACGAGCCCATAATTCCAAAGGATGTGTACTACCAAGTACAGGGGGAGATCCAGAGGAGATCACTTCTGAAGTACGATCCGGGGAAGATCAGGTTTGGATCTACGGAGGCGCTGAAGGGACGGCTTTTCTGCGGGATCTGCGGTCGTGTCCTGAAACAGTACAAGAGTCCAGGTGAAACCACCTGGCGGTGCAGACGGAGGGCGTACACAAAGCAAAGCCTGACGAAGGAAGTAGAAGCGGCCTGTCCCTGCAGGATTGTGAGAGAGCGGGATGTGAAGGCTGCGATCATCAAAGCATTCAATTCCCTGGCCTGGCGGCGGGACGAGCTGGTCAGGATGCAGGGGGCGATCTGGGACGGTGAGATTAAGAGGATTGATGAGCAGGTCGAAGCCATCCAGGAGCAGCAGAAAAGGCTGGGGGAGAGGCTTGATAACGTAGTCCTCAATGAGGCCGAGAACGATGACAGCAGTGTAGATGTCCACAGCGGAGAAGCAGAGTTCCTGAAAAGTGAGCTTGACCGTCTGGAAATGGAGTACACGCGGCTGATTCTGGAGAGGGCAGAGGCTGCAAACAGGGAGATCCAGATCCGAATCCTGCTGGAGCTGGTCGACGCGATGAGGCGGGAAGCAGGGGCGAAGCTGCCGACAGACACACGCTCATCCTTCTCGTATGAGAACGGTGTGGATAACCACAATGCGGATGACGCAGCTGCCTGCTACGACTACGAGGAATTTTTCAGGAGGACGAGTTATATTGACTCCGGCATCATCGGGGATGACGGGAAGATCATGTGCTGTTCAAATGATTTGATTATCAGGTACCTGGAGAAGGTTGTGGTTAATGAGGATGGATATGAGGTCTGGTTTAAGGCAGGGGTGAGTGTTAAAATACCGCTTGAGAAGCTGAATAAATAGTGCAAGGAGTATTTTCAGGGGAGCTTTTTGGGCTCCCCGTTTTTTTGTTGAAAAAAGGATTACTCTGAGGTAAAATAGAGGCAGTAGAACAAGCAGGAGGGATTCATATGGCGGCTGTTCAGCGTGAATATAAAGACCGGCTTTTTAATTTCATCTTTGGAAGTGAGGAAAACAAGGCATGGACGCTCAGCCTTTATAATGCTATCAATCATACAAACTATACAGATCCCGCCCTTGTACAGATCAACACAATAAAAGAAGTGTTATATCTGGGAATGCACAATGATACATCGTTCCTTCTCACGGACGACATGAATCTGTATGAGCAGCAAAGCTCTTACAACCCGAACATGCCGCTTCGCATGATGCAGTATGCCGGGAATCTGTATGAGAAATATATCAAAGAGCATGAACTGAACAAGTATGGAAGTGAACTTCTGCAGCTGCCAGTTCCCAAATTGATAGTTTTTTACAATGGTGTGTCGGGGGCAGAAGACGTGACGCTTCTTCACCTGAGCGATTCCTTCCCGAAAGGGTCAGCCCCGGATATTGAAGTAACTGTTAAAATGCTCAATGTCAATCACGGCAGGAATCAGGAGCTTCTTGATGCCTGCGAGCCTTTGAAGGAGTATTCCTGGTTGATGCAGGAAATAAGAGAGAACCGGAAAACGATGGAAATAGAGGATGCTGTGGATAAGGCTCTGATGGATATGCCAAAGGAATATGTGATTAAGCCTTTTCTCGATGCCCACAAGGTGGAGGTGAGTGGAATGCTGTTAACGGAATACAATGAAGCTGAAGCGATGGAACTGTTCAGACGGGAAGGCGAAAGAGATGGCGTGGACAAAACCAGAATTGAGAGTATCAGAAACATAATGGAAGGATTGAAATACACAGCCAAGCAAGCAATGGATCTTCTGAAGATTCCGGCAGATGACCAATCGAAGTATCTAGCGAAGTTGTAATTTTCTTTTACCCTGTGAGCGATTTTTAAGAGCAGCCAACGCAACTATTCTGTGTTAATGGTCTTGAATCGCTCACAGTGCTTTCCTTTTTTGTGTCACTTCTCTTATCTTTCCTTTAACTATCCAACCATCTCCTATGATTATGCGCACCTTGACTTCTCCAACCATCCCGATCTAAACTCCTGCCTAGAAAACAAAAGGAGCCGTGACCGTTATGGAGAAGAACCACTGGACAGCAATCATCTCGTCAACGACGATGCGGACGCTTTCCACCCCTCTGATGATTTACTGCAAGTCCTATCTGGCCGTTTCGATTGGAACCAACCTCGCAAATGATGTGATCCGGTATTCATTCAGTTTCTCCACCAGGATGGACGAGGGAGAAGCAGAATCAGAACTGGAGAGAGATCTGGCCTCATTTTTCTACCCGATACTTGGTATCCTCAGGGGCCTTTTATCCGCCGGTTTCTCTGAAGAAGATGCGGAGGAGATTGTGATTTCTATGTTAGATTTTGCACCGGTGGAATTGAGGAAAAGAACGCCCATTTTTTGACTCCGCTCCAGTGGAGCTGATGAGGGTGGCCCGTTATTTGCCTTCGCCTTGGTGGAGTTGAGGAGGCAGGACAGGTACAAAAACTGGTGCGAATACTATCCCCGGTTGGCATCGGTTTTTGTACCCGTGATGATACTTTAAAGACTCATATCATACCCGAAAAAGTTCATAACTTACATGAAAATCCCCCTTTCGGGTATGATATGAACATTTCGGGTAAATATCCATTACCGCTGAAAAACTACTGTCGAATCCATAGTGTCCACTCTGGTTTCTGCCCCCAATTCTTTGTTGGTTCCAGACAAAAATCGGCTTCATAACTTACCCGTAATCGGTAATCGTTTCGGGTACGAAAACGTACCTGTCACCACGAACACAATTGCGTATTTCTTATAAAGAGTCCATGGATAAGAATAATTCCTCTAACATTGAAGTCGTCTCAAGACAATTTTTTCACTTGCTGCCTGCCCAGGTCATGCTGGCGATGGTGGGGACGATAAATGCCATTGTTGCCAGTTTGTTCGCCAGCCACTACCTGAAGCCGGAAGCGCTCAGCGTCATCGGATTGTACGCACCTGTTGAGCTGTTCATCGGTGCACTCAATTCGATATTGCTCAGCGGCGCCTCAATACTATACGGCAAGTATATGGGAGAAAGGCAGGTCGAGCATACCCGCGGCATTTTTTCTATGAACCTGCTGCTTGGCGGAGTGCTCGCAGCCGTGATGATCGTCTTCCATGTTCTTTTCAGCGCATTTGGCTGGATCCAGATATTTACCACTGATGAGACGGCGCTTGGATACCTCGGACCGTATTTACTGGGCAAAACTGTCGGACTCCTGCCGATGGTGTCAGGCCAGCAATTGTCTGGATTTCTGTCGCTTGAAAATCAGCGTAAACGCACTACCGCAGCAGGGCTTGCTTATATTGCTGTCAATTTAGCAATGAGTTTTCTGTTTGTTGACTTACTGCGTCTGGAAGCATTTGGACTGGCAATGGCTTCATCCATCGGCATGTGGGTCTTCTTTGCTGTTCAGACAGAATACTTTTGGGGAGGAAAATCGAACTTAAAGTTCAGCCTGAGCAATCTTCACCGGAGTGATGCGCTGGAGATCATTCGTGTCGGTCATGTGAGCGCACTGGGTGATATTTACGTAACGCTGCGGATCGCTATCGTGAACGGTCTGATCTTATCCTTTGTCGGTACTGCCGGGCTGTCCGCCTACACAGCGGCGGCTTCGATCATTCGCTTCCTGTGGGCTATTCCCGTTGGTATGAGCTCTGTCTACCGTATGCTCATCAGCGTGAGCATCGGGGAGGAGGACCGTAAGACGCTGACTGACATAACACGGGTGAGTTTCTTCCGCTGCATTCCTCTGATGTTGCTGGTTTCCGGCGTGGTGACCGTTCTGGCGGAGCCGCTTACACGGCTTTTCTTCTCAAGTCCCGCAGACAGTGTATACGGGATGACCGTATGGGCTTTTCGGATCATGCCCTGGTGTATGCCGCTGAGTATTGTATTTTCTGATATGATGTGCTATGGGCAGGCGACAGACAAATTCGCGTTTACACACCTGATATCGCTGCTGGGCGACTTTATGCTTGATGTCCTGTTTAGCGTGGCATTGATTCCTCTCATGGGAATGATCGGTTTTTATCTGGCGATTCTTCTGGATAATGTCGCGCTGATTTTCATTATTCTGATGTATTCCTGGATATCACGCAGGCAATTTCCAAAATCCATTGACGACTTTATGATGATTCCTGAAGAATTTGGCGTATCTTCGGATGAATGTCTTGACTTTTCCGTTCATGAGATCTCGCAGGCATCCTCTGTATCGGAAAGGGTCAGTACGTTCTGCCTGAACAAGGGTATTGACGCCCGGCGTGCCAATGCCGCGGGACTTTGCCTTGAAGAGATGGTGGTAAATGTCATCAATCATGGCTTTATCGGAGATTCCGGCAGACACAGCGTGGATATCCGTGTAGTTCATAAGGGCAATGACCTGCTGTTGCGGATCCGTGATGATTGTGTGCCATTTGACCCCACGGAACAGCAGGCTTTGCTCGCTTCGGAGGATGTGACGCGCAACATCGGTCTGCGCATTGTGTTTCGTATGGCGCGCAGCATCGAATACAGGAACATGCTGGGGCTGAATGTGCTGAGGATCCAGTTATGAGATCCGATCCTCAAAAGTATCGTCGAGGAATGCCTCGCGGCAGTTGGACGCTTTATCTGATGCTGATTCCCGGGCTTCTGTGGATCCTGTGCTTTCGGCTGATGCCGCTTGCCGGCATACAGATCGCCTTCCGGGATTATAACCTGTTCACCGGTGGAGGTCCATGGGTTGGTCTGAAGTATTTTCGTCAGATGTTTACGCGGCCACAATTTTTGCGCGTGATCCGCAATACCTTCGAAATCGGACTCATCAAGCTGGTGGCATTGTTTCCGCTGTCGATTCTGCTGGCGTTGATTCTGAATGAGATCGCCTGCAAATGGTTTCGCCGTATGAGCATGACCGTGCTTTACCTGCCGCATTTTCTCTCTTATGTGGTGATTCATGGGCTTTTTGTCGGGTTTTTGGCTGTCCGCGGCGGTCCGGTTAATGCGGTCATCACTGCATTGGGCGCAAGCGCTGTGAATTTCTACACCAACCGCTGGTTCCGGCTGGTATTGGTACTGACGGAAGGCTATAAAGATCTCGGCTGGAACACCTTGCTCTATCTTGCGGCGCTGACCCGCCTGGATCCGGAGCGTTTTGAGGCGGCGCAGATTGATGGAGCCAACCGCCTGCAGCAGATCATCTATATTACCCTGCCGGAGCTTATACCGGTTACACTGTTGACACTGACGCTGTGGCTCGGAAATATGGTCACTTCGAGTACTGAGCAGATCCTTGCCATGTACAACCCCTCGGTTTACGAAACGGCGGACGTTATCGGCTCCTTTGTCTACCGTGAAGGTCTTGGCGGCGGGAAATACAGTCTTTCTGTTGCTGCCGGACTGCTTGAATCCCTGACTGCTTTCGCATTTGTGATGGGAGCCCATTTCTGCATGAAACGGTTCTTCCGAAAGGGGCTGTGGTGATGAAGAGGTTCACACGCGGGCGCATTGCTGTTAATCTGTTCACTGCTCTTTTGGCGGCGCTTGTTTTGATTCCGCTGTTGATGGTCTTTTCCCGCTCTGTTGCCTCGAAAAGCGCGACTTTGAGCGGCAGTGTCGGGATCCTGCCCGACTTCAGTGATCTACACTGGGATGCCTACCACTTTGTCCTGCAAAATGAACGCTTCAGACAGGCTTTCATCAATACGCTGGCGTTCACCGCTCTGGGAACACTGCTTGGGGTCATCTCGACGGTGGGATTCGCTTACGCGCTGAGCAAACCCTATCTCCGCGGCCAAAAATTTCTGCTCACGCTCGCTGTTTTTGCTATGTATTTTTCCGGGGGAAAGATTTCAACATATATCACCATGAGCCGGCTGCATCTGGTGAATACGTTTCATATCCTGTATCTGGCCGGGATCTTCAACGTTGCCAATATGCTGGTGCTGAAGAATACTTTTGAGTCGATACCGAAAGAGTTGGAGGAATCCGCAATGCTGGATGGTGCGGGCCCGTTTACAGCCCTTTGGTATATCGTGCTGCCCCTTTCGAAATCGACAGTGGCTGTCATTGCTCTGTTTTATATTGTCGATTACTGGAATAATTATTTTACCTCGATGATGTTTACCACAAACCAGAGCCTGAAGAGCCTGCAGCTGGTGCTGCGGGAAACAATCTCCGCATCAAATGATGTGTTTACCGCCTTGCGGGAAGGGGCGGGTGTCGGAGAAGCCACGGGACAGAGCGTCACGGCTGCCTGTATCGTGATCTCCGCGCTGCCCATCTGTCTCTTGTTTCCGGTACTGCACCGGTTTTTAAAAGATGGTTTGATGACCGGAGCAATGAAGGAATGATCCGGATCATCGAAGTCACTCGTTGCGGACTGTCCCCGGAAGTGAGTCAACGAAAACAGGCCGCATTGACTCGGTCTCAGGAAGTGAAAAAGGAATATGAAAAAACTTATATCTCTAATACTATGTCTCGCCGTACTGGCCGCATTTTGTCTTCCTTCTTTGGCAGATGATACGTCGCTTCGCATGCTGATCGGATACGAGGAAACCGATCCCGACACGGATCCTGCCGCTCTTGCTGTTGAAGAGGCGACCGGTGTTCATGTGGAGTATGAGATGCTGCCTCATGATAACGCGTCGGGAGTGGTCCTTAAGCTGATGGCGATCCTGGCCGCCGGAGATTCGGATGTCTACGACGTCATTAGCATGAATTATGACACTTTTGCCGCCACAGTATCGAGCGGCGCGTATCTGCCGCTTAATTCCCTTTTGGAGAGGGAAGGGCAGGCGCTGCTGGCGGGAACGGACAGCAGCTTGTGGTCCAGTGTCACGGTCGACGGGGATATCATGGCAATTCCCTTCCGGCTGAGTACGGAAAACTACACTTCCGGACTGCGTGTGCGGACTGACCTGCTGAAAGAGGCCGGGGTGGATAAAATGCCGGAAACCCTGGAGGAGCTGAAAGAAGCCCTGACCCTGGTGCGGGATCGCTTGGGCATCATCCCTTTCGCGGGGCATGGCGCTATTGTTGATGAGATTGCCGGTGCCTTTGGCATCAGTAATGTCTGGAACGAAACCGAAGATGGGATCCATGGCCGTCCGACAACACCTGGTGCGCGGGAATATGTTGAATATATGCATGATTTGTATGAAGAGGGTCTTCTGGATATCGAATGGGCTCAAAACAGCGATAATACCTGTACAGAGAAATTCATGTCCGGCAATGCGCTCGCTTACAGAGTGTATTGGTGGAATGAACCTTCGGCATCCGAGACGATTCGTAAAAACTTTCCGGAGGCTTCTTTTGCATACCTGCCGCCGCTGAAAAACGCGGAAGGCAAGAGCCGTATGCCGATGGTACGGGGACCGCAGCAGGTTGTCGTTATTCCGAGAGTCAGCAGGAAGGCGGATGCGGCAATGGCCTGGATGAACGCCAGAGTGGCGTCTAAAGATACCTTCAGATGGCTCTGTATCGGAGAAGAGGGTATTCATTATCGGGTGATCGGTGAAAATGAATACGAACCCATCAACCCGGCATTCACTGACGAGCGGGGGAATGCCAATACCTACCTGACCGGCACCATTACCGATGATTACGGGATCTACTGGCGTCAGACCCGCGTTCGGAAGAATGAGACACTTTACCGGGAGTTTCTCAGGATGCAGGACAACATAAAAGGAGCGGAAATTTGCTTTGATCCGACTTCATATATGACACCGAACAAGGAATTTGCCGATCTGGCTCCTTCGGTAAACAGCTTTGTGGAAGAAAATCTTTTAAATATGATCGTGGGAACGCGCCCCGTCTCCGAATGGGATGACTTTGTTCAGGAATACCTTGCGTACGGAGGCGCAGAACTTGAAAGGATGCTCAACGGCAGTGCCTCTGAAAAATGAATACTTGAGAGTGAACAGGAACTTGCGAAAATCCCATTCAACAAAGCGCAGCTTTGTTATCGCAATACGCGATGGGATTTACGCAGTTCAATTCAGTACCCCGTGAATAGTAACGGAGACAGTTACTGTTCACGGGGTATTGAATTTGAGGCAGCAGTGTGGCATGGTGAAAAATCTTTGTTTACGGACAATTCTTGCATAAATAGAGATTGCCTGATAGAATATTGAGAACTGTTTAAATGCTTAAGAGACATTGTGGAAGGAGGGGCAGGATGCCGATTGGGATCATTGTGAATGTGGCAGCTGTTGTGATCGGCGGATTTTTGGGGGCGGCGGCAGGTGACCGGATCAGCGAGTCCTTTAAGGAAAATCTCAATATGGTCTTCGGGGGCTGTGCCATGTGTATGGGTATAAGTTCCATCGGGCAGATGGCCAATATGCCGGCTGTGATCCTGGCTATGATTCTGGGAACGAGCCTGGGACTTCTTATTCACCTTGGAGACAGGATCAATGCCGGAGGGCTTATGATGCAGAAGCTGATCGGGCGTTTCGTCAGCGCGCCAAAAGGCCTTTCGGAGAAGGAGTTCGGGATGCGGCTCACGACGGTGATCGTGCTTTTCTGCGCAAGCGGCACCGGCATTTACGGCTCCATTGTCTCTGGAATGAACGGGGATCAGAGCATCCTCATGGCAAAATCCATACTTGATCTGCCGACGGCGCTGATCTTTGCCTGCTCCCTGGGCGTGGTGGTCTCTTTTATTGCCATTCCCCAGCTCGTCATCTTCCTGCTGCTCTTCTTCCTCGCGGGGTTGATCTACCCGATGACGACTCCTGAGATGATCGGCGATTTCAAGGCCTGCGGCGGCCTCATTGTCTTTTTGATCGGCTTCCGCATCGTCAGGGTCAAAATGTTTCCGACGGCAGACATGATCCCGGCCATGATCCTCGTCATGCCTCTGAGCTGGATCTGGTCGAATTTCGTGCTGCCTCTGCTGAGCTGAGGCGGTCCGGCAGACCGGAACATTTAATCCCGGGCAATTTCTCTTCGGCAGACCGGAACATTGAATCCCGGGCAATCTCTCTTCGAAAAGCCGGGAAATTGGATCCCGGGCAATGTCTCATTGACAGACTGGTTCCTTGCAGCCAGTCTGAAGTCACATCTAAGCGTACTGAAATTTGTCAAATAAAGCATTTTTATAAAGGGGGAAAATACAAATGAATGCTTTGAAAGCTGCTGTACGTAAGTATTTGGAAACGAGCCTGGTCGCGCGGATCGCGATCGGAATTGTCGTAGGAGCCATTCTGGCGGTCCTTGTCCCCAAGGCGGCTTTTATCGGTATCCTGGGCGATCTGTTCGTCGGGGCTCTGAAGTCTATCGCTCCGGTCCTGGTCGCGGTACTCGTCATGAGCTCGCTCTGCCAGGGGTCATCCAAGCTCGACGGACGGTTCGGCATGGTGATCTTCCTGTATATGCTCACCACCTTTCTTGCCGCTTTTATCGCAGTGTTTTTCAGCTTTCTCTTCCCGCAGACGCTCTCGCTCGTCGCAGAGGGTGTTGAGCAGGCAGCGCCGGGCGGGCTGGGAGAGGTCCTCAAAAACCTGCTGATGAATATTATTGTCAATCCGGTTCAGGCGACCGCAAGCGCGAACTATATGGGTATCCTGTTCTGGGCGGCAGCGATGGGTATGGCGCTTAAAAAAGCGGCTTCCAATACCACCCGCAGGTTTCTCTCGGATATTTCTGATGCCGTGTCCCAGTGCGTGCACTGGATCATCAATCTGGCGCCTTTTGGTATCTGCGGCCTGGTTTTCTCCACGGTCACCGGAAGCGGGTTTAAGACCTTCATGAGCTACGGCAAGCTCCTGGTTCTCCTTGTCGGCTGTATGCTCACCGTTTCGCTGATCATCAACCCGATCATTGTCGGCCTGATTCTGAGGGCCAATCCTTATCCGCTGGTATGGAAATGCCTTCGCGAGAGCGGTTTCACGGCCTTTTTTACCAGAAGCTCCGCGGCCAATATTCCTGTCAATATGGAGCTCTGCGAGAGACTTGGCCTGGACAAGGATGTATACTCCGTTTCGATCCCTCTGGGCGCGACCATCAATATGGACGGGGCGGCCATTACCATCACGATCATGACACTGGCGGCTGCCAATACGATGGGCATCCGTGTGGATTTTGCAACTGCTTTGCTTCTCTCTGTTCTGTCCGCTCTTGCAGCCTGCGGCGCATCCGGCGTGGCGGGAGGCTCGCTCCTTTTGATCCCCATGGCCTGCTCGCTCTTTGGTATCTCCAATGACGTAGCCATGCAGGTCGTCGGCGTGGGATTCATTATCGGCGTGGTGCAGGACAGCGTTGAGACCGCCCTCAATTCCTCCGGCGACGTGCTTTTTGCCGCTACGGCGGAGTATGCCCAGTGGCGCAAGGAGGGTCGTCCGCTGCCGGAGATCCTGGGCGGAAAGCCGGCAGCAGATGCCGATCGCCGCAGTGCGGATGCTCAGGAGCATTCGCAGGATGGCCGGAGAAACAGGCCTGCGGGCGATTCCCGGAGAAATAAGCAGTCGAGGAACGGACAGCAGGACCAGAATTTTTCAAGGGATGGGCAGGCTTTTGGTGAGACACAAAATTCCCAGGGCCGCCGGAAGAATCGAAATCCGCAGAACACATATAAATCGCGCAGACCCCGGAATCCGCAGAAGAACCGGAATCCGGAATAAGAAAAAGGGCGAGGCGGCAGCCTGCGTAAGTGAAGAAAAGATTTTAGCAGTATATGCGGCTGACAAAAACAGCGGCCGTGCGGGAGCAGAGATGCTCCTGCATGGCCGCTGTTTTATATTGATGCGGTCTAATGCTGATGCGGGGGAATGCCGGGCGCGATCAGCTGTTCAGGATCATGCGGACAGCGCCGTACATACCGGCCTCGTTGCCCAGAACGGCAAGCTTGAACTCGGTGTCGCGGCAGGCATGGAAAGCTGCCGGGCGGTAGTGCTTGACGATGGCGTCGAGAAGGATCTGGCCGGCCTTGGAGACGCCGCCGCCGATGACGATGACATCAGGATCCACAACGGCCGTGATGTGGGCAAGGGCGGTGCCCAGCATCTCGCCGAGAGTATCGACAAGTCCAAGGGCGGCTGCGTCGCCGGATTTTGCCGCGTCGAAGATCGATTTGCTGGTGACCTCCTGATTGTCCAGAAGGCTGGGCTGTTTGCGCTCCTTCTCAAGAGCGAGGTGGGCCATTCGGACGATACCTGTGGCGGAGGCATACTGCTCAAGGCAGCCTTTTTTGCCGCAGCCGCAGACAGCGGTCTCATTTTTGCGCATCTGCATGTGGCCGATCTCGCCTGCCGCGCCGTGGCCGCCGGGAAGGATCCTGCCGCCGATGATGATGCCGCCGCCGACGCCGGTTCCCAGCGTCACCATGACAACGTTCTTATAGCCCTTGCCGCCGCCGCGCCACTGCTCGCCCAGGGCTGCAACATTGGCGTCATTGCCAACAGCTACGCGGATGCCGTCCAGGAGACCGGAGAGCTCCTGAGCGACATTAAAGACGCCCCAGCCGAGGTTGACGCAGCCGTTTACGATTCCGTCGTCCAGGACCGGCCCGGGAACGCCGATTCCGACGCCTTCTACATCTTTAAGGCTGACTTTGTGCTCTTTGAGCTTTCCCCGAATCGCATCGGCAATGTCGGGAAGGATCAGTGCGCCGTTGTTTTCTTTGCGGGTCGTGATCTCCCAGTTTTCCACGAAGGTCCCGTCAGCGTTGAAAAAACCGCACTTTACGGTTGTTCCGCCGACATCAATTCCAAAGGCGTAAGGTTTCATTTTTTATCTCCCTTCTTTTTTATCCTTTGTGCTCAGCGTTCCGGAAGGTCTGAGGATTGCGGATACAAAGTATTTCTGCCCGGACGGATGCAGGAGCAAAGGTCTTTTGGATCAACAGGCGGAAGTATTTGCAAAAAGGGGAACACTGAACGGTTATTATTGTGTTTATTATAAATGACAACAGCTGTTGAGCGCAAGTTTTGTATGTCGGGCGAAAATATGCGCAATCTATGTTATAATATTTTTAACTGTCGATTACGGACTGCAGACGCGAAACTGTAAGCATGTAAAATTGCGTCCCGGGTGAAGCTGCAGCAGTTCTGGAAAAGGAATCAGGCGGGACTTTTTAACAGCTCCCTGAAAAAGCACACCAAAAACCGCACTGTAACCAACCAGGCACATGAAACGGGGGTGCGCATGCGCAGCGCTTTGCAGAATATTCTGGTCATTACTATCATAATTATTACGTTCCTGGGAAGCGGCCTGCTCTTTTGGAATTTTAATACCAAAATGCTGTTTACGGCGGTTGAGGTGGAGACAAATCTCTCCTCAACGCTTCTTTCTCATGATCTAAATGAGCGGATTCCGAGGTACAGGATGATCTCGGATGCTGCGGATGATCTGCTCACACAGGAGCTGCAGGAGATCGAGGAGAAGATCGGTAATGAGAGCAATGTGTGGATCCTGGATGAGAGCGGAAACTGTTACTATGGAAACGGGACGCGCTACAGTGCCCATTTCAGGGGAAAGGGCAGGGAAAATGTTTCAGAAGGAAGCGTTTCGGAAGACAGTACTGCCGCGGGAAGAACTGATGCAGAGAGTGCTGCCGCGGGAGGCTATGCCCCGGGAAGTGTTTCCAAAGGGAGCGGGACGGGCCTGCAGGACGCGGCGCTTCAGGAGGCGCTGAAGGCCTCTGTTCTGGAAGAGGCGGCGGAGAAAGGGATCGCTGTCTGCTGGGTAGGCAGGAAGGCGGGGATCCTTCTGCACCAGAAGTGCTGTATTGTGCGTCCGATCTATAACGGGAGTCTTTTCCTTGTTGTCATCAATATGGCGGATTCCGCGCAGGCTCTGCAGCGGCAGCAGTTCACCCTTTTTATGTTGATCGACGTCCTTCTGGTGCTGGTAATGATCATTCTGACGGCAAACAGCTCCGCCAAGTACCGCCGCGAGCTGATCCGCTTCGCGACGACGGATGAACTGACAGGTCTGGCCAACAGGAAGTCGTTCAACAGTGAATTTGCCGAGTTTATTCAGTCAGGTTCCGGGACGGATTTTTCCATCTTTCTTTTAGACATCGACTATTTTAAACAGATCAATGATAATTACGGCCATGCCGCCGGAGATCATGCGCTGCAGTATCTGGCGCAGAAGATAAGGGAAATGGTGAAAAAGCACGGAGGGCTTGCCGGGCGCTGGGGAGGAGATGAGTTTATAGGCCTGTTGCCGGTTCCTCCGGAAAAAGCGCATGCCGCCCTCAGTGCCCTTTGCGGAACGATCGAGTCCTCCAGGATGGACGATGGCTTCAGAATGACGATCAGCGCGGGGGTGGCTCCCGCGGGCGGGGAGACACAGCTGGTCAGACTGTCGGAGAAGGCGGATCTGGCTCTGTATAGATCCAAGGAAAAGGGGCGCAACCAGGCGACGGTCTATCGTCCGGACATGAAGGGTGCAGAGGCCGTCCCGGTCACAGGGCGCGCCGGACAGACGGCGGAAGAAAAAGCAGGTCTGCCTGAGCAGGCAGAAGCAAATAAAGAGTCCGGAAAGTCGGTAAAGGAAGAAGTCTCCGGCCTGGAGGCTGCTCTTTCCGAGACCGGGCACAAACTGGCTGCGGAAAAGGTGAGGCTTGGAAAACGGATCAAGGGCTACGTGCAGGGGAAGCTGATCGACAGCACCATGCTGGGGGTGCGCTGGATGGCACCCTTTGTCGCAGGCGGGGGCATCCTGATCGCCCTGGCTTTCCTTTTCGACGCGGCGGCAGTGGACCTGTCTGCCCTGTCGGTCGCAGACCGGGCAAATTTCGGATCGATCACGGAGCAGGCTGCTGCACTTAAAAATCTCGGAGGTATTACCTTCAATTTCATGCTGCCTGTATTTGCCGGGTTCATGGCCTACGGCATTGCCGGTGAGGAGGCGTTCATGACGGGCTTCGTTGGCGGCAATATGACGATCAGCAGCAACGCCGGATTCATCGGGGCCATGATCGCTGGCTTTGCCGCAGGCATCATAACCAACGAAGTGCGCCAGTTTATGAAGAGGTTTCCTCTGTGGATCCGCAAGGCCGGGCCGATCATTATTTACCCTGTATTTAACCTTATCCTGATGCAGCTGCTGTCGGTGCTGATCATTACGCCGCTTTCCTCCTCCGTAGGCGCGACTTTTGTCACTTTGCTTGATCATCTCTCGGGGACGGGCAATGCCGCCGTAGGCGCGTTTGCCGGCGCTATGATGGCGGTTGACATGGGAGGGATCATCAACAAGGTCGCGTATAATTACGGCGTGAACGGCCTTCTGTCGGGGAGGACGGACATTATGGCGGCTGTCATGATCGGCGGCATGGTCCCACCGATCGGAATCGCCTTATCTACAGTCTTTTTCCGAAATAAGTTCACGGAGGATGAAAAAGAGCGCGGTGTGAGCGCGCTCTTCATGGGTCTGTCCTTTATTACCGAGGGCGCCCTGCCCTACGTTTTTACGGATTTTATCAGAGTGATCCCCTGTTGTATGATCGGCTCCGGGACGGCCGGCTTCTTGTCGATGCTGCTTGGCTGCACGCTCCCGGCTCCGCACGGAGGACTGTTCGTGCTTCCGGTCATGGGGCACCCCATGCGATATCTGGCTGCCATCCTGGTGGGTTCCCTTATCACGGCCATCACGCTGGGCTTCTGGAAGAAGGCGGCGAAAAACCCGCAAACCCACGGGTTGTAGCCGGAAAAGATCAGTCACCCTTAAAAAGTCCAAGGATCGCCAGAAAGAGAGCCCGTACGATCGCGAAAACGAAAAACAGGGCAAGAAAACCGGCCAGCCCGGAGATGACGTCGCGCATATCCATTGTGCCGGTATCGGAGAGCCCCTGACCGATCTCGATCGCGAAGGAAAGCATGACCATGACCGTAAAGACATAGATCCATGCGATGACGAGTACATGCCGTTTTGACAGAAGCAGGAACAGCGGGTAGATGACCAGCAGAAAAGCCATTCCCGCGACACCCATTACGACGAAATGAAGTTCTTTGTCCGAGAGTACCAGGGAGCTTGAATCATTGAGCTCCAGAATATGGTCATGTATGCGCGCGATACCGCGCACGAAAAGATCCAGAAGTTCTGCAATCATAATTAAATACCTCCTTTAACAGGATAGTCGCAGTTTGTGAAAAAAGGATGCACGAACATATAAAAAAAGTATAAATCCTGAACTTACGGCGGGCCTGTGAAGCTTTGCTGGCGGCAGGAAAGAACAATTACGGTTTTATTGTCACAGATCAGGCAGTCTTTGGCGTGCACAGCTTCGGGAAGGGAGATTATAGCATGGATGTTTATCAGATGTACAGACAGAAGCTAAGGACTCCGGAGGAGGCGGTCCGCTGTGTTAAGAGCGGTGACTGGGTGGACTATACAATGACACTGGGCTTTCCCTGTCTTCTGGACAAGGCACTGGCGGGCAGAAAAGAGGAGCTTCTGGACGTCAAGGTGAGGGGGAACCTCTTGTTCGGCCCCATCGAGGTCGCGGAGTGCGATCCGTCCAGAGAGCATTTTATTTATAATACCTGGCACTGCTCATCCTATGAAAGGAGGCTGTGCGACCGGGGGCTGTGCAGCTACATCCCTATGGTGTTCCACAATGTGGTGCCATATTATGAGCATTTTCTGAACGTAAATGTGGCCATGTGCTCGGTGACGCCCATGGACCGGCACGGCTTCTTCAGCCTGTCCTGCGGAACGGGAACGGCGCAGGGGATCCTGGATCGGGCGGACATCGTGATTGTGGAGGTCAACGAGCGCCTTCCCAGAGTGAGCGGGGGATTCGGGGACTGCATCCATATAACAGGGGTGGATTATATCGTGGAGGGGGACCATCCCCGGCTCCCCCAGGTGGTTGTCGGAAAGCCGTCTGAGGTGGACCTGCGGATTGCCGAATACATCTTCCCTTATATCCCGGACGGCGCGACGCTGCAGTTCGGTATCGGCAGCCTTCCGTCCGTCGTAGGAGGAATGCTGGCCCAGTCGGATCTCAAGGACATGGGCATGCATACCGAGCTCTGCACGGATGCCTATGTGGATCTGTATGAAGCCGGAAAGCTGACGAACCGGAGAAAAAAGATCTTTCGGGGAAAAGGGGTCGCAGGTACGGCGCTGGGCACGGACAGGCTCTACGACTGGCTGGACGAAAATCCCGGCATTGCCTTCTGTCCGCTTGAATATGTCAATGATCCGTCCATTATCGGACAGATCGATAATATGGTGTCTATCAACGAGTGCCTGAACGTGGATCTTTTCGGTCAGGTCTCATCGGAGAGCACAGGACTTCGCCAGATCAGCGGTACCGGCGGCCAGCTGGACTTTTTGCTGGGAGCCTCCGCCTCCCGCGGTGGGAAGGCTTTTTTGTGTCTGCCTTCCACCTTTACCGACAGGGAGGGAAGAGTGCACAGCAACATTCTGCCGCATTTTGGCGGCGAGATCGTGACTTCCCCCAGGTCCTCGGTATATTTCATTGTGACCGAATACGGGGCTGCAAACCTGGAGGGCCGTTCCACCTGGGAACGGGCGGAAATGCTGATCGGCCTGGCCCACCCAGATTACAGGGAGGAGCTCATCAGAGAGGCGCAGCGCATGAACATCTGGAGGCGGTCCAACAAAAGATGAGAGGTCCGGCAAAGCTCCGCGGGCTGCGGGAAGCTGTGTAGTCTTCCAAAACATCATCGGTGGAGGAAAGCTTCACCCATCTAAGGTTAAAAAGAAACTGGAGAAATATGAAATGAGCCAGATTGCGGAACAGAAGTGTCCGGCCTGCGGTGCTCCGCAGCGTTTTGATCCGGCCAGCGGGAAGCTGGTGTGCGATTACTGCGGGACTGTGACCGATGTCCAGGCAGACACGGGAAAAATGAAGAAAAAGCCCGGCGGGGCGGCTCCTGCAAAGAAGCCGGAAAAAGCCGGGAAGGGTGCGTCCGCGGGCGGGACTGTACCGTCAGAGTCTGCCGCATCGGGAACTGCCTCGTCCGGGCCTGCACCGTCGGGAGCTGCCGCGGCGGGGAGTTCCCCGGCCCGGGAAGAGAAGCCGGCGCAGGACGGAGAGTCCGAAGGGGACCGGCTCGAAGGCTTCGACTTTGCGAATTTGAAGAACGTTCACGCCTTTCCGGGGGCTGAAACGCTTCCGGTCTACAGCTGCGTCTCCTGCGGGGCATCGGTCATCGCGCCTCCCGAGCAGGTGGCGCTCACCTGTCCTTACTGCAGAAACAATATCGTCCTGACGGACAAGGTTTCGGGAAGCCTCAGGCCCGACGGGGTGATCCCCTTCACCATCCAGGCAAAGGATCTGCCGGATGCGGTCAACCGCTTTTACCGGAACAAAAAGCTCCTTCCCCCGCGTTTCTTTTCTGAGAGCACAATGGGAAAGGTGACGGGGGTCTATGTGCCCTTCTGGGTGTTTAACGGCAGGATCTCCGGAGAGGTGAACTTTAATGCGCAGACCAGCGCCACAAGCAGGAGCGGTGACTACCGTATCACGACGACCTCTTATTACCGGCTTGCAAGGGAAGCGGCAATGGATTTTAAAAATATCCCGGTCGACGCCAGCCAGAAGGTGGATAATTGTCTGATGGATTCCCTGGAACCTTTTTACGCGGATAAGACGGTTCCCTTTGACATGCGCTATCTTGCCGGTTTTACAGCGGACCGCTTTGATGACAAACGACAGGATGTCGAGCACAGGGCAAAAAAGCGCATGCTGTCGACTGCGCAGTCCATCGTCTCGTCGCGCGCGGTCAAAGGATACATGAATGTCACTCCTCACAGCAGCAGCCTGCATGCGAATCTGGATGCTCAATATATCCTTTATCCTGTTTATATGTTCGATATTGAACACGCGGGGAAAAAATATCATTTTGCCGTCAACGGCCAGACGGGGAAGGTCGTGGGAGAAATACCGACGGACAGCGGCGTGAGCTTTTTGTACTTTCTCAAACGATTTGCCATTGTCAGCGGCGGTCTTATCGCCTTTTCAGTCGCGAAATACATGCTGGGCATGTAATTGCACCGGTTTCTCTGAAACCCGGGAGCATAGAAGACAGTAACCTGCGCGGCAGGGAGGTATCTGCATGAAACATCGGAAAAAAAGAGATTTGCGGCTCCTGGCGGCTCTGGTCATCTGCCTTGTCCTTTTCGGAGGCGTTTTTTCGGCTTCTGTAAGGGCGCAGGAAGCGGCTGAAGCAGGGCAGGACAGGGTGGTTGAAGAGGAAAATGCCGCTGCGTCCGCAGGGGCGGATGAGACCGCCGGGGAATCGGGAATCGGGGAGCCCGGCGTTACCGAAAAAGACTCCGCCGGGGAATCGGGGACCGAAGAGTCCGGAGTTACTGAAGAAGGCTCCGCCGGGGAGCAGGAAGTGCTCTGGAACGAAGACTTTTACCGGGCAGTGGACGCTTCGGGCGCTTCCGCGGATGGCCTTACTGAGGCACAGCAGAACAGCCTGGATGAGGACTGCATCTCTTTTATGGAGACACACATGCTTGATCTGTCCCTCATTGCGGTCACGCCAAAGACCTATGAGGGCGAAACGATCGAGGAATTTGCGGAAAGATATTATGTGGACGCCAGCTTCGGGTACGGGCCGGGCGGCGACGGCTTCCAGATGGTCTGGGATACGCAGACCGACAAAGTAGTGATCCGCTCTTACGGCGCGGCCGCAGGGAGAATTCCTGCCTCCTATCTGGAGTTTGTCGAGGGGGCAGTCGCAAAGTACAGAGAGAAGTACGGCATTTACGGACCCATGTACGCGACGATGCGCTTTCTGTCAAATTATTTGAACGAGCACAGCGATGAAGGCAGAAAGAAATCTGCCCTGGAGGTACAGGGAGCTTCCGGCTCCGGCCGGAGTCCTGAGGAAGAGGACGGCGCAGAAAAAGCCGGCAGCGAAGTGGAGGATGCGTCGGAAAAGTCCGGCGGGAACTCCGGGGATGAGAAAAAGAGCCTCCTTCTTCCTGACGGGGAATATCCCGATCCTTCCCTGCGCGTGGGTGAGGGCGCTGACAAGCCCGCCTGGTATCCTAAGGAGCCGTCTTCTTTCCCTTTTTATCACGATGAATCGGCGCCCCGTGTTGTGGACAGGGCGGATATTTTTTCGGAGGAAGAGGAGCGTCAGATGCAGGAGGGGATCTCCCGGATCAGGGAGTCTCTTCAGCGTGACGTGGTTGTTTTTACGGATGTTTCCACCTATGGGGCCTCCCACAGGGACTATGCGGACGACTTCTTCGATTTCAACGGATACGGGTATGGCGATGATTTCGAGGGCGTATGCCTCATGGTCTGTATGGATCCCGATGACAGGGGATGGTGGTGCTCCTGCCATGGGCCTGTCACGACCGGGCTCTATACCGAGACCGTCGCAAACCAGATCGACGACCTGCTCTATGAGTACATGGTGGCAGGGGACTACGGGAAGGGAGTCCTGGACTGGATCGAGAATTTCCGCCGTCTGTATACGACAGGTTCCCCCTATAACGAGGAATGGGCTGTTCTGGGCATAAACGGCATCACGCGGACACATGACGCGGACGCCCCGCGTGTCGTGGACGACGCAGGGATCCTGAGCGCGGAAGAGGCGGCGTCGCTGGAAGCGAAAGCGAAGGAACTCTCTGAAAAATACGGGGTCGACGTGGCTGTCCACACGGCCTGTCATCCGGGGATCCTTGAAAAAGAAGAGTACGGGGAACTCTATTATGCCTTCAGAGGTTATGGCTTCGGGGAGGATTATGACGGCATCTGCCTGACCATTTTCAAGAGGCCGAATTATTCGGGATACTGTTCTGTCTATGCCTCCGGAAAAGGTAAGGAAAAACTCTCTGACGTCAACCGCAGCCGGCTGGAGAACCGCTGCACAGACGTGATCCTGCACCGGAGGTTTTATGAGGCTGCGGACAGCTGGCTGTCGCAGGCTGGCCACATGCTCCGCACAGGCCGCGCGCCGAGATCGGCAGGCTCCTGGATCTTTTTTACTGTCCTTGAATGTATCGCCGGCCTTATCTTCGGCGCTGTCAGTCTCAGCCGCGCGAAGAGCAATATGATAACTCTGACGTTCAGGGAAAACGCGAACGCCTATGTCGTTCCGAGCAGTATATCTGTCCGGGATATCTCAGACCGGCTGATCAATACGGTCGTCAACCGCGTATATGATCCTGTGAGTACGGAAAGCTCGCGCAGCAGTTCCTCATCCTCCGGCGGACGCTCGTCATATTCGAGCCGACACACCAGCTCCTCCGGGAGATCCCACTCCGGATCGGGCAGGAGGTTCTGAACGAAATTCCGCTCAGGCAGAGCCATTAAGAATTATTTAGACATACAGCCGATAATCAGGGAGATTTATTCTTGATAAACCGTCTTGCTGATATTATAATTAATAATAGTTGTCTGGAAATTTTTCCGGATCATTCCGGAATGAAACTGATTGACAGGGGTATTTCGGAAACAGCAAAAGGAAGGGAGAACAGAATCCATGCAGCAGAAAAAAAGACTGGTCACCAGAAGCGATTTTGACGGGCTTGTGTGTGCGATGCTGTTAATAGAACTCGACATGATCGAGGATATCATCTTTGTGCACCCAAAGGACGTCCAGGATGGTAAGATCGAGCTTACAAAGAATGATATTACGACAAACCTGCCTTTTGATGAGCGTGTGTCGATCGCTTTTGACCACCATGAGTCTGAGCTGCTCAGGCTCAGGGAAGTCGATACGGCAGGAATCTATATCGTCGATCCGGATGCCAGGAGCGCAGCGCGCGTGGTCTATGATTATTATGGCGGGCCGGACACCTTCCAGCGCATCAGCGAGGAGCTCATGACGGCTGTTGATAAGGGCGACAGCGCGGATTTCACGCTTGAGGAAATCCTTCATCCTACCGGATGGGTTCTCCTTAACTATCTGATGGATCCCCGGACAGGTCTTGGAAGATTCCAGAATTTCCGCATCTCCAATTACGAGATGATGATGGAGCTCATCGGCTTCTGCATGAACCACACGATCGATGAGATCCTGGAGCTGCCTGACGTAAAGGAGAGAGTGGATCTCTATTTCGAGCAGGCGGAGCTTTTCAAGGAACAGCTCGCCCGCATCGCAAAGATCTACGGAAAGGTCGTCGTTCTCGACCTGCGCGAAGAGGAAGTGATCCATGCCGGCAACCGCTTTATGATCTATGCCATGTACCCGGAGACAGAGATCTCCATTCATGTGGCCTGGGGATTCAAGAAGCAGAACACCGCCGTCATGATCGGTAAGTCAATCGTGAACAGGAATTCAAAGGCCGATATCGGTGCCCTCTGCCTTTCCTATGGCGGCGGCGGTCACAGGAACGCCGGCACCTGCCAGCTTCCCAACGACGAAGTCGACGCAAAACTGCCTGACATCATTGCGGCCCTGAACGAGCAGTCGTAAAGCTGATATACAGTCGGAAGGCTGATATAGATTCTGTTTAAAAGAAACGCGCAATCCTTTCTCCTGAAAGGATTGCGCGTTTTGTTTATATGTCGCTGATATGCCGCTTTCCGGCCCTGACCGGACCGGTGAGGATCAATTATTTCCGGATGGATGACTTGAGCAGGAGATCGCAGTCGACGTATCCGCTGATACCCGGGATTTTGCCGCGGGAGGAAAACTGCCACAGGTCATATTTTTTCGGGACTTCCATGCTGTTGGCATTTGACCAGATATTGGACGAAGGCCTGTTTTTGCCCCAGTAGGCGTACCAGGTCGAGTACTGTTTCAGAGAAGAAGGATTATAGTAAGTGGACAGATAATGCAGGTTGAAATAGTAGCCCGGACGGCGGCCGCCTTTTTTGATTTTGCTGCAGAAGGCGTCAGTCATCTTCGTGATGAGCGTACGCCAGTTGGTGCTGTTGAAGGCTGAACTTCTCATGTTCTCTTTGGCAAAGCGCATGGAGTCATATTCCCAGTCAAAATAAACAGGAAGATTGATCTTGTATTTCTTAATGAGGTTCAGGCAGTATTTCGCCTCTTTTTCGGCCATGCTTTTGGTGTAAGCGTAGCTGAACCAGTAAATGCCGACAGATAATCCGGCGGACTGGGCATTTTTGATATTCTGATAGAAATATTTATCGGTGTGATTGTTTCCGTAACCGGCGCGGATAATGACTCCCTTTACGCCGGATGACTTCACCTTTTTGAAATTAATGTCTCCCTGGTGCTCGGAGACGTCGATGAAATGCATGTAGGCGGAAGACGGTTTGGTGGAAGACGGCGTCACAGTCGGGGTTTCCGGTTCATCAGAGATGTCCGGATCATCAGTGGAATCCGGTTCTGCCGGCACAGAGGACGGGGAGCTGAGAAGCTTTCCGTCGGAGCCGAAAGAATAAGTGACTCCGCTGATCTTCTTATTTCCTGTCAGAACGATTCCGACGGTATTTTTGTTTTTGCTGACATTTCCGAAATATTTGCTGCCGTTGACGGTGAACCAGCCTGTTTTCATACGGCCGTCAGAGTCAAAATAATATCTCCTGCCGTTGATCGTCTGGAAGCCGGTCATCATAGCGCCGGGCCAGGGGCTTGAAGAAGGAGAGAAAAAGTAGTAACTGGTCTTGATCCTGATAAGTCCTGTGAGGATCCTGCCTTTTCCCTTTGCGCCCAGGTTAACGCTTGCGTAATAGGTCTTTCCGTTGTATCTGAAGAAACCTGTCAGGAGATTGCCATAGGAATTAAAATAGTAAAGATTTCCTTTGTACTTGGCAAAACCTTTTACATAATTTCCGTTTGAAGATTTCAGGCGCAGCCAGCTTCCGGTCTTCACCCACGTGGCGGAGGAAAGAACGGCCGGTGCAGGAGCTGCTGTCCGGCTGGTAACAAAAGCTTCAGGATCAGTAGTCTGTTTTGATGTGTAAGCAGCTGCTTTGTGTATTTCCGTCCATCCAGTATTTGATGCGCTTTCTCTGACCGCTGCGTTCGCGGGCAGGGCGACCGTACCCGTGAGGATAAACAGAAGCAGAAAAGCGGACGTCAGTTTTCTGGAAAAAAATCTCATGAACCCCTCCCAAGAAATAATAATTGACGAAACATTAACAGCCGATATACTCTACGTAAAAAACGTTCCATATGAAGTTGAAGCTCATACGGAACGTTTTCAAAGTGCGCCGTCAGGGACTCGAACCCTGGACACCCTGATTAAGAGTCAGGTGCTCTACCAACTGAGCTAACAGCGCAAATTATTTTTTTTTGAAATAACTGTTTTTTCCTGAACGCAAGTGTTATTATATGCGAAGTGATTTTGAAATGCAAGCACTTTTTGGAAAAAAATTTATTTTTTTTTAACAGCCGGCTTAAGCGGATTCTCACGGCAGGCGATGCGGTACATTGCGGGTACAGAGAAGACGGGCTTTGGCTATAATTGGTGTTTATGAGACCGGCTGCCCGCCGGCAGGGGGTAAAAGAGAATGATATTTGAAACACATGCGCATTATAATGATGAAGCATTTTCGCCGGACCGTGAGGAGGTCCTGGCGCAGCTGTCGTCAAAGGGGATCGGAGAGGTGGTCAATATAGCGTCGGACCTTGGGAGCATAGACGAATGTCTCGAGCTGGCCCACCGCTATCCGTTTATGTACTGCGCCCTGGGGATCCACCCGTCTGACAGTGCGCCTCTGACGGACGGACTGCTCGACGGAATCAGGGAAAAGCTCCGGGATCCGCGGGTCGTGGCGGTGGGGGAGATCGGCCTCGATTATTACTGGGATACGCCTGACCGGGAGATCCAGAAGCACTGGTTTGAGGCCCAGCTCGAGATGGCGCGGCAGGCAGGTCTGCCGGTGGTCGTCCATTCCAGGGATGCGGCGCAGGATACTCTCCGGATCATGAAGGAGCACAGGGCCGGGGAGATCGGGGGGGTCGTCCACTGCTTCTCCTACAGTCTGGAGATGGCAAGGGAATTTGTCGAAATGGGCTTTTTCATCGGGATCGGGGGTGTTGTGACCTTTAAAAACGCGAAAAAGCTCAAGGAGGTGGCGGCGCAGATCCCCATGGATCATATCGTGCTCGAGACAGACAGCCCCTATCTGGCGCCGGTCCCTTTCAGGGGAAAGCGGAACAGCTCTCTGAACCTGCCCTATATAGCGGAGGCGGTTGCACAGCTGAGGGGAATGGAGACGGAAGAGGTGGCCCTGCGCACAGCGCAGAACGCCCGAAGACTTTACCGCCTGGCTTAAAGAGCTGCCCAGGGGGGAGGCGCATAAGAGGATATTATGAAAAAGATCGATCTGTATGGTTGGATTGCTGAAAGAAATCCAGGCGTACAGTCAGAAAAATAAAAGAGAGGAGAAAAAAGCTTGATCAGACTGACATCACCGGGTGTGACGCGTGCCGTGCTGGCGCAGTTCGGCATCCGTGCAAGAAAAAAATACGGACAGAATTTTCTGATTGACAAAAATATCGTAGACGGGATCATTGAAGCGGCAGGGATCACGGGAGAGGACTGCGTCCTGGAGATCGGCCCGGGGATCGGCACGATGACGCAGGCTCTGTCGGAGAAGGCGGGAAGCGTCGTCTGTGTGGAGATCGATGAGAACCTCAGGCCTGTTCTGGAACAGACGCTGGAGGGCTGTGAAAATGTCGATGTGGTCTGGGGAGACATTCTGAAGACTGATCTGAAGGAACTGTCGGACCGGTACGGCGGCGGAAAGCCCTTGAAGGTCGTCGCCAATCTTCCTTATTACGTCACGACGCCGATCCTTATCCATCTTCTGGAAAAGAAGGGCCTGTTTGAGAGCATTACGGTCATGGTGCAGAAGGAGGTCGCAGAGCGCATCTGCGCAGGGCCGGGAAGCAGGGAGTACGGCGCGCTCTCTCTGGCAGTGCAGTACTATTCCTCCCCGGAGACAGTGCTGAAGGTTCCTTCGTCCTGCTTTCTGCCAAGACCGGACGTTGAGAGTGCGGTCCTGCATCTGAAGGCCTATGAAAAACCGCCGGTCGATGCGGAAGAGGGCTTTTTGTTTGCCCTGATCCGCGCTTCCTTCAACCAGCGCCGCAAGACCCTCGCAAACGGCCTTTCCCACGGCTTCAGGTATGCGGACAGATCTCTCTCCCGCGCACAGGTGGAAGAGGCGCTCGCTCTCATGGGGCTTCCCGCGGATATACGCGGGGAGAAGCTGTCGCTTTCTCAGTTTTCAGAACTTGCCCGCGTGCTGGCGGGACAGATCTCATCCTGACAGAAGATTTGACAGGCGGTTTTTGACCGAAGCTGCGCAAAAGCCCCATGTCAGCCAGGATTATAAAGCCAATTTCTGACAACTGAAGCACAAACATTGTTCTTTCTTTGACATCAATATGTGGCTGTGCTAAACTGAATGTAACCCGCACGGGATTCTCAGAAATGAGGTTTGTGTTTATGGACAAGTATGAGTTTAATGTGATCATGGAGGAGATCGACAGCCTGATCGCGGAAAGAGATTTTAAAGAAGCGGCGAGGCTTGCAGATACGATAGAATGGGAACGTGTGAAGAGCTCATCCATCCTCTGTAAGATCAGTGATTTATATAAGATCAACAGAAGATACGGGGACAGCCTTGACCTTTTGGAAATGGCCTATGATTATCACCCGTCCAACAGGAAGATCATTCTTTCTCTCTGCGAGCTGGAACTGAAGCTTGATAATTACATTCGCGCCCTGCAGCTTTACAATGCTTTTATCAATGTTGCTCCCAGGGATCCGGACAGGTATCTCCTTCAGTACAAGCTCTACAAAAAGCAGGATGTAAATGTGGGAGAGCAGATTACGGTCCTGGAATCGTATCTGCAGCGAAGCTTCAGGGACCGCTGGGCATACGAGCTCGCGGAGCTGTATCTTCGCGCCGGCGATGAACAGCGATGCATCCGCCAGTGCGATGAGATCGCCGCATATTTCGGCAAAGGCCGGTTTGTGGTCCGTGCACTGGAACTCAAACAGTCCCTTACCAGGCTGAACCCTCAGCAGGAGGAGCTGCTTGAGGCCCTAAGGAGCGGAGAAAGTCCCCGTAAACCCGAAAATCAGGGAGGTGAAAACCCCGGACCTGATACCGCTCTGCAGGGAGAAGCAGCCTCAGACAAAAAAGAAGAAGCCGCTCCAAAGGGAGATGGGGCTGCTCCGGCACAAGAAGATATCGAAGGACCTTCGCAGGCAGAAGGAACTGCCCCGGCACAAAAGGAGATCGAAGAGCCTTCACGAAAAGAGGCAGAAGCTCCCCGTGAAAGGGAGGCTGTCCGGGAAAAAGATGCTCAGGGAAGAGTCGAGGCGGCGGAGCCCGTAAAACCTGCCGAAGAATATGCCGACGCGATCCTGCGCGACGCGAAAAATCAGATGCGGGATGCCAATATGCAGGAGATGATCGCACGCGGGATGAGGGAGATCGATGATGGCGAGACGCTCCCCCGGGAGAGCGGCGGACGGCGCGGAAAGCCCGGGGAAGAGGCTGAAGAAAAGTCCGACTGGAAACCGGAAGACAGTCCTGAGACGGCAAACCGGATCGATCTGGAACAGCTCATGTCCGAGTGGGAGAAGATCCGCAGGGAAAATGAGCAGCAGAGGCTCAGCGAGGCCAGGCGCCGTGTGATGGACCGTTCCGCGGCTGCCAGGCGGGAGCTCTATGGAGACAGCCTGCCAAAGGGCAGCACTCCTTCAGCAGAAGGGACTGAGGATGCTGCTTCGATGTCCTATCCGGATGCCCGGGAAGAGTCAGCCGGGGACGGCGGTGAGGAAAAAGGCGGTTCCACCCGGTCCTGGAAGCGGGCGGACGTTGAAAAAGGACTCAGGGCAAAGCAGTAACCGGCAGGCGTATTTGTGGAATCGATAAGAGATATCGGGAGTATCAGACAATAAACCAGTATCTTTTTTTATTCATTTTTACCAGACTGGACGGAATGACGGGAATGTAAAGGATGCAGCGCGGAGGATGCGAGGGAGGCAGCTCTGCTTTAGACAGAGGGCTG
Organism: Lachnospiraceae bacterium UBA3386; assembly: GCA_002358875.1. Lineage (GTDB taxonomy): Bacteria > Bacillota > Clostridia > Lachnospirales > Lachnospiraceae > CAG-791. The sequence goes on along the minus strand of DEPS01000163.1, from coordinate 19,589 downwards.
AGGCATTGCGCTGTATGGTACAGCAGGTCAGAAAGGGGTATTTATGGCTGCAAAAGAAAACAGGGTTTTTGTATCGGAGACGGATGCGTACCTGTTCGGAAACGGGACACACTACGACATCTACAAAAAGCTGGGGGCGCATCCTTCAGTGGAGGACGGCAAGAAGGGCTTCTTCTTTGCCGTATGGGCGCCGAACGCAAAGGCGGTCCATGTGATCGGTACCTTCTGCGATTGGAATGAAGAAAAATATCCCATGAAAAAGCTCAATGACGGCGGTATCTGGACGCTGTTCATCCCGGGGATCGAAGCGGGAGAGCTGTATAAATACTGCATAACCCCCAAGGAGGGCGAGAAGATCTATAAGGCAGATCCGTTCGCGAATTCTGCGGAATTAAGGCCCGGAACGGCTTCGAAGACGGCGGACATCACGGGATTCCGCTGGACTGACGGCCGCTGGATCGGAAAGAGGGGAAAGAAGAGCCCCAATCAGCAGCCTATCGCAATCTATGAGGTCCACATCGGTTCCTGGATGAAGCATCCCGACGGCAGCGACGGCTTCTACAATTACCGCGAGTTTGCTGATCGCATCGTAGAATATCTTAAAGAGCTTCCTTATACACATATTGAACTGATCGGCATCTCCGAGCATCCTTTTGACGGATCCTGGGGCTATCAGGTGACGGGTTACTATGCACCGACGTCCCGCTATGGCACGCCCAATGATTTCATGTACATGATCAACAAGCTGCACAATGCCGGGATCGGCGTCATCCTTGACTGGGTGCCCGCCCACTTCTGCCCCGATGCCCACGGCCTTGCAAAATTCGACGGCCAGTGCATCTTTGAAGATCCGGATCCGCGCCGCGGCGAGCACCCCGACTGGGGCACCCGCATCTTCAATCTCGGCAAGCATGAGGTCAGCAATTTCCTGATCGCCAATGCCTTCTACTGGATCAACGAGTTCCACATCGACGGCATCCGCGTTGACGCTGTCGCTTCCATGCTCTACCTTGATTACGGCAAGAAGGACGGCCAGTGGCTGGCCAACAAGTACGGCGGAAACGAGAACCTCGACGCCATCGAGTTCTTCAAGCATCTCAATTCCGTCATTCACGGCGCTCATCCCGGCTTCCTGACCATCGCCGAGGAGTCCACCGCATGGCCCAAGATCACGGCTAAGCCCGAGGACGACGGCCTTGGCTTCGACTTCAAGTGGAACATGGGCTGGATGCATGACTTCTGCGAATATATGAAGCTTGATCCCGTCATGCGCAAGGGCGACCACAACGGCATGACCTTCGCCATGAGCTACAACAGCGCCGAGAACTACATCCTTCCTCTGTCGCACGACGAGGTCGTTCACCTCAAGTGTTCCATGGTGGAAAAGATGCCCGGCTACCGCGTCGACAAGTATTCCAACCTGCGTCTGGGCTACACCTTCATGATGGGTCACTGCGGCAAGAAGCTTCTGTTCATGGGCCAGGAATTCGGCCAGGAGCGTGAATGGAGCGAGGCCCGCGAGCTTGACTGGTTCCTGCTCTCCGACGAGCAGAACGCCGGCATGAAGAAGTATGTCGGAAAGCTTCTCAATCTCTACAGAAGCCGCAAGTGCCTCTATGAGATCGACAACGACTGGGGCGGATTTGAGTGGATCAATGCCAACGACGCCGACCGCAGCATCTATTCCTTCCTGCGCAAGGCTCCTTCGAGCCGCAAGGGTCTGGTGTTCGTCCTGAACATGACACCTGTCAAGTACGAGGGCTACCGTGTGGGCGTTCCCGTAAAGGGCCGCTACAAACTCATGCTCAACAGCACCGATAAGGAGTACGGCGGCTTTGGCGACACGCCTGTGCCGGAGGTGATCCGCGCCAAGAAGGGCGAGTGCGACTATCGCGATCAGTATCTTGAGTTCGACCTTCCTGCCTACGGCGGTCTGGTATTTGAGTTTAATTATTGATAATGGTATAAACGGATCCGGGGTTCATCGATGCCGGGAGCCGGTCCGGGAGGGAGTAAAGGGATGATGGAGCTTCATGAATCCGCAGAGGATTATCTCGAGACGATTCTGATATTACACGAGAGGAACGGTCAGGTCCGCTCCATAGATATTGTCAACGAGATGAATTTTTCCAAACCCAGTATCAGCATTGCGATGAAGAAGCTCCGCGGGAACGGTTATATCCGCATGGATGTCAGCGGCCTGATCACGCTGACTCCGGAGGGGATGGCGATTGCCGAGCGAATCTACTCCCGCCACAAGCTCCTGACCAGAGTTCTGACGGCGATCGGCGTCGATGAAAAGAAGGCGGCATCCGAAGCATGCAAGATTGAGCACGACATTGACGATGACACCTATGAGAAGATAGGGGCCTTCTATAATTCTTATCTGGAAAAGAATTTTTTTCCGGAAAAGAACCCGGATCCGGAAAAGAAATAAGGAAATAAGAGAAAAGGAATAAGAAGAAAATAAGAGGGATCAGAATGAAGACAGATATCCAGATTGCCCAGGAGGCCGAGCTTTATCCCATTACAAAGGTGGCGGAAGCGGCGGGGATACCCGCGGATCTCCTGGAGCAGTACGGAAAATACAAGGCAAAGCTTTCGGATGAATATCTGGAAAGCTTAAAGGATAAGCCGGACGGAAAGCTCATCCTTGTGACGGCAATCAATCCTACTCCCGCGGGCGAGGGAAAGACGACCACCAGCATAGGTATGGCGGATGCCTTCCATCAGCTCGGAAAGA
>DEPS01000163.1:12102-16730 GCA_002358875.1 Lachnospiraceae bacterium UBA3386 | reverse complement strand
GGCGGATACGCCCAGGTCGTTCCCATGGAGGATCTCAACCTCCACTTCACCGGCGATTTCCATGCGATTACTTCCGCCAACAACCTGCTGGCAGCGGCGATCGACAATCATATCCACCACGGAAATGCCCTGGGCATCGATCCCACCCAGATCGTATGGAAGCGCTGCATGGACATGAACGACCGCGCCCTGCGCAGCATCGTGGTCGGCATGGGCACAAAGATGGACGGACCGCTCCGCCAGGACCGCTTCGTCATCACAGCTGCTTCCGAGATCATGGCCATCCTCTGCCTTGCAAATGACCGCGAAGATCTGCGGGTCCGTCTGGACCGCATCGTGGTCGGCTATAACTACCAGGGCCAGCCTGTCCTGGCAAAGGACCTGGAGGTCACGGGATCCATGATGGCTCTTCTTAAGGAGGCCATTTCCCCCAACCTCATCCAGTCCCTGGAGCACACTCCCGCCCTCGTCCACGGCGGTCCCTTCGCAAACATCGCGCACGGCTGCAATTCCGTCCGCGCGACAAAGGCCGCTCTGAAGATCGCCGACTATACCATTACAGAAGCCGGTTTCGGCGCGGACCTGGGTGCCGAGAAATTCCTCGACATCAAATGCCGTATGGCAGGTCTGCACCCCGACGCTGTCGTCATCGTGGCCAGCGTCCAGGCGCTCAAGTATAACGGCGGCGTTCCCAAGGCTGACCTCAAAAAGGAGAACGTCGAGGCTCTCAAAAAGGGCATCGTGAACCTGGAAAAGCACATCGAGAACATCCAGAAGTACGGCGTGCCCGCTGTCGTCGCCCTCAATTCCTTTATCACGGACACCGAGGCGGAGACAAAGGCTGTCGAGGAGTTCTGCGTCAGCCACGGCTGTGCCTTCTCCAAAGCCACAGTCTGGGCGGAAGGCGGAAAGGGAGGCATCGACCTGGCAAAGAAGGTCATCGCCACTCTTGAGGAGAAGGAGAGCCATTACGCGCCCATCTATCCCCTCGAGATGCCCCTTAAGCAGAAATTCGAGACCGTTGCCAAAGAGATCTACGGGGCAGACGGCGCCGCTTTCACCGCGGCAGCCCTCAAGCAGATCGATACCCTCGAAAAGCAGGGCTTCGGGAACCTCCCGGTCTGTATTGCAAAGACCCAGTATTCACTTTCCGACGACCAGACAAAGCTCGGTCGTCCGACCGGCTACGACCTCAACGTCCGCGAAGTGTACGTTTCCGCAGGCGCGGGCTTTGTTGTCGCCCTTACCGGCACGATCATGGCCATGCCCGGCCTTCCCAAACGCCCTGCAGCCTGCAGCATCGACGTGGACGCAGAAGGGAAGATCACCGGTCTGTTCTGAGTAAATACCCAAAGCCTTCGCGCCTGTGCGCTGCGGCAGGGGGTATAAATAATAAAACCCAATTATAAAACCGGGAGAAACACGAATGATCAGAATCACCATGAAGGGCGGCGGCGTCATCGACATAGAGCTTGACGAAAAAGCCGCGCCAGTAACAGTTGAAAACTTTTTGAAGCTTGTAAACAGTAAATTTTATGACGGAACCATTTTCCACAGGGTCATCCCAGGATTCATGATCCAGGGCGGAGACCCGCAGGGTACCGGCATGGGCGGACCCGGCTGGACCATCAAGGGCGAATTCAGCTCCAACGGCTGGGACAATCCCATTAAGCACAAACGCGGCGTCATCAGCATGGCCCGCGCCATGGATCCCGACAGCGCCGGAAGCCAGTTCTTTATCATGCATGCCGACGCCGACTATCTCGACGGCCAGTACGCCGCCTTCGGCCGTGTCGTCAAGGGTATGGATGTCGTGGACCGCATCGCTTCCGTGCGTACCAACCGCTGGGCTGGTGACAGGCCCTACGAGGATCAGGTCATGGAGACCGTACGCGTAGTGGAAGAATGACCGCTTTTATTCCGTGATTTCAGTGAAAGACACAAAATTCCCAAATGATTTACGTCTAAAAACCAGGCCCTGCGGGCCTGGTTTTTCTTGTTTGGAATAGAAAAGGGGAGTATATTAAACATATCGCAATACGATACGACGTAACATGATGCGAAAATGCATTGTTTATGAGGAAAGATTTCATGCGGAAAATGAAAAAAGTGACAGCAAGGATCCTGTTATGCGTGTTCCTTGTTTTGATCACAGCAGGATGCGGAGCCGGAAAAACCGCCGGCAATGCCGCTGGAAATGACGTTACGGGAAAAGAGACGGAAAAAGTCAAGGGAACACAGACTGAAGAAGATCCCGCCGGTACAAATACAGATGTTTCAGGGAAAGCGGCAGCGGATCGCGAAGAATCAGAAAGTTCCGGGGAGACCGGGGGGAAAGAAAGCCCGAAGGCTGCGGATGCTGAGGCAGCTGCGAAGATCGAGATCCCGGAAAAAGCCTATTTTCGTGAAGACGGCGGCGTTTCCATCGATGTCTTTGCCATGGACACATATATGACGCTCCTTGCCTATGGAGACCGGGCGGAGGATGCCGTCCTTGCGGCAGCAAAGGAGATCCACAGTCTGGATGACAGGCTTTCGACCGGGAAAGCTGACAGCGAGATATCGGCGCTCAATGCATCGGGCGGGGGCACGGCTTCGGAGCTTGTCCAGTATCTTGTCAGTCAGTCCCTGAAGCTCTATAAGGAGACCGGCGGTCTTTTTGATATTGCCATTTATCCCGTGATGAAGCTCTGGGGGTTCCCGGACCAGGATTACCGCGTGCCTGAAAAAGCTCAGATCGAAGAAGCCTTGAAGCTCACGGACGCTTCCGCGATCTCGATCGTAAAGAAGGCGGCTCAGGATTCCCCAGAAGAAGCAGCCCCGGAAAAGGACAGCCCGGAGGCGGCCGATCAGTCGGGTGCAGACGTCACATCTGCAGAAGCAGCCCCGGAAAAGGACAGCCCGGAGGCGGCTGACCAGTCGGGGGCAGGAGCTGCATCTGCCGAAGAGTCACCGGAAAAGAGCAGTCAGGAGACTGCCGGTCAGCCGGGGTCAGACATTTCTCAGGAAACAACTCTGACGGAAGAAGCCGGGGCGGAACAGGCCCGTCTGGAAGAGACCCTGCTTAAGGCTGCTTTCGCAGAAGAAGCCGCGACGGAGACAGATCTTTCAAAAGCTGCATCTTCAAAAGAGGCTTCGGAGCCGGAAGAGGTTGAGCTCCGCTTCGGGATTCCCGGCATGGAGATCGACCTGGGCGGCATCGCAAAAGGCTATACCGGAAACCGGGTGATGGAGATTTTCAGGCAGTACGGGATCAGACACGGCCTCATAAGCCTGGGCGGAAATATCCAGGCGCTGGGAGCAAAGAATGATGACGGAAAGGCCTGGCGCATCGCGATCCAGAATCCGAAGGGGGGCGAGGATTATCTCGGAGTCCTGGATATTAAGGACAGGGCTGTCATTACTTCGGGAGGATATGAAAGGTATTTCGAGCAGGACGGCATCCGCTACCATCATATTATTGATCCACGGACCGGTTATCCGGCGGACAGCGGACTGATTTCCGTGACCATCATAAGTGAGGACGGTACTCTTGCGGACGGACTTTCCACATCTCTTTTCATCATGGGCAAAGAGGAAGCGGAAAAGCTCTGGCGCGCCCATGCGGACCGCTTTGACTACATACTGGAGGAAGCGGACGGCACCCTCTATGTGACGGAAGGAATTAAGGACCTTCTGACGACCAGCCACAGGACGGTTTTGATAACAAGATAGAAGGATTCCGGGCTGTTCACGCCCTCAGGAGGGCTGAACCGGTTCCGGGTTTAAAAGGCGGTTTTGAGGGTTCTGAGTTTAGCCACAGACCTTTTGAACCTGACATTATAGTAATCTGTCTCATCTCCTCCACCGTTACCGGTCTTGCGCCATCGGGCGTGAGACCGGTAATTCCATTTTGGGTATTTGGGAAAAATCCTGCCCGCCGCGTATTTTGGAGAAAACCTGTCGGCCGTATATTTGCGGAAAACCCTGTCAGCTGCATTGACTTTATTACGTTGATGTACTAACATATATAAAGTTTTGCACTTACTACAGGGTGTGGTGCCGCTCGGGGGAGCGGCATGCAGGACAGTTATGTCTGTCTTCTTTCGGGGATGGACAATATGTCGGTTTACGCTCAAGAACATGCGCGTAAAAAGGAGGAGATTTATGGAAAACAAGACACGTACTGTACGGGTGACGGTCGCGGCTTTCGTCGCGGTCCTGATCTTTCTGGTGATCGCCGCCTTTGTGACGACAAAGGACAGCGTCCAGCAGAGCTTCTGGTCCCTGATCCCGCCGCTGATCGCCATTATTCTGGCTCTGGTGACCAAGGAGGTCTACAGCTCCCTGTTCATCGGTATCGTGACGGGTTCACTTCTGTTCTCGGGATTCAACTTCGAGGGCACGATGACACATATTTTCAATGACGGCATCATCGCTTCCCTGGCGAGTTCCTGGAATGTCGGCATCCTGATCTTCCTGGTCATCCTGGGAACGATCGTTCAGCTGATGAACCGCACGGGCGGCAGCGCCGCGTTCGGAAACTGGGCATCGCGCAGGATCCAGACCCGGGAGGGCGCGCAGCTGGCAACGATCGCTCTGGGCGTCCTGATCTTTATCGACGACTATTTCAACTGCCTGACAGTGGG
>DEPS01000163.1:10489-12079 GCA_002358875.1 Lachnospiraceae bacterium UBA3386 | reverse complement strand
AGCGTCATGCGCCCTGTCACGGACAAATTCAAGGTCTCCCGCGCAAAGCTGGCTTACCTGATCGATGCAACGGCTGCCCCGGTCTGTATCATTGCCCCCATCTCCAGCTGGGCTGCCGCAGTTGCGGGCTTCGTCGAGGGCGAAAACGGCCTGTCCCTTTTCATCAGGACCATTCCCTATAACTACTACGCCCTGCTCACCATCGCCATGATGATCATGCTCGTCCTGATGCACATCAACTACGGCCCCATGGCGGAGCACGAATACAATGCGGTCGAAAAAGACGATATTTACACGACCCCGGACCGCCCCTATGAAAACGCAAAAGACGAGAACCAGGGCAAAACAGGGATCGTCGCGGACATGCTCGTGCCCATCATTTCCCTGATCGCCTGCTGCGTCATCGGCATGATCTACACCGGCGGCTTCTTCGGCGGCGAGACCTTTGTCAACGCTTTCGCCAACAGCGACGCCTCCGTCGGCCTGGTGCTGGGCTCCTTCAGCGGCCTTGTCATTACCATGGTTTATTACCTGGTCCGCAATTCCCTTTCATTTGAAGATATGATGGGCTGCCTCCCCGACGGCTTCAAGCAGATGGTCCCCGCCATTCTGATCCTGACTCTGGCCTGGACCCTGAACAGCACGACCAAGAGTCTGGGCGCCCAGGAATTCGTGGCGGGCGTCATCCAGAACAATGCCGCGGGCTTTGCTTCCTTCCTGCCTTTCGTCATTTTCCTGATCGCTGTTGGCCTTTCCTTCGCGACCGGTACATCATGGGGAACCTTCGGTATCCTGATCCCCATCGTCGTCGCCTGCTTCCAGAAGACCGATCCCCAGCTCATGATCATCGCGATGAGCGCCTGCATGGCCGGCTCTGTCTGCGGCGACCACTGCTCGCCCATCTCTGACACGACTATCATGTCCAGCGCGGGCGCCCAGTGCAACCACATCAACCACGTCTCGACGCAGATGCCCTATGCGCTGACCTGCGCCGCGGTCTCCGCCGTGACCTATATCATTGCCGGTCTTGTCCGCAATGCTGTTGTTGCGCTCCTTGTCGGCCTTGCCATGATGTTCGCTGTCATGTTCATCTTCAAGATCGCAGGCGGAAAAAATAACGTCAGCCCCGCCCCTGAGAAGGAAACGGCTGCCTGATGATGAACCCGCGGAGCCGCCGGGTCTCAAAAAGGCGGAAACAGCTGCCTGAAGCGGAGCTGCCGGGGCTCGAAAAGGCGGAAACAGCTGTCTGAAGCGGAGCCGCCGGGTCTCAAAAAGGCGGAGACTGCCTGATCCGGAAACCGGATCATTTCTCTCAGTAAATAAAAACAAAACAGAGGTCTGTTCCCGTTTTGCCGGGACAGTCCTCTGTTTTTTTCTGAAGATTAATGGAAACAGATCGGGAGGGACTCCTGTTTTTTCAGCAGATTCTGACTTATACATGTGGATCGATCGCCATTAATGCGAAATAATTGCTGCACACGGACAGATTCTGACTTATAACAGCTGTATCAGCTCCTCCAGCGACGGGATGATGAAGTCGGGCCGGTAATCGTACTGGTCCAGATCCTTCCTCTGCGTCTCGCCGGTGAG
>DEPS01000163.1:6796-10458 GCA_002358875.1 Lachnospiraceae bacterium UBA3386 | reverse complement strand
ACCATGATGGAAAGGGCTTTGGTGCCGTTTGCGATGGCGATGTCTGTGTAGATCCGGTCGCCGACAAAAGCGAGCTCCTCCTCCGCAAAACCGGTGTGACGGATCACATGCTCCAGGGCGTGGCGTGAAGGCTTTCCGTAAAAATCCGGAAAACGTCCTGTGGAGCGTTCGACCAGTTTCGCGATCGAACCGCAGTCAGGGATATAGTCGATGACTCCGTTGTTGTCCACCGGGCAGTTGTAGTCCATGTTGACGCCGTAATACGCGGCTCCGTGCCGGATATATTTACAGGCCTTTGAAATTTTTTCATAGGTCAGCGTCATGTCAAAACCGAGGATGACGACGACCGGGAGGTCTTCGGGCTCCGTCAGTAAAATTTCCTGCCCCCGGTTGATCACGCGCAGCCCTGCTTCCCGGAAGGCATTCTCCAGGTTGGGCGTCCCTACGATAAAGAAGGAGTCCTGAGGATGCAGCCGCTGCATTTCCTCGAGGATGACCTGGGTGGAGAGAAATACCTGGTCAGGTCCGGCGGAAATACCCATTCCGTTCAGTTTGTCGACATAGTCCTGCCTGTTCCGGGAGGAATTGTTGGTGAAAAAACAGTAATGGCGCCCGGTCTCTTCAAGCCTTTGAAGAAAGGTCTTTGTAAAAGGGAAAAGTCTGTTGCTCAGATAGATCGTCCCGTCCATATCGAGGACGAAGCAGCGGACCTGACTGAGGCGTTCTCCAAGATCCGAAAAGCTTTCCGTGATCCTGAAAAGAGCCTTCTCCCTGGTCTTTTTCACACGCTCCGGACTGATGCCAAGCTCTTTTCCGATCTCTTCTTCATTCATGCCCTTTTCATAGAACATTTTTAACACCCGGGTCTGGGAATTTGGCAGGATCAAAAAAACAGAATCAATATCTGTATGCTCGTTAAGCCCCGCGTCCCGGAGCAGATTAAGCGGCCACATCAGCGATACCTCCTAATGACATGGTTGATTATTAACTGCCGGACAGTTAAACTGATTATAACATTATCCCGCTGTTTTTCGGTTAATTTTTACGCAGGTGCGCAAGAAAAAACTTGCAATACTGCCCTGACATGCGATATAATCCATTTTGTTTGATAAGGAGACGTATCGAAGCGGTCATAACGAGCTCGACTCGAAATCGAGTTGTCGGTTAGTCCCGGCACGTGGGTTCGAATCCCACCGTCTCCGCTTTTTAAAACCCCCGAAGATACTGGTGTCTCCGGGGGTTTTGTGTGAAAAATATGTTATTAAAACGCAGAATATTCGACCTGCGCGGTTTGAGCGCTTTTGCGCCCGCAACCGTACAGGTCTTTATTATTTGGTCTTCAGTTTTTAAGGCGGGGCTGAACCGTGACGGAGAAGGTATAAGCTGCTGGTGTAAATATATTAAAAAGTTGACAAATTTCACAGGCACACTCATAATGATGACACAGCACCTTGGCAATGGTGAGTTTTGGCCGGGACAACCGGCTTTGCTGCGGGGGGATCTTCATGGCGAACACAAGAAATGCAGGGAGAAAATCCATGCTGAGCACGGAACAGATGGAAGATATCAAAAACCGGGTGAAAAACGGAGAGAGTGTGGGGGCTCTTGCAAAGGAGTATGGTATTTCCAGACAGGCTCTGTATAAAAAGCTGCGCGATCAGAGTCTGCCTTCTGAATTTCAGATGGATTATATGATTGGCGGATGCCTCTGTACGCGGATCATGGTCGATAGGAGGTCACAGGCTCTCCGAATAGAAAATTATGCGGAGGCGATATCCCGGAGAGCATTTGGCGCCCTGCAAAAACCGACTCCGGACGATCTGCAGGAGTTTCTCGACAATTATTTTTTAGAAGCGAACGGCGTCGACACATTAAATGAATTCTATCTGACGGATGAAAAGGGGAAGATCGATATTTTAAAAAATGTCCCGGAGAGCGGACCGGATGGAAAATGCCTTGTCGTCAGAAATGATGCCATGATCCCGCGGTTTTACTTCTCTAAAACGGACAGGGTGCTGCGACGTACAGACACTGACGGATATCAGATGAAGGCTATCACATCGGACCGCAGGTATTTTGTGAAATCCCAGGCTGTCATTGGCGGGGTGCGGCTGCGGGACTGGGCGGTGGAGATGATCGCGTCTGATTTATGCCAGCAGCTTTCCATCGCGTGCGTGAAACAGAGGCATGCCGAATTTGTTTATGAGGGAAAAACGTACAACGGTGTTTTTTCTGAGAATTTCGAACTGGACGGGTATACATTTATCTCTTTTGACCGGTTGTTGGGCCGACACGGATGGTCAACGATGGAAGAGGAGTTTATCTCTCTTGATGCAATCGGGAAGCTCAGGTGGTGTGCGGAAAAGCTGTCTGAAGCAGGTGCGCTGGATTATGCAGACACAGAAAAATATATGCTGGATCTGGCAGTGATCGACTGCCTCGTGGGAAACACGGATCGGCACGATAAAAATTATGGCCTGTTTTATAATGTCAATACACAGTTGTTTGAAATACCTTTGATCTTTGATAACGGCATGGGCCTGTTTGAAAACGATCACTACAGAGACGAGTATCGAACGTTTGATGAAGCGATGCATAATGTTTATGTGGCGCCTTACGGGGAAGACCCTTTTGATCTGCTTGAGCTGCTGGACGAAGCGTTTGATCTCAGGAAGATATATCCGGGCATTACGAACCTCCATTACCCGGATGTGCTGCGGACACCCTTTGCGTTGGAATATGAAAGGAGGATGCTGGAGTTTTGGCGGAAGTAAGGTGGATTCGGAATCTGAAAGGAATATTGTATTATCTTGATACACCGCTCCTCGGCTTCGAGATCAGAGACCGGAGGCTGGTAAAGGCAGAAAATTTAAGCGATGGGAAATTTTTCCCCTGGGAGCTTGCAGTTTACGGCATATCCTACGGTAATCTGAATGCCTTTTTTGAGCGGCGGACAATGAAGGAAGGCTGTATGCTTTATACGCGGCATCTAAAGAACATTGAGATGGAACGGTTTGATTTTGATTCGTATATCAAAAAGAACAACGGCAATAACATGCTGGATAACTATTGGGTGAAATTTGATGATTTCGGAGCCGAAAGATTTTCTGATTTTTTGTGATGGGACAGGGGACGGAAAGCAGGCTCCCTCCCAATATGGTGAGTATGGAATGAAAATGAAATAAGGCTGAAATAAGGAAGAAAGAAATAGGACAAATGGCGAATAATGGAGTATAATAGAAACAATTGTTAAGGGACAGACCCCGATAAAAAGATATCAAACAGGAAGCATGTTTTTGTTGTACAGTAAGCAAAAGGAGGAGACCAAACATGATCCGTATCGGTATGTTAACCAGTGGCGGCGACTGCCAGGCCCTGAATGCGGCTATGCGTGGCGTATACAAGGCGGTGACCGGAAATGCAAAAGAGCCGGTGGAATTCTACGGCTTTGAGGATGGTTACAAGGGCATGATCTATGGAAATTTCCGCATCCTCGACGGCAGGGATTTCAAGGGCATTCTGACCAGGGGCGGCACGATCCTGGGGACAAGCCGCTGCCCCTTTAAGACAATCCGCGTGCCGGACGAGAACGGAGTCGATAAGGTTGAGGCTATGAAGCAGACTTACCACAAGCTGCAGCTGGACTGCCTGGTCATGGGCGG
>DEPS01000163.1:0-6708 GCA_002358875.1 Lachnospiraceae bacterium UBA3386 | reverse complement strand
GTCATCACACTTCCCAAGACGATCGACAACGATCTTTACGGGACGGATATGACATTTGGTTTCCACAGCGCTCTGGACATTGCGACCAAGTGCATTGATGATATCCATACCACGGCTTCTTCACACGGACGCGTCTTTATTGTGGAAGTCATGGGCCACAAGGTCGGCTGGCTGCCTCTCTATGCGGGAATCGCCGGCGGAGCCGATATCATCCTGCTTCCGGAGATCCCTTATGACATTGACAAGGTTGTGGAGGCCATCGAGGGCAGGGACAAGGGCGGCAGCCGCTTCACTATCATTGCGGTGGCGGAAGGCGCGATCTCCAAGGAAGACGCTAAGCTGTCCAAGAAGGAATTCAAGAAAAAGATGGCCAACTACGAATATCCGTCTGTCTCCTACGAGATCGCGGAGCGGATCCAGCAGATAACAGGCCGCGAGGTGCGCGTGACGGTTCCCGGCCACACCCAGCGCGGCGGCGCGCCGGATGCCTTTGACCGCGTATTCTCCACGCAGGTCGGCGCGGCAGCAGGAAAGATGATCCTCAAAAAGCAGTACGGATACATGGTTTCCATGATCAATGGGGAAATCACCAAGGTGCCGCTCAGCGAAGTGGCAGGCAAGCTCAAGACCGTCGATCCTGACGCTCAGATCATCAAACAGGCAAAGCTTGTCGGAATCTCCTTTGGCGACTGATCCCTGAAAAAAGCTGAACAGCTGCCATAAAACCGAATGATTAAGTCGTAAAAACGGGCAGGGAGTGCCGCCGCTGCGGGCTCCCTGCCTTAAATATCAGCAGGCGTAAATTGCATTGTCCGGGAGGAGACAGAATCGTCCGCCCCGCGAAAGAGGAAGCCCTATGCAGGAACATCAGGAATATCTTGCACTTTACCGTAAATACCGGCCCGTTACCTTTGATGATGTCAGAGGGCGGGACGCCATTGTGCGCACGCTGAAAAACCAGATCATGTCGGGCCGGATCGGGCACAGTTATCTTTTTTGCGGGACGCGCGGCACTGGCAAGACGACTATCGCCCGTATTTTTGCCAGGGCAGTCAACTGCGAGAGACAGAGCGGAGGCAATCCCTGCGGGGAGTGTCCGACCTGCCGGGCTATTCTTGCGGATGCTAACCTCAACGTGACGGAGCTGGACGCTGCCTCCAACAACAGCGTGGACGATGTCCGCGCCATTGTAGAGCAGGTGGAATACTCCCCGACACAGGGAAGATTCCGCGTATTTATTATCGATGAAGTGCACATGCTCTCAAACGCGGCCTTCAACGCTCTTCTAAAGACTCTGGAGGAACCGCCGTCCTATGTCATCTTCATCCTTGCTACCACGGAGCCCAACAAACTGCCTGTGACCATCCTGTCGCGCTGCCAGCGCTATGATTTCGGCAGGCTTCGCCCGGAAGTGATCGAGGGGAGGCTGCGCGAGGTGGCCGGGCTCGAGGGACTCGCGGTCGAAGACAAGGCGCTTCGCTATATCGCAGGAGCGGCCGACGGATCTCTCCGCGACGGACTAAGCCTCCTGGACCAGTGCAATGCCTTCAATACCGATCCTGAGGGAAAAAGTGACTCACTTTTGACCTACGAACGCGTACTTGAGATCCTCGGCGCCGTCGACACGGCCGTTTTCGGGAATCTCTACCGGAGCATTCATGACGGAAAAGTGACGGATGCACTCACCGTACTCGATGAGATCCTCATGCAGGGGCGGGAGCTCATGCAGTTTGTCACTGATTTTACCTGGTATCTGCGAAATCTCATGCTTCTGAAGGCGTCGGAGGAGACTGCGGCATCCCTGGATATTTCCAGTGATCACCTTGTGCGGATGATCGAAGAGGCGCGCATATCCGAGATGGAAGAGATCATGCGCTGCATCCGCGTCTTTTCTGCGCTTCCGGACCTGATCCGCTACTCTCCCAACCGCCGCATTCTGACAGAAATGACCATAATCCGCGCCTGCAGGTCCGCTATGGATGACGGTGCGGGAGAAGACGGCGCGCCTCTGCTTGAAAAGATCAAAAACCGCATCCGCGAGATGGAGACCCAGCTCTATAATAATGAGACAGTCATTGATGCCATGGCGAGGGAGGGTGTCCCCGGCGGTTTTTCCGGCGGCTTTTCCGGAGACGGCTTTTCCGCAGGCGGTTTTTCCGGGGAAAGAGCGGCAGCTGCCGGGCATACCGGTATTAGCGGCAGAGGGACCGGAAGCGGACAGGGGCGCGGCGGTGCCTTTGGTCCGGGATCTGCGAAGGGAACCACAAATGAAAACCGGACAGTGAACGCAGGCAGGGGGGACAGCGCAGATTCAGACGGTCCCGGGGCAGACGAAAAATGGGGCTCCGCAGGCGGAAAAAACACCTCCCTTGTCCCTGCCCTTCCGGACGAGATCCGGGACATCGCCGCAAACTGGCAGAAATACCTGGCAGGCGTTCCCAGAGGAACCAGGTATCTTGCCCTCTCAAAAGCCCGCCTGAGCCTTGGCGAACAGGGCAGCCTTCTCATTATTTTTGAAAAAGAGTACGGAAACCCCTACTGGTATCAGCGAAAAGACGACGACGAAGCATCCAGGGCGCGGGTGGATAAGGACCGCAGGGAACTGCAGGAATATCTCCAGCGAAAAGTCGGAAAAGCATTGGAAATCGAATACAGAGTACTTGACAGGGGCACGCGGATAACAGACAATTATGTGGATTTGCTCTCCCTTGTTGATTCAGATGCCATTACGATGCCGGTCGAGATTGAAGACGACTGAGCATCGGATTTGGAGAACATTTATAAGGCAGGAAGCATATGGCTTTCAATCCCTGCTGAGGGAGACGGCCATGATCTGCCGTCCGGGTGCAGTCCTGGATTGGATAGGGGACGTTAAAGAAAAGAGCAGGCAGAAACTGTAGAAAAAAGTAATCGCAATAATTATATTTCAAAGACAGGAGTGAAAAATGGCAAGAAGAGGCGGATTTGGCGGCGGCATGGGAATGCCCGGAAATATGAACAATCTGATGAAGCAGGCCCAGCGCATGCAGCGCCAGATGGAAGAAAATAAAAAGGCTCTGGAAGAAAAGGAGTTTACCGCGACAGCCGGCGGCGGCGCCGTGCAGGTCGTGATGACAGGCGCGCATGAGATGAAATCCATCACCATCGATCCCGATGCGGCAGATCCCGATGATATCGAGACCCTGCAGGATATGATCCTCATCGCAGTTAACGATGTTCTGGGCCAGATCGGTTCGGAAAATCAAAAGATCATGGGCGGCCTGGGCTTCTGAAAAGAGGTGCCGAATTGGAACTGTATTCTGGATATATCAACCGGCTGATAGAAGAGCTCTCCGGCCTGCCCGGGATCGGCAGCAGGTCAGCCCAGCGTCTTGCCTTCCATATTATCGGGATGTCCCCCGCGCGGGTAAACCGTCTGGCGGAGACCATTCGCAGTGCCAAGGAAAATGTGACTTTTTGTAAAGAGTGCCAGAATCTCACGGACGAGGAGTTGTGCCCCATCTGCAGGAGCCAGTCCCGCGACAGGACGACCATCATGGTCGTGGAAAATCCCAGGGATCTCGCCGCCTACGAGCGCACCGGCCGCTACCAGGGGCTCTACCATGTTCTCCACGGAGCAATCTCACCTATGCTGGGAGTGGGCCCTGCTGACATCCGGCTGAAAGAGCTGATGGAACGCCTGCGGGGAGAAGAGGTCCAGGAGGTGATCATCGCCACTAATTCCAGCCTGGAGGGAGAGACGACGGCCATGTACATCAGCAAGCTGATAAAGCCCACCGGCATACGGGTCACCCGGATCGCAAGCGGCGTGCCGGTCGGCGGGGACCTCGAAAATATCGATGAGGTCACTCTTCTGCGTGCCCTTGAGGGAAGAACAGAGCTTTGACCCGGATAAATGAAAAGCCTTGATAAATGACAGGCCCGGATGAATGCACAGCACGGCTGTCTGTCCGGCCCGGATGGTTACATTAATATAAATATTTCAATTGATTTTTTTGCCATGGAAGATAAAAGAGAAAAACGCCTTCCGCCTGAGGAGGGGAAAAGTGATTCTTCCAAACTGAATATACGATCATCTTCGGCAGGCCCGGCAGCAGATGCCTTAATTTCGACGGCAGACGCAGATGGAGGCTCAGGTTCGAAGGATGTTTTTTCGAATCCGGAAGCAGTGCCTTATGAAGAAGGAGCTTTTTCTGAAGCAGCCGCAGATCATGAGGAAAACGAAGGAGATCCCGGATCAAAGCCGTCTTCCCGGTCAATGGACCCGTCAGCAGAAGATCCGGCCTTAAAAGGGCATTCTTTCAAAGACCCGTCAGCAGAAGATCCGGCCTTAAAAGGACGGACTTTAAAGGATCAGGCATCAGAAGGCTCATCCCGGGGAGAAGAAGGCCGTTTTGGGAAAACTCATTTTCCTGAAGAGGGAGGAGACTCTGCAGAACCGGCAGCTTTTGAAGAACAGCCGCCGGAGCAGACGCCATCCGGAGATCAGCAGTCGGATAAGGGCGACAGTGCGCAAAATGAGGGGAAAGAACTGGAAAATACGCTCGACAGCGTAAGGAAAGCTCCCGCGAAGCGCAAGTGGAAGACCCGGAAGGAAAAGGAGACTGAATACAGAGAGAAAATCCTCCGCCACAGAAGAAAAGTCTACCGGAGAACTCTTGCATCTGTAGTGTGCTGCATGGTGGTTATTGTTGCTGCGGTACTTTTTTGGATGTCGCGCGGCTACTCCCGGGCCGAACTGAGTCGGGTATGCTCGATATCTACTTCAGAGACAGACTCCTACGAAAATCTTGGCGGAAATCTGGTCCGTTACGGCGCGAGCGGTGCGGTCTGTGTCGACCATATGGGAAATACACTCTGGAATGTTTCCTACGAAATGCAGCAGCCGGTCACCAGTGTCGGCAAAAATGTGATCGCCATTGCCAACCGCGGCGGCAATAATGTCTATATCATGAACTCGCGGGGGCTGATGGGCTCGATCCGCACGATGCTCCCGATCCACTCGATCGCAGTTGCGGAAAACGGCAATGTAGCTGTGATCATGAATGATACAAAGACGACCTGGGTCCGTCTCTATAATAAGAAGGGGACGGAGATCGCCTATATTGTGCGTTCAATGGAAGAAAACGGCTACCCGATCGCTGCCGCTGTTTCCCCGAATGGAAAAATACTGTGCCTTTCCTGCGTACAGATGTCGAATTCTGTGGTGAAATCAAATGTCTCTTTTTTCGATTTCGGCAAAAAAGAGGATGAGGTGCAGGGCTTCAAGGTCGATTCTTTTGATTACATCGATGAAGTGATTCCGCATATCTTTTATATGGATAATTATGTCTGCTACGGAGTCTCTGACAAAAGACTGATCTCTTTTCAAAGAGGATTTATTAAAATACCTGGCAGCGGCGATCACTTTTATAAAGAAAGACTGCCGGTGCAGGGTGTTTTTCACAGCGAGAGCTTTATTGGCTTCCTGTTCCACAATCCGTCACACTCCACTGAATACTGTCTCAAAATTTTCAACAGGAGATGTAAGGAGACGAGTTCGATAAACTTCTCCATGCGATATTCGAATATTACCATCTCCGGAGACAAGGTCTATATAAATAATGAACGGCAGTGCCAGATCTATTCTCTGGACGGACGCCGCCTCTATGACGGGGAATTTGGAAAAACGATCCTCGCACTGATCCCGGGAGCAAGGCTCACGGACCTGCTCGCTGTCACAGAAGGCGAAGTGGATGCCGTAAGACTATACTGACGGCCGGACCATACTGGCGGCTGGACGACTGTTCTGGCGGTTAGACGACTGTTCTGGCGGCTGGACTATGCAGATTGCTGGACTATGCAGATTGCCGGACTATGCAGATTGCCGGACCATACTGGCGGTTGGACTGTACTGACTGCCGGACTGCGCGGATGACGGTGCTGTAATTAGGGAGGATCACGAATTGAATCTTTATTTCTGGCTGATCATAGCTGCGTCGGTGATCATTCTGGCTGCCGGTGCTTTCATAGGAGGACACAGAGGACTTGTCAAGGAGCTGGAGGGCCTGGTTGCAGCGATCTGTGCAACGGCAGCCCTGGTTTTGATCGGCAGTCTGGCCAGAGGCAGCATGGCAGAGCATATCAGCACGAAAGCGCTTGCCATAGCCCTGCTGATCATACTGGGACTGCTGTATGCGGTCTGCAGAATCGTGTTTATGTCATTGCGGCTCTTTGCCGGTCTTCCTGTGATCAGATACCTGGATAGTATACTCGGGATAGCGGCAGGGGCGCTGAAAGCCTACCTGATACTATATGTTGTATTCTATTTATTGAAAATCTGGCTTAATTTGTGAAAAAGAAAAATCGCAAATTTTTTTAAAAAAAATTAAAAAAGTTCTTGCATTTTGGGTACCTCGGTGTTATTATAATATTCGCCGCTGAGAGAGCGGCAAGGAAATACCTCGAAAAACAAAAAAATAAAAAGTTTTTTGAAAAAAGGTATTGACAGCTTGATAGAAACGGTGTATGATACAAAAGTTGTCGCCGGAAAAACAAGACCGGCAAGACAACGAAACGGCTTCTATAAAAGCTGGAAAGAGCGCACCTGCCCCGCAGGATCAGCGCTTTACACTTCCAATCAAATATGAGAACAAGACAGAAATGCAGCCCTGAATAGATTCCTTATATTTAACCGGCCGCGGATCTGCGGGCGTCCCAGAGGACGTA
>DEPS01000101.1:45269-46094 GCA_002358875.1 Lachnospiraceae bacterium UBA3386 | reverse complement strand
TAGTTGATGTGCTGGAAATAGTTCGCGTCGATTTCGCCGCTGTCCACGACGTTGTTGGGCTGGACGTAATCCTCGTACTCGATGACTTCGAGCTCGTATCCCTGCTCTTCAAGAATGGGCTTGACCTGGGCAAGGATATCGGCATGCGGGGTGGGGCTTGCTGCCACAGTGATGTGCGTATCTTCGGACGCGCCCTGTGATTCGGCGGGTGCCGATGAGGAAGATGCAGATGTTGAAGATGTGCCGCCGCCGCATCCGGCCAGAATGCCCGCTGCGAGTGTTCCGGCGAGAATTGCTGCAAAAAGTTTCTTTTTCATAACTACTCCTTATTGCTGAAAAAATGTAAACAGTTACTATGATCAGCGGCAGCGCGATTTATACGCGCCGCCGGTCGATCCGGTTGGAAAGGAACATTCCTGCAAACTGGAAGATCTGCTGCAGAATGACTAAAAGCACTACGGTCACGATCATGATATCCACCTGATAGCGGTGGTAGCCGTAGCGGATCGCTATGTCTCCAAGGCCGCCTCCGCCGACGGCGCCCGCCATGGCGGAGTAGCCCAGGATCGTGCCGAAGCAGATTGTCACGCCTACAATCAGGGAAACTCTTGCTTCGACGAGAAGGACCCTGGTGATGATGGTAAAGGTATCGGCTCCCATGGATTCGGCAGCCTCGATCACGCCCGGATCCACCTCCATAAGAGAGGATTCCACCATGCGCGCGATAAAGGGAGCGGCGGAAACAACCAGCGGCACGATGGTCGCGGTCGACCCGTAGCTTTTGCCGACGATCAGCTTTGTCAGCGGGATGATCAGGATCAGAAG
>DEPS01000101.1:41147-45220 GCA_002358875.1 Lachnospiraceae bacterium UBA3386 | reverse complement strand
ATCAGGATCAGAAGGATCAGGAAGGGGATACTGCGCATGATATTTGTGATAAAATCCGCAACCCGGTAAAAGGCCGCATTCGGGCGGATCCCTTCTTTATTAGTCACTGCAAGGGCAATTCCCCACGGGAGTCCCAGTACATAGCCGAACAGGGTAGAAAAGACCACCATAAATAGTGTCTGTCCGATCCCCAGAATGATCATGTCAATGACTTCTTTTGTAAACATATTTTTACTTTTCCTCTTATGCTGCTGTTCACTGCTGTTGTTAATGCCCTCCTGAGGGCGTGAACAGCCTTCTTATACTTCTTCCACAGCCAGTCCCCGTTCCAGAAGATAATTGATCATCTGCTCCTGCATACCGGGATCGTCCGGAAGCCCCAGTATCATATCGCCGCGCGCGACGCCCGCGACATCTTTTGTGTCTGCGCGGAGTATGTTGACCGGTGTGCCGAACCTGAGCACCATGTTGCCGATGACCGGTTCAAAGGACGAGTTTTTCGTGTAAACAATACGAATTCTGCGCTTCTCGAGAAGAAGATCCATCTCCCCCTGTCCCGAGGATTTTCCGCGGCCGCCGGGAGCGCCTTCTGTCGGGCCTGATCTCCTTCCGATTTTTGTTTCTTCCTCTTCCGGATCCAGATCATCCGGATCACGTCCCTCGATGACCATGCGGCGGGCGGCGTGGGATTTGGGATGGGTGAAGATCTCCTCAACGGTCCCGCTCTCGACCAGATGCCCCTTTTCGATGATCGCCACATGTCGGCAGATCTCGTGTACGACAGACATCTGATGGGTGATGATGATGATCGTGATGCCGGTCTCTTCATTGATTTTTTTAAGAAGGGCGAGGATAGAAGCGGTCGTCTGAGGATCGAGGGCACTGGTCGCCTCGTCGCAGAGCAGGATCCTGGGCCTGCTTGCAAGTGCGCGGGCGATCGCGACTCGCTGTTTCTGTCCGCCGGAGAGCTGGGCCGGGAATGCATTTTCCTTTTCCGCCAGATCCACGGTTTTTAACAGCTCACGCGCGCGCTGCCTTGCCTGCTCTTTTTTCTGCCCCTGGATCAGAAGAGGGAAGCAGATATTGTCAATAACGGATTTCTGCATCAGGAGATTGAAGCCCTGAAAGATCATACCGATATTGCTGCGGAGCTTTCTCAGTTCTTTAGGGGAGAGCTCCCTCAGATCCTGTCCCTCGATCAGGACGCGTCCCTGAGTAGGGACCTCCAGATAGTTGAGACAGCGCACAAGAGTGCTCTTTCCGGCACCGGACATGCCGATAATTCCGTAAATGTCCCCGGCCTCCACCTGAAGGTTGATGCCGGACAGGGCCTCCACCTCGCTGTCGCGGGTCTGGAAGACCTTTCGAAGATCCTGAACTTCCACCAAATATTCCATGCTGTTGTCACCTGCCATGTTTTTCTGAATAGATACGATATTCAATCCTACCACCTCGTCTCAGAACTGACAACCATGATATGCCCTTATCCTGATCCCTGTGGCTGCTGGTATTTTTTATCACAGAGGAAAGAATCTGCTTATACCAGCCTTCCGGTCAATTAGTTTTCCATGTTTTCGAGGCCTTCAAGAGAGAAGAGCTTTTCGCCGAGCCGGCTTCCGTCTTCTTCACTGATCCCCCATGCCTTGCTTTCCTTGTCGATGATTCCGTAGTGGACGACGACCTCTTCACCGGGCGCATACTGCGGATCGCCGAGATTTCTGTCCAGAACGTCAAAAACGGTATTCACAATGGAGGAATACAGTTCGTCATAGGACATGCTCATCAGTTTTTCTGTGTCATCAGTAAGGGCGTCGGTCTCCTTCTTAATCGTTTCGGACGCGCCGGAAAAGAGCTTGAGCGGTTCGATCGTTACAGGCACATCATATCCCGCATCTGCGCCATCCCCTGTTTTGACAGGCTCTCCGACAGAATACCTGCAGGTGGAGAATGCTTTGATCATGAATTCCCTGAATTTTGTTTTGACTTCGTCGTTGAGCTCAAGCTCTCCGGTCATGGACGAGATCATTTCATCGATCATGTTATCGCGCATCTGCGTTCCCTTGCCTTCTTCGATATCCGAGAATTTTACCGACTGGTCGTATTCTCCCTTGCAGATCAGATCCATGACAGCCTGGGTATATTTCCGGGCGTCTTCCTTTGAGGGCCCGCTGCTGCCGCAGCCGCAAAGTGCGCCTGCAGTGAGCGCCACAGCCAGAAATGCTGCTGCACAATGCCTGAAAACGGAATGCTTCACAATATTAAGATACTTTTTCATTTATTTACCTCCTTTGAACGCCATCAACGGCCGGGCAGCGCGAAGCTGAACAGCGACCATTATTTTACCACAATGCTGCGAAAAGCTGAATAGTCACATTAAATGTAATGATGTCAGGGGCAAAAAGGATGCTTTTTCCGTCAGGGTCAGAATTTTTTCTCTCTGTCCGAACATTAATAGTTGACAAAATGTTTACTGTCAGTATAATAATATCGATTTCGTGTTTAGTAATAACAATCAAAATGTTTACTATGCGCGCAGGCGCCCGGTGGTGGAAATGGATATTTCGGAAGTCAACAGTTATATAGGAGAAAGGATAAGGAACCTGCGGAATCGGAACGGGCTTACCCAGCAGGAACTGGCGGACAGGACTGAGCTGACTAAGGGGTTTATTTCACAGCTTGAGAGAGGACAGGTGTCGGCATCGGTGGTGACGCTGTTCGATCTTATTGAGTGTCTTGGAACGACGCCGACGGAGTTTTTCCGTCAGGAAGAGGAAAAGGTCGTTTTTTCTGAAAACGAGTATTTTGAAAAAATAGATGAAGCGGGCAACAGTATCCAGTGGATCGTGCCGTCCGCGCAGAAATACCAGATGGAGCCGCTTCTTGTGGTGCTGCAGCCTCACGGAGAACTGGAAGAGGACAAGCCCCACAACGGGGAGGAGTTCGGCTTTCTGATCAGCGGCCGCCTGAACCTCTATCTGGGGGAGAAGGTATATCACATTAAAGCGGGCGAGAGCTTTTATTATCAGGCGGCGAAGTCGCACCGGATCTCGAACCCGGGAAACCGTCCGGCAAAGCTGATCTGGATCAGCGCTCCCCCTGAGTTTTAAAGCATTCTGAACTGTAAAATAGCGCCCCGGCGCTGAAACTGCACTGAAAACCCGCCATAACCGGGCCTGAAGCTGCTGCGGGCAAAAACTGTAACACCTGATCGATTTACGTTAATACTGTAACAGGGTCTAAAACGCCGGGATCATTCGGCAGTGAGGAAAAAGAATGGGCAATAAGAAAGACGATATCATCATTGAACTGCAGGGGATCAGCAAGATTTTTGAGGACGACGGTTTCAAGGCGGTTGATGATTTCAATCTGAAGGTAAAGCGCGGAGAATTCGTCACTTTTCTGGGGCCTTCCGGATGCGGCAAGACGACAACGCTGCGCATGATCGCGGGATTTGATGTGCCGACGCATGGCGATATCCTGCTGAACGGAAAATCTATCGTGGATCTTCCGCCTTATAAAAGGCCTATCAATACGGTGTTCCAGCGCTATGCCCTGTTTCCGCATATGAGCATTTATGACAATATTGCCTTCGGGCTCAGGCAGAAAAAGGTGCCGGGGGACGTGATCGACCGCAAGGTAAAGCACGTCCTGGAGCTGGTGGATCTGGAGGGATTCGAGCGGCGCAGCATTCAGACCCTTTCGGGCGGGCAGCAGCAGAGGATCGCGATCGCCAGGGCTCTGGTGAACGAGCCGGAGATCCTCCTTCTTGATGAACCCCTGGGCGCTCTTGACCTGAAGATGCGCAAGGAGATGCAGCTTGAGCTCAAGGATATGCACAACAAGCTGGGGATCACCTTCATCTATGTCACCCACGACCAGGAGGAGGCCCTGACCATGTCCGACAAGATCGTCGTCATGAGTGAGGGAAGGACCCAGCAGATCGGCACTCCCGAGGACATTTACAATGAGCCTGTGAATGCCTTTGTCGCGGACTTCATCGGAGAGAGCAATATATTCAACGGCATGATGACCGGACATCTGAAGGCGCGTTTCTGCGGCGGTGAATTTGCCTG
>DEPS01000101.1:19306-41057 GCA_002358875.1 Lachnospiraceae bacterium UBA3386 | reverse complement strand
GAGATCGTCAGGCCTCAGGAAGGCACCATCGTAGGAGTCGTGGACAGCGTTATCTTCAAGGGAATGCACTACGAGATCACCGTGCTTTCGGGCAAAAACGAGATGGTGATCCAGACAGTGCGCAGCGCGAAGGTGGGAGATCGGGTAGGCATGCGGGTGGATCCGGAAAACATCCATATCATGCTGGCGGAGGACCACACCAACCTCTTCTTTGCCGAACTCAACCGCGATTTCCGTCTGGAATACAACGGACACCATCTTGATACCAGCGTGACCAGGATCATTCCCGGCAGTAAAAGAGGAGCTGACGGAACAGTTACGGATGCCGCCGGGGAGATCCTTGATCCCTCCCGCGTCCGCATCCTCGTGGCGATCCAGCCCGGCGACATAAAGATGACGGATGATCAGGAGGCGGGCCTCATCCAGGGCACGATCAGCAACCTGATCTACAAGGGCGACCACTACAGCTACATCATCCATACAGAGCTTGAGCAGGACTTCGTCGTCGACGACGAGGATCTGTGGAATATGGACGACCGCGTAGGTCTTTTAATGCCTGTGGAAAAGATGCAGTTTACACTTAAAAGAAAATAGGTTTAAAAAATCGCGCTGATGCGCCGATTTTTTAAACTCGAATCGGTGCCGCCTGCGCGTCACGCGCTGCGGCATGGAGTATAAGCATGAAAACGGGGGACAGGTATGCGTTTTTCAAGAAAAATACTGGGTATTCCCTATGCCCTCTATCTGGTGGTGTTCGTGGCGGCACCGCTCCTGGTTCTGTTTTATTATGCGCTTACGGATGCGCAGGGGCATTTTACTTTCTATAACCTGCTGCGGTTCTTCACGGATCCCAATACGCTGGGCACGCTTTTTTACAGCCTGATGATCGCGGCCGCGACGACAGCGGTCTGCCTGCTTTTAGCCTATCCGACGGCATATTTTCTGGCGACCAGCCACATGAGGCGCCAGTCCGTGGCCCTCATGATGTTCGTGATGCCCATGTGGATCAACTTTTCGCTCCGCATCACGGCTCTCAAGGAAATCCTGAATGTTCTGGAGGGAAATCTGGCCATGTATCCCTTCCTGAACGCTGTGATCGGCATGACCTACGATTTCCTGCCGTTTATGATCCTGCCGATCTATACTACGATCTCGCGTCTTGACGTATCCCTCAGGGAGGCTGCCATGGATCTGGGAGCGGACAGGACGCAGACCTTCCTCAAGGTGACGCTCCCGCTCTCCGTGCCGGGCATCATCAGCGGGGTGTCCATGGTATTTCTGCCTGCAATGACCAACTACGTCGTCCTGGACATGCTCTACAACAGCACCTACATCATGGGAAGCCTGATCGGAAGCTACTTCGCTGCCTACAACTGGCACGGCGGGTCCATGATCTCCCTGATCCTTCTGGCAATGATCTGCGCCTTTACGGTGCTGACGGGCGCCGGGGAGGAAGACGCGCGCGGCGGAACACTTTTGTAAACGGTCAGTATCCTGTGCCACAGGAAACCACTGTGTGCTTCAGGAAACGGTCCTGTACCACAGGAAACCATCCTGTGCTGCAGGGGACTGATGACCACCCGGATAATAAATGAGGAGGCTGGCTTTGAGCGAGAAGATGATCTGGAAAATCTGCAGGAGGGCATTCCTTTTCCTGGTGCTGGCGTTTTTGTATCTGCCGATCCTGCTTCTTGCAGTCTACAGCTTTACAAGTTCGACCAACATCGGCGCCATCCGAGGTTTTTCCTTAAAAAATTATGTTACCCTCTTTACGACACCGGAGCTGACGGGCATGATCGGCGGGACCGTTCTCCTTGCCCTGAGCGCGGCGGCGATCGCCACGGTGCTGGGAACTATGGGGGCGATAGGGGCCTTTTATTCCAAAAAACAGGCGTCCGCCTTCATCTCGACCCTGAACCAGGTGCCGGTGATCAACGCGGACGTTGTGACGGGCTTTTCCATCTGCGTTCTTTTAGTCGTAGTGCTGCATGTCAGCAAGGAATCCTACATCCCCCTGATCGCGGGGCATGTGACGCTCTGCGCGCCCTTTGTCTTTTTGTCGGTCATGCCAAGGATCCGTCAGATGGATTCAAGCATCTACGAGGCCGCGCTCGATCTGGGTGCCACCCCCTTCTCGGCTCTGACCCAGGTCGTGATACCCCAGATTGTCCCCGGCATCGTTTCGGGATTCATGCTTGCTGTGACTTTATCGCTGGATGATTATTTCATTGCCATGTACACAAAGCCCGCAACATTTGATACGATCAGTACCTATGTTGTAAACGCGACAAAGGGCGCCCAGACGACGATCAAGACAGCGCTCTGGGCTCTGTCGACAGTGATCTTTGTGCTCGTCGTCTTCTTCGTCGTCATTATCAACATCCGCTCCATGCGGCGTGATGAGATGTGACAATATCTGTGGGAAAAACTCAGGGAGAATACATCAAATGTTCGCTTTTTTTCATAAAAAAACAGGCCGCGCAGCCCTGCGGCTCCTTTCGTCCGCGGCAGTGCTCTGCATTTTGACAAATCTGACAGCAGGTCCGGGACAAAAAGCAGGAAAGGGCTTTTCCTTATTAAATGCCCTGCAGCCCGTGCAGGCAGGGGCGGCCGAAACGGTGACCCTGCGTGTCTGCAGCTGGGAAGAATATATCGACCTGGGAGACTGGGACGAGGATGAGACGATCGAGCTTCCCTCCGGCAGCATTCTGGGGGAAAATTCCATGGTGAAGGACTTCGAGGAATGGTACGAGGAGACCTACGGGATAAAGGTTAAGGTGGAGTATTCTACCTTCGGGACAAACGAGGACCTCTACAACATGCTCACCCTGGGCGATGTTTACGACCTGGTCTGCCCCTCTGAATACCTGATCATGAAGCTGATGGCGGAGGGCGCCCTGGTGCCGCTCTCGCAGGGCTTTTTCGACAGGTCCGCCGGGGAAAATTATTATTCCAGGGGCGTTTCTCCTTTCATCCGGAAAATGTTCGAGGAAAAAGAGATCAACGGCGAGCCCTGGGCTAAGTACGCGGCTGGCTACATGTGGGGCGTCACGGGCCTTGTTTACAATCCTGAGCTGGTAACCAGGGAGCAGGCCTCCTCCTGGAAGATCTTGGCGGATCCCGCCTTCCACAGGCAGGTCACGATCAAGGACAGCGTGCGTGAAGCTTATTTTGCGGCGGTCGCTTCGGTCAAGTCGGAAATGCTTACGTCAGAGGAATTCCGGAGCAGGCCGGATTACCGCCAGTGTCTTGAGGAAGAGATGAACGACACCTCTCCCGAAATGATCGCGGCTGTTCAGGCATGGCTCAAGGATGTCAAAAACAATGTCTATTCCTTTGAGACGGATGCGGGCAAGGCGGACATGATCACCGGCAAGGTGGCAGTCAACTACCAGTGGGCAGGGGACGGAGTCTATACAATGGACCAGGCGGAAGAGGACGGTTTCACCCTAGCCTGGGCGGTGCCCGAAGAGAGCACGGACATCTATTTTGACGGATGGGTCATGCTGGAAAAAGGAATCAGGGAGGACGAAAGGAAGCAGCATGCTGCCGAGGCTTTCATCAACTTTCTGTCCCGCCCGGACAACGCCATCCGCAACATGTATTACATCGGCTATACCTCGGTTTTGTCCGGCGGAGATGACCCGCGCATGTTCGAGTATGCACAGTACAACTACGAGGCGGAGGACGACGAAGAGGAGACGATCGAATACGACCTGAGCTACTTCTTCGCGGATCCGGAAAAGCCTGAGGAGAAAGACGGGTCCTTTGTGATCACTGCCCCCCTTGAGCAGGCCGACCGCCAGCTCTCCGCGTCCTATCCATCGGAAGAGGTGATCAGACGGTCTTCGATCATGGTCTACTTTAATGACCAGCAGAGCAGGGACATCAACAGCATGTGGGTAAACGTGCGCTGCTTTGATATCAGGGACGTGCCGGTCCCGGTCTGGATCATCCTTGCCCTGGCAGCCCTGGCCCTGGGATGGGCAGGGGCACGGCATCTGGCGGAAAAATCGGGAAAAAAATAATATCTGGAAGAAAACGGGAATAATAATACCGGATTAAAAAGCCTTTCCCTCAGGAGGGAGGCTTTTTTTTATGGGCCTGTCCATTTAGAATGTGCAAAAAATATTGAAATAATATGCGGAAATAAATATTTTTTACTGAAAAAAACAGCGGACGGTGTTATGATGGGAATAACTGTTGCGTGTCGACAGCCGGGGTACTATTGTGTAAATGTACCGTACTATTTAAAAATGCAGGGGCGGAGAGCCCTGGCGTCCGCCCTGCGATCGTTATCTTTTAAGGAGATTTTCTTTATATGGGTGGTTTTTTTGGAGTTGCTTCAAAGTCGGACTGTGTTTTCGATCTGTTTTACGGGACGGACTACCATTCGCATCTCGGGACGAGGCGTGCCGGGCTTGTGGTCTATGATAAGAAAAAGGGCTTTGACCGGGCAATCCACAACATCGAGAGCTCAAATTTCAGACCTAAGTTTGACAAGGACATCCTGAAGATGTCGGGGCAGCTTGGGATCGGCTGCATTTCCGATTATGAACCGCAGCCTCTGATCGTGCGTTCCCATCTCGGGACGTATTCCATCACGACGGTGGGAAAGATCAACAACGCAGAGGAGCTCATGTGGATGCTTTTTCGAGGACAGCATTCGCATTTCCTTGAAATGAGCGGCGGAGACATCAATCCGACGGAGCTGACGGCAGCCCTTATCAATCAGCGGGATACTTTTGTGGAAGGCATCCGCTATGCTCAGGATCTGATCCGGGGATCGATGACCATGATGGTCATGACTCCGGAGGGGATCTACGCGGCAAGAGACCGGCTCGGCAGGACCCCGGTGGAAATCGGTGTCAAGGATGGCTCCCGGTGTATCTGTTTTGAGAGCTTTTCTTTCCTGAACCTCGGCTACCAGTTTGAAAAGGAGCTGGGGCCCGGCGAGATCTGCTTCGTGACCCCGGAGGGGATTGAGACCAGGTCAGAACCTCATCAACGCATGAGGATCTGTACCTTCCTGTGGATATATTACGGATTCCCGGCATCTACATACGAGGGAATAAATGTGGAGTATGCCAGGTATCAGTGCGGCAGGCATCTGGCTGCGAGAGATATGGAAAGAGGTCTTCCGGCACCGGATATCGTCGCAGGTGTGCCGGATTCGGGAGTCGCGCACGCGGTCGGTTATTCCAACGCGTCCGGTGTCCCCTACGCACGGCCTTTTGTCAAGTACACACCGACCTGGCCGCGGTCCTTTATGCCGACGATCCAGAGCCGGCGCAATCTGATCGCAAAAATGAAGCTCGTGCCTATCCAGGAGCTGATCTCTGACAAGAGCATGCTGCTCATCGACGATTCGATCGTGCGGGGGACGCAGCTGAGGGAAACGACGGAATACCTTTACCGAAGCGGCGCAAAGGAGGTTCATGTGCGCCCGGCCTGCCCGCCCCTGGTATTTGGATGTAAATATCTCAATTTCTCCAGATCCCGCTCCGAGGGCGAGCTGATCACCAGAAGGATGATCGAGAAGCTGGAGGGCACGGATGAACCCAGACCGAAGGTGCTCAACAAATATATGGATCCGGATACAGAAGAATATGCCGCCATGCTTGAGGAGATCAGGAAGGAGCTCAATTTCTCGTCCCTGCATTACCACCGGCTTGACGATATGATCGAGGCCATCGGGATCAATCCCTGCAGGCTGTGCACATATTGCTGGAACGGGATCGAGTAAGGGCTTTCTGGCATTATTCCTGAGAGGAGGTGCTTCATAAAGATGAGAATAAAGAAATGGTACGGATTTCTTTCGGTTTTTCTTGCGCTTTTTTGTGTCATATCCCTGGCAGGCTGCAGCGGCGCCGGGAAGGGCTCGAAAGACGGCAGCGGGGACGGTAAGGATGCGGACAGTACTGACGCCAAAAAGATCCTGGCGGAAGAACCTCTGAAAACGAATGAGAAAGAGGATGACGGGAAACTCCATATCGGGATCCTGACCTACCGCAGCCACGGCGCGGCGCAGGAGACTGTTGAGGGCTTCAAAAAGGAATTGAAATCCATGATCGGCGACAAGAAGGTGGTCTTTGATGAGGTGAGCGCCGACGGAGATCTTGAAAAATGCTCGCAGGCTGCGACGGAATTCGCCAATAACGGTTACAAACTCATCTTTGCCTGCGGAACGGAAGCTGTTCAGAACGCAGGGGCTGCCGTAAAGGATGTACCTGTTATCGGCGCCTGTGTCAGTGATTTTCTTCTGGCCGGAGTCGTAAGTTCCCTGGATTCTCCCGGAGCTAATGTTACGGGCGTATCATGCCTGGGTCCCATCGATGAGCAGGTGGGCCTGATCCTTAGAGTCGATCCCTGGCCGACCCAGGTCGGAATCGTGTCCAGCGGAACAGAGGTGGGCTCCCGTTTTCAGGAGAGCGTCGCAGGGCAGTGCCTTGAGGAAAAGCAGGTCCTGTGGCAGTCCTATCACGCCTCCACGGAGGATGGCCTGAAAAAAGCCATGGAGCGCGCGGCTGCGGAATGCAGCAGCATCTATCTGCCGGTAGATAATTTTGTCGCCCAGCATATGGATATTGTCCGGGAGGTCGTTAAAAAGACCGGTATTTTTGTTGTGACGGGTGATTATCAGATGTGCAGCAGGGGAGGCCTTTGCACGTCCAGTATTGATTATTTCGAGCACGGTAAAAAAGCGGCTGACATGGCTTATTCGATCCTTGAGAAGGGAGAAGAGATAACCAGGCTGTCCGTCCAGCATGAAGATGAGTGGCAGGAGTATTATAATCCCGTCATCGCGGAGGAGACCGGCTGGTACAATTACTCGGGGATGACTCCCCTCAGCGTAAAAGAAGACGATGAGAATGACAAAGCAGAAGAAGCAGAAACAGGAGGAAGCAAATGAGGCTGTTGCTGGCTGAGGACGAAGAAGCCATGTCCGAGGCTGTCGTAGACATCCTGGAATATCACAAATATCAGGTGGATGCGGTCTATGACGGAGGCGAGGCACTGGATTATATCCATGCGGGGGAATACGATGGTATCATTCTGGATATCATGATGCCTGTAAAGAGCGGTCTCGAGGTCCTGAGCCAGATCCGCAGGGAGGGATGCAGGACGCCTGTTCTTCTTCTGACTGCGAAATCGGAGGTGGAGGACAGGATCGAGGGACTGGATCTGGGGGCGGATGACTACCTTTCCAAGCCCTTCCACATGGGTGAGCTCCTTGCAAGGGTCAGAGCCATGCTCCGCCGCAGGGAGGAGTTTACTCCTGATATCCGTTCCTTCGGGGATGTGACGCTCAATCCCCAGAACAGCGAACTGCGCTGCGGGGACAATGCGGCGACTCTCTCCCGGCTCGAGTGCAGACTCATGGATGTCCTGATGCTCAATCACGGGATCTATCTGTCCTCTGATGATCTTCTTGAAAAGGTCTGGGGTTATGAGTCCGATGCGGACGTGGGATCCGTATGGGTGTATATTTCATATCTGAGGAAGCAGCTGAGCAAGGTGGGGTCTAAGGTCACGGTGAAGGCAAAACGCGGAACAGGATATATGCTTCAGAACAATGGTTAAGGAATTACAGAAAAAATTCACCTTCGCTGCCATGGCGGCGGTAACGATCCTGCTGCTGACGCTGGTAGGCGCGATAAATCTGATACATCTTGCCACGGTGGCAGGGCAGCAGAAAAAGATGCTGGAGATCCTGTGCGAGGCGGACGGAAATCCCGCAGAGAGATTTGCGCGGAACGCATTTTATATGGAAAAAGCGTCCGGAAACAGTGAAAATAATCAGGAGGATCACGCGGACCGGGGCATTTCAGGGAACTGGGATCAGGCCGGAACGGCAACCGGGCAGCAAAACCGATTTAAGCAGGGCGGCAGAAAGCAGGACGGCCAATACCCCATGCAGCAGGACTTGGATATGGCCGAAAAGGGGCTTCCTCCGGAGAGACAAGGATGGCCTGAGCCCGGCAGGAGCGGTCTGTTTAACCGCAGGATCACTGTGGACGACACTATGTCGGCTCGCTTTTTTTCGGTTTGGCTGGATGATGAAGGGCAGATCGAAGGCACGAACACTGCCCAGATCTATGCTGTGACAGAAGAAGGAGCCCTGGAGATGGCTCAGGAGATCCTTGCCCTTAAGAAGAAAAGCGGCCGGATCAGAGGCTTTCGCTACTTATTGACCAAAAGGGGCGGGCAGCAGGAGTCGTCATCTGATTCAGCCTCCGTAGCTGCTTCAGCCGGGGGCTGGGATGATTTAAGTGCGGACTCATCAGAGACTGGAACAGAAGAGCTGTCCGGCTCCGGAATGCTTCTTGTGGTCATGGATGTCTCGGGGGACGACCAGAATCTCCTTTTGGTCCTGGGTATATCCTCTGTCATTGCGGCCCTGTGCTGGGCGGTCATGCTGCTTCCGGTCCACATCCTGGCTAAAAGGGCGATTGCGCCGACTGCCCTTAGTATCGAGAGGCAGAAGCAGTTCGTGACCAATGCAGGACACGAGCTTAAGACTCCCCTCGCCATTATTCTGGCAAATACCGAGGCGCTGGAGCTCTTTAACGGAGAGTCAAAGTGGACGCGGAACATACGCGCGCAGACTGTCAGGCTGAGCGGCCTGATGCAGAATCTGCTCACGCTCTCCAGGATGGACGAGAATGCCCTGCGTCTGGAGAGAAAACCCTTTGACCTGGACGGCCTGGCACATGAGGTCTGGGAGAATTTTGCTCAGTCCGCCGCTGCAAGGTCGCTTACGGTGGACTTTTCCTCCGTCGGGACAGAGCATATTACGGCCCTCGGCGACAGAGAGAGCGTCTCGCAGCTGCTTTCCATTTTGTTCGACAATGCGGTAAAGTATGCGCCCAGGGGAGGGCGGATCAGTATCAGGACCTTTGCAGAAGGAAAAGAGGTGGTTCTGACCCAGACCAATACTCTGCCCGGAGAAGAAAAGGGAAAAGAAGGACAAAGCAGGATACCTGAAGATCCGGAGCGCCTGTTTGAGCGTTTTTACCGGGCGGATGAGGACAGGAGCCGGAAAAAGGGAGGCTTCGGAATCGGGCTCTCAGCAGCCAGGGCGATTGCCTCGGCCAACAGCGGAACGATCCGGGCTGATACCGGACCGGGGGAGATCAGTTTTACCTTCCGCCTTCCGGGGGCCCGTGGTGAGGACTGACGGTAAATACGGGAATACTTTTTGGACAAAATGGATAAAATAGAACAGTTTTTTGATAATTGTCATTGAAAGCTATGTTTAACAGGCGGGATATGTTATAATATTTGAGAATACTCAGCCTCAACAGGATCGTCATACTTGGCCATGCAAAGCATTGCTGGCCCCGGAGGGGCTGGATCTATACGCGGCAGTCGGGCTGCCGGAGGATCTGTACGGAAAATGCCGTGCGTATTCTCAGGACCGGGTTTTCAGGATTTTTGCAGTATAATAAGGTACAGCACTACATAATATCAGCCGGTTTGGCGATGAACAGTGGAAAAGCCTGAACATCTGAAACGAATTGCATAATATTTCAGTCGGAAACAGGAGGTTTCAGAAATGGAAAGCGGGTTAAAGAAGGCGGAGATTCTTAAAAAAGTCATTTTATCGCAGTATAAAAGCGTGCGACAGTTTGCTGTGGAGATGGATATTCCATACAGTACGCTCGTAACGGCGCTGGAGAGAGGAATCGAGGGGATGGCGTACAGCACTGTAATGCGGATCTGTGACGCGCTGGCCCTGAATCCGATGGATTTTTCACCGCTTGACAATGGAGAAGGTCTTTCCGCGCAGATCACGACAAAGCGCGTGATGGAGCGCTACAGCCGGTTCAACAGGGCAGGACGGAAAAGAATCCTGGATCTGATGGATGAGTATAGTCAGATTGAAGCATATACCAGACAGGAATGACATCGGTAGAGCAGAATTAAAAACCGGGCATCAAATGTTTTCGGACAAGATTTGAGAAAGGCAGTGGGTGGAGAGAATGAAGGAACGCTGGCTCATAGTGGGGGCAGGCCTTTTTGGAGCCGTCTTCGCGAGAGAAATGAAGAAAAAAGGCGCTGACTGCACGGTGATCGACAGGCGGGATCATATCGCAGGCAATATTTATACGGAAAAAAAGAACGGGATCCATGTCCACTGCTATGGTGCGCATATTTTCCACACATCGGACAAAGAGGTCTGGGAATACGCCTCGCAGTTTGCGGACTTCAATAATTTTATCAACTCGCCCGTGGCGCGTTATGGGGATGAGGTCTACAACCTTCCCTTTAATATGAATACCTTCAGCAGGATGTGGGGGATCCGCACTCCTGCAGAAGCAAGGGAGATGATCGACCGGCAGGTAGCCGAGGCCGGTATTACTGAGCCAAAGAACCTCGAGGAGCAGGCACTGTCTCTGGTCGGGCGTGATATTTACGAAAAGCTCGTAAAAGGCTATACGGAAAAGCAGTGGGGCAGGGACTGCACCGAGCTCCCCGCTTTTATTATCCGCCGCCTTCCCGTCCGCATGACCTATGACAACAACTATTTCAATGACCGCTATCAGGGGATCCCGATCGGCGGATATACAAAGATGGTGGAAAAGATCCTTGAGGGGATCCCGGTCATGCTCGGCACGGATTTTAGGACCGCCGTCAGGGAAGTCGCTTCCCCTGACAGGGGCACGGTCTTTGTCATGGGCGATCAGACCTTCGACAAGGTCCTCTATACGGGGATGATCGACGAGTATTTCGACCAGTGCTTCGGGCCTCTGGAATACAGATCCTTAAGGTTCGAGACTCAGGAGCTTCCCGATACAGACAATTACCAGGGCAGCGCGGTCGTCAACTACACCGAGCGGAGTGTGCCGTTTACCAGGATCATAGAGCACAAATTCTTCGAATTCGGCAGGGATTCGGAAACCGGCAGAGATATCCCCGGGACGATCATCACCCGGGAATATCCCGCGGCCTGGGAGAACGGGATGGAGCCCTATTATCCTGTCAACAACGAAAAGAACAACGCACAGTACCAGAAGTACAGGGAGCTGGCGGCTCAGAAGAAGAACGTCGTTTTCGGCGGCCGTCTGGGACTGTACCAGTATTTTGACATGGACAAGGTGATCCGCGCGGCGCTGAATCTGGCAGCCGAAATGTAATACGGACAGCCGCCTCAGACTGTACCGGTATTTTGATATAGGCAGGTCCGTCCGCACGGCGCTGAATCCGGCGGCCGAGATGTAATTAAGGACGGATGCCTTCGGTCCGGAATGCCTGGCAGACCGCAGAGGCACAAAGATATACTCTCAGGGAGGTTTTTCATGAGAAATTACGAACTCGATCACAAGCTGGAGCAGGTTTATACACTCAGGGCATATGCGCAGGTGGAGAGAAAGCCGGTCAGCAGCAGAAACTGCGACCGTATTCTGCGGACACAGAAAAAGCGCGTGCACGAGTTGATGAAGGCAGCGTATGAAATTCCCTTTTATCGCAGGCGCTTCGAGGAATCGGGCACGACGCCGGACGACTACCACTGCGCTGAGGATCTGTACAAGTTCCCCCTCCTCACCAAGGACCAGCTGCGCGAGTGGATGGACGCCGAGATGGAGGCGGATCCTGAGAAGTATAAATACTGGCATGTCTCTCCGACATCCGGTTCCACGGGAAGGCCTCTCCGTGTTCTGATCTCCCCCATGGAATATGCCTGGGTCACAGCCAACTGGCTCAGAACCATGGGCTACGGCGGCTTCAATCCCTTTACGGGCAAGACCATGAGCCGGCCCAATTCCCTCCACGGCCCGGTCAAGGAGTATGATTCCCCGGTCCAGAAGCTGGGAATCCTGCGCAGAAAATATATGTCCGATACGATCAAGCAGCGCGTGGACACGCAGACCCTCGTGGACGAGATCAATGCCTATGAGCCGGATTATCTCTACAACCACAAAAACCTCCTGATGAGGATCGCCAAGTATGTCAAGGAGAATGACATCTATCTGTGGCAGCCCTCCTTCTACACGCCTTTTGGCGAGATGCTGGATGAACCTTCCAGGAAGCTTTTGAAGGAAGTGTTCGGCCCCGGCCTTATCGACGCCTACGGAATGGGCGAGACCGGCGCCTGCGTCATCCGGGTCCCCGGAAAGAGCTATTATCAGGTTAACAGCGATCTCTTCGTCGTCAACGTATACAATCAGGATCTGACCGGTCCGGCTCTCAAGGGCATGGCCGTGATCACCACCCTTTACAAGAAAGAGCTTCCCCTGATCAACTATACCTCTTATGATCAGCTCGACAGCTATATGCGCAAGGGCCTTCGGTTTGCCCGCGGAGTCCAGGGCCGCATGAACGACGTCATCCACCACAGGGACGGAAGCGTCACCGAGTGGGGCAATATTTCGGGCATCATCAACTATGTGCCGGAGATCATCGCCTACAGGATCGTACAGGAGGATTACGAAAACCTCACCCTCATGATGGTCCGCAATCCCGATACGCCTGAAGAAAAGCAGGATGAGATCGTACAGATGCTCGACGAGAAGCTCATGGCCATGTTTAAGGATCCCTCCTTCAAGATCAAATACGAGTGGCTCAGTGAGATCCCCGCGGATCCCAACGGAAAGCTCCGCGTCATTGTCAGTAAAGTCCAGACCGGGGCCATCGGAGAGCCTGTCCATGCGGGCGAGGACACCGGAAACGTGGATGTCGACGCTTAAAAGTCTTCCTAAGGAAAATGAAAAAAACAGATTACCGGCAGACATATGAAAAGATGACAGGCCGCATCCGCGAAAGCGGTGCGGCCTGTTTTGCCCTGCGCGCGGGGGATAAGGCGGCGACAGGCCTGATCTTTGTTTCCTACCCCGTGCTTCTTTTGCTGCTCGCGGCGCGGGGGGAATATACAGGGCTGTTGCGTGCGGTCCTCGTCCCCGGAGTCTCCTTTTTTGTTCTGACAGCCCTCAGGGCATGGATCAACCGTCCCCGCCCCTACGAAGCCTGGAGAATCGACCCGATCATCAAAAAGGACACAAAAGGCAGGTCCCTGCCCAGCCGCCATGTTTTCTCCTCTGCGGTGATAGCCATGGCCTGGCTGGCCTTTTATCCGCCTGTGGGGATCGCCTTCCTTTTTGTCACGGCGGCTGCAGCCCTGATCCGTGTCCTTGGAGGAGTCCATTATCCCTCGGATGTAGCCGCGGGATTTGCCGCAGGCCTGCTTGCGGGGGCTTTGCTGATGATCCTGCTTTAGCATTTTACTTTGAAAAAGCGACGAATCGCCGAATAAAACCGGCAAACGGCCCTAATCTTTGGTGAAAAATAACCTTTTGTTATCGATTTCAAAGTGCTATTATGCACTTGTCAACAGGAGTTGACAACCATTACCCCCCTAAGCATTATTACATCCCAAGAAAAAGCCCGGCTGCCGGAATCGGTCGCCGGGCTTTTTCGTTGTCCCCGGGTGTGTGCTGTGTTTGCCACAGTTTTCGCGATGTGTTATAGTAATGTGATGTCAGGGCGAAAGTTCCGTTTCTTTGTTGTCGCTGACTTGATGGGATTTTCGCCGTTCAACTTGGGTGTTTTTGCGCTGAAGAAACGCAGCATACGCTGCGCATAATGAAAACACCTCGAAGCCGGTACACCGTGAACAGTGATGAAAATGTTACTAAGACCGGTATAGGAGGTAAACTCATGGATTTAGGGGATTACCGGAAACGCACTTTTTTCCCGTGGACCAACAGTATTCTGATCGCGGTCAACGTGCTCGTTTTCTGCATCGGCCCCCTGTCAGAGACTTTGGGCATGAATCACGACATTTTGTACAGATACGGTGTCCTGTATGCCCCCCTTCTATTAAAAGGGAGGGACTTTCACCGTCTTCTGACTGCAGTTTTCCTTCATGCTGATGCTGCGCATCTCTTCAATAACATGGTCGTACAGTTCGCAGGCGGAAATATCGTTGAGAAAAACCTGGGACATGTGCGCTATCTCATCCTGTATATCCTGTCCGGGATCGCAGGAAATGCGGTCTCTGTTTTGTCTGATTATTTTACCGGTGTTTTCAGTTTTTCTGTGGGCGCAAGCGGCGCCGTCTTCGGAATCGTGGGGGCACTGGTATATATGATCCTGAAGGAGGCATTCGGACTGTTTAAAGATCGGAAAGGTGACCGGGAGGAAGGCCGGGACGGCAGCAGGCTCCGGACTACCGAAAAGGCCGAACCTGCATCTGAATATGCTTTCAGAAGCCTTTTGATCCGCACCGGTGTGATGACGGCATGGCTTTT
Organism: Lachnospiraceae bacterium UBA3386; assembly: GCA_002358875.1. GTDB lineage: Bacteria > Bacillota > Clostridia > Lachnospirales > Lachnospiraceae > CAG-791. Next base: position 26,805 of record DEPS01000101.1, on the reverse strand, counting down.
GTACAGCGGATGGAGCAATCCCCTGATCAATCAGGCGGCCCATGTGGGCGGTATGGCCTGCGGATTCTTATTGGCCCCTGTCCTTATGATCGGCCGTCCCCGGGCAGATCTGGAAGCCCTCCTTCGATGAACATACAGAGCTTGCACAAAAAGAGGCAGTCATATAAAATAGAACACATGCATAGTGCGGGACAAGGAGCTCCTTACCGTTCACCGTGTGACCAGAAAGGGGTAAAGGCCGCAGGCAATGCCCACAGGCATGGGATCAGAAACATGTGATCAGAAGCATATGAGCGCGGAAGTATATGGCAAAAACAGATTTGTCCGGTAAATTTAAGAGAAAGAAACACATAAAGATCTTTTTCGGGACTTACTTTATCGTAATAGCGTTTATCCTCCTGTGGAATCTTGCTCATTGTTCCAGAATGGACTGGGTGTACCGGGATCTGTTTCTGACGGAATATGAGAAAGGACAGGATGCGGATTCTGTAAATCTTCTGGACCGGAGCGTGGTGACGATGGAGACCGGTACCGGTGAGACTCTCGGGTCCGGAAAAAATGCCAGGCTGAGCGGTATAGTGCTTTTATGCTATGAAAACGAAGGGAATCTTCGTTTTTATGACGAAAAACTGTGCGCGGAGGTTTTTTCATCAGCCTCAGGCGAAGAGCTTGGAGAGGCGGTGCTGGATCTGATCACCCAGACTCCCTACCCTCAGGATGAGACGAAGATCTACATTCCTTTTGGTGAAGCCCTGAAAGGAACGGCAGAGGAGCCTCTGAAGGTCCGGATCAGCTCGGAGGGACTTTACAGAAACGGGATCAGGCTTTTTACAGCTAAGACCGGTGATCAGGGGGCGCTTCTGATCGGCCGTGCCTGTTATGAAAAAAAGACATACCATTTTTTGGGCGCGATCGTCTTCTTCCTTTTTGAAGCAGCTCTGGGCTTTTTCTGCCTGACCCTTTGCACAAAGAAAGGGATTCCCCTTTTCGGGGGCAGGAAGGAAAGACGCCGGGATGGTCTTACATCAGCGCATCTCTCCCCTCTTCATGCTCCTTATTCCATCACGGAAAAGACCTGGAAAAAAGCTTTTGTTCCGGCACTTGTGCCGGCAGTGCTTCTCGCCCTGTCCGTTTACACCTACAGGACAGCCATCGTACCGGCCGCGGATGCCTGCAGTGCCGAATATCTTATTTCCGGTTCGATCGAAAGGGACAGCATCAGCCTGTCTCCGGGCGGCTTAGTCCGTCAGACGATCACAGGCCGTCAGGACGGTCTTTCCGGGATCGGGATCCGGATCCGGGGCAGAGAGAACGAGGACGGGGATATAAGCAGCTTTAAGGACGCGCGTCTCTCCTGGAGGATCCTCGACGGGGAGGAAAACACCCTGGCGGAGGGGGAAGGGCGGATAGGGGATCTGAAGAAGGCCTCCTCCGTCCTCTCGGTGACCACTGCCGGGAAGGAGATCTTCAAGGCTTCCTCCGATTACCTGCTTCTGCCTCTGGACAAAATAGTGGAAAAATCTGCAGGCAGTCGGCTGACTCTGGAGCTTGAACTGGAGAAGACGTCTTCTGAACAGGGGGATGTGGTCCCGCTTCAGACATCGACTGGAGGAAACGGACAGGTCTCTGTCGGCGGGGAGCAGAAGGACCAGGAGCTGTGCCTCCTCGGCCTGTATCGGAACAACGGATTTCTGAAAGCCTGTTTCCTGTTTGTGTCCCTGGCCGTTCTTGTGTTTGCTGTTCTCTCTTATTTTGCAGCTGCCCTGCTTCGTCCGTCGGAAGCCCAGCCGCGCCATGCTGCGGCAGGGACGGTTTTTTTCTATATGCTGTCGCTTGGACTGATTTTCAGCTTCGTCACGCCTGCCTATACCGTGCCGGATGAAAGGACCCATATCGAGACGATTTATGCCATGTCGAACAGCTTTTTGGGGATCATGAATCCCGGGGGGCCCGAGAGACTGATGAAGAGGTCCTGCGACGTGGATGCCCAGATCATGAACACCATGCCGCTCTCCGTGGAGAGCTACCGCAGGCAGACGAAGGTCTTCGAGGCCGCGGACAAGGCCCCGGCTTCCGGACAGGGAGCAGGACGGGTAAGTGTGTACGGCCGCAATGCCCTGAGCAACGCTGTGACGCTCTGTTATCTCCCCGCGGCTGCCGGTTTTACTGCAGCAAGGCTTCTGGGGAGAAATCTGATCACTATGATCCTTGCGGCCAGATGGTTTAATCTTATCGCCTGCGCGGCTCTTCTTGCCCTGGCGGCTGACCGCATGCCGTTTGGAGGAATATCGCTGGCAGTGATCGGTCTGTTTCCAAGGACTCTCCAGCTGATGGCCTCTTGCTCTTATGACGGCATGATCATGGCGGGAATCTTTGTGTTTGTCGCATGGTGTTATCGCTTTGCGGTGGATGACAGGATCTGTGCGGCCGATATCATGATCTTCATTTTTTCCGGGATCTATACCGCACTTTGCAAGGGCGGAGCCTATCTGCCTGTCACAGGAATCGTCCTTTTGATCCCTCTTATGAAAAAAGAGGCCTCCCCAGAGGGGAACAACAGGCTTTTCAAAGCGGCATTTGCCATGCTGGCGGCTGCAGGTTTTCTGTTTCTTGTAAAAAACGCGTCCACGATATTCGGGATTTTTTCCAGGGCGTCCGGAGAAGTCACTTACTGGACAGGAGAGGATACTCTCTATACCTTTTCCGATCTGATCGCGGATCCTGCGAATTTTCTCAGGATCATCCTCAATACCCTGTATGTCAGAGGAGATTCTCTCATCGGAGAGATGACAGGCCAGGTGCTTTTTCAGAAATGGTGCATTGTCTATGGCTTCATTGCCCTTGTGCTCCTGGGGCTTTTGGATGAAGAGGAGGAGAGGAGGCACTTTAAGCCCGGCATCAGGCTCCTTATTCTTTTTTTCGCGGCGGCCAGCACTGCTTTGATCTGGCTGTCCATGCTTTTATCGTTCACATCATCTGACGCGCTTTACATCGGGGGACTCCAGGGAAGATATTTCCTCCCGCTTCTTCCGCTGCTTTTTCCGGCATTGCAGAACCGCCTCATCCGGAGGGACAGGCTCAACGACAGCCAGCTTCTGTATGCTGCCGGCATTCTGAGTGCCGCCGCAATATTTCATGTTTTTCTGGTCTGTTTTTCTCCCCTGTGACCCGGACGCTTATGGCCATACCGCCTGGAGAGGACGGAAGGCGATTACAGACCGGACGGAACACCTGTTTTTAAACCAAGTACTTTTAGACCGGCCCCTGTCGGGCCAGCAGGAAGGGTAAAACGTATGAAAAATCCATCTGTGGTCATACTTGTCGCATCCCATAAAAAATACCGGATGCCGGAGGACTCCATTTATCTGCCGCTTCATGTCGGCGCGCAGGGAAAGACGGATCAGGATGGCAGGCCGCTCGACCTGGGGTGGACCAGAGATGATACCGGGGACAATATATCCAGCCTCAATTCCAGCTACTGTGAGCTGACAGGCCTGTATTGGGGATGGAAGAACCTGCATGCGGATTATATCGGCCTGGTCCATTACCGCAGGCATTTTTGCCTTACCAGGAAAAGCAGGGATCCCTTCGACGATATCCTTACCGGAGAACAGCTCCGGCCTCTTCTGGGCCGCTATTGGGTCTTTGTACCCGGAAAGAGGCGCTATTTTATCGAGACGCTCTACTCGCATTACGCGCATACCCACTATGCAGAGCATCTGGACAAGGCCAGGGAGGTCATAGAGGAAAGACATCCGGAATATCTGGAGTTTTTTGACAGGATCATGCACCGCCGTTACGGGTATATGTTCAACATGATGATCATGCGCAGGGACTTTGCGGACGCCTACTGCAGCTGGCTGTTTGACATTTTATCCGAGTTGTCAGAGAGAATCGGGGAGACGGACCTCTCCTTTTACCAGGGAAGATTTTTCGGCAGGGTCAGCGAGATCATTCTGAATGTCTGGCTCGACTTCCAGATCGAAAAGGGTTCCATACCGAGAAAGCGGATCTGTGAGCTTCAGACGGTATATACTGAGAAAATAAGCTGGTATAAAAAAGCTGTATCCTTCCTCAGAGCAAAATATCTGGGCGAAAAATATGAAGGGAGCTTTTAAACCGCATTTGTGCCGCTTGTCAGGCACAAATTGTCTGATCCCATCGCCGTTTTTGTCTTCGCAAAAACGCCTCGGGCGCCTTCGCGCTTGCGCGCTGCGGCAGGGGGTAAAAATATGAAAAAAAAGATTTTAATGGTCTGTGAAGCTTTTGGCGGAGGCGTGTTTTCCTATGTCTCACAGCTCTGCAACGATATGGCAGATGATTTTGAGATATATCTTGCCTATTCGCTCCGCCCGCAGACACCGGACAATTATATGTCTTTTCTGGACCGGCGCGTGCATCTTATAAGGATGCGGAGCTTTGGCCAGTACGGGTATATGAATTTTCTCCATGCGGCGAGGGTAGTCCGGGAGCTGCACAGGATTGAAAAAAAGGTCCGTCCGGACATTATCCATCTGCATTCTTCCATTGCGGGCGGACTGGGGAGGATCGCGTTCAGCGGAAAGGACAGCGCCCTCGTCTATACGCCCCATGGCTATGCCCATGTCCTGCAGGGCCCCGGGAAAAAGAGCCGGCTCTATGAGGCGACCGAGAAGTTTTTGGGACGAAGGGACTGTGTCACCCTGACCTGCTGTGAATCTGAGGACGAGGTGGCCAGAAAGCTTTCCAGAAACACTGCCTATATAGAGACAGGGGTCAACCTGAAGGAACTCAAATCCTTCCTGGAAGGGATCGAGCCTCAGAAAAGTGATAAGTTTACAGTTTTTACACTGGGGCGGATCTGTGTCCAGAAGCAGCCGGAGCTGTTTAACCGGATCGCGGAGCTCGTTCCGGAGGCAAGGTTCATCTGGATAGGGAATGGAGAGCTGGAAGATCTGCTGACGGCGCCCAATGTGGAAGTGACGGGATGGAAACCCCGCAGAGAGGCTCTGGCCATGGCTAAGGGAGCGGATGCCTTTATCCTGTGCTCCTTTGGCGAGGCGATCTCCATGAGCCTTATTGAGAACATGTATATCAAGAAGCTGGTCATGGTGAGCAACACCATGGGTAATAAGAGTGTTATCCATGACGGCATAAACGGATATGTCTGCGAGACGGCACAGGAGTACGCGCAGAGGATCTGCGCTGCGATGAAGCAGTTCCCGACCGAGCTGCCAGAGAGAGCCTATCTGGATGTCGTCGAGATCTACAACACGGAAGTCATGAAGAAAAAATACCTGGAGTTCTACAAAAATCTGCTCAAAACAAGAGCTGAAAAGGAAAAGTGATCAGATGCTGACCATTATTGTCCCTGTTTACGGGATCCGGGAGGAATACCTTCGACGCTGCCTGGACAGCCTTCTTGTCCGGAAGGAAAGCGACATTAAAGTGATCCTGATCGATGACGGATCTTTGGACAGGAGCGGGGCAGTCTGCCATGAATACATGGAAAGGGACGAACGCCTGACGGTGGTACACCAGAAGAATGCCGGCGTTTCCGCCGCAAGGAACCGGGGACTTTTGCTGTCGGGGACGGAATGGATCTCTTTTGTTGACGCGGACGACTGGGTGGAGCCGGACTACGCGCAGGTCCTTTATGAAGAACTGTCGGGCCGGGCCCTGGAAGCCGACGTTTTACTGTTCGATTACATCCGTGAGCAGAAGAGCGGAGGCATTAAGCTGGCGCTTGACATTCCGGAAGGAGAGATCAGGGGCAGACTTCTGGAAGAAATCAGGAAGTCTACATATTACAAGCTTTTGATCAGGGGGAAAAACAGCCCCTATGACATGGTCGTCCTCTGGAACAAGGTATACAGAAGGCGGTTTCTGGAAGAACATGGAGTGAGCTTCATCACTGAGGCCAGAAAGGGACAGGACAGACTGTTTAACGCGGATGCGCTTTTATGTGTGTCCAGGGTCTTTTATCTGGGCCGCGCACTGTATCATTACCGGTGTCTGGAGGAATCCAGGACAAACCGTTATGATCCCAAGATCCCGGATCTCACAAGGATTGAACTTAATTCCCTGCGGGAAATATTAAAAAAGCGAGGTATGCCGGCACATGCCGGGGAATATCTGGATTACCGGATCAGTACCAGAATGTACGCATGCCTCAGGCTCTACTGTTTTCATCCCAATAACCCTGCTTCCCTGCGGGAAAAGCTGCGTCAGGCGGCAGAGCTTGCGGAATCCGACCCTTTCGCGGAGGCTGTCAGAAGAGTGGACCTTCGCCTTTTAAGCAGACAGGAGAGACTGTTCGTGAGATGTATACGAAAAAAACAGTACGGACTTGTTTACCTCCTGGTGCGCCTTAAGAGCGCGGCGACAGGAAGGGGGCTTCGATAATAATGATAAAAGTTCTTCATGAGCTCGCCTACCTGGACGGAGGAGGCATTGCGAGACTTCTTTACGATTACTATGCCCATATGGACCGTTCCCGGATACATTTTGACTTTCTGATCCTGGATGACCGCGGGGAAGGGATTCTGGAGGAACCTCTCAGGAAGCTGGGAGCCGGGATCTATAAGATTCCGTCTCTTAGAAAGGACTCGAAGGAGCACCTGCACAGGATGACGGATATCATCTCGAAGGGGGGATATGACGCTGTGCACAGCCATATCGCTGACCGCAGCAGCGTCATCCTTTCCATCGCCAGACGATGCGGAGTCAGAAACCGCTTCGCCCACTCCCACCTTGCATATGATGACTGCGGCCGCATAAAAAGGGCCGTAAACCTTTTATTCCTGCGCCGCGCGAAAAACGTCGCGACGCAGCTTTTTGCCTGCGGAAGGGACGCAGGCATTTATATGTGGGGAAAAAAGGCTGTCCGGAGCGGAAAAGTAAAGATCATGCGAAATGCCATCGATCCGGGCCGCTTCCGTTTTGACCCCGGGATCCGGAGCGAGGTCCGAAAGGAGCTTGGAATCGGAGGACGCCATGCGGCAGTCATCGTGGGGCGGCTTGAACATCAGAAAAACCACGCCTTCCTTCTGGAAATCTTTTATGAGCTTATAAAAAAAGACACAGATGCCGTCCTCTTTATAGTGGGACGAGGCGCGCTGGAGGAGAAGATCCGGAAAATGGCAGAGGATCTGGGAGTTCATAAAAACGTTTGTTTTCTGGGAATAAGAGACGACGTGGACAGGCTCCTTCACGCCATGGATGTCTTCGTCCTGCCGTCATTTTATGAGGGACTTCCCGTCGTTCTTGTGGAGGCCCAGGCAAACGGGCTTCCCTGTCTTGCCTCCGATACCATCACATCGGAGATGGCCGTCACGGACCTGGTACAATTTCTGCCCTGCGGCCGGCAGCCTGACCGCTGGGCCGGGGAAATGCAGAAGATCTTTGCGGCCGGCCCTGTGGATGATAAAACCCGGACGGCGTACGCAGATGAGATCAGCCGGGCAGGCTATGATATCGCGGCAGAGGCAGTCCGGATGCAGAAATTTTATGAAGGGATG
>DEPS01000101.1:0-19216 GCA_002358875.1 Lachnospiraceae bacterium UBA3386 | reverse complement strand
GGAGGCTGAGGCATCGAAAAAGAAGCAGGCCGGATGCAGTGGTTTTATGAGAAGATGAGCCGGAAAGGAGAAAACCCTTGAATCGTCTGGAAATGAGAGCCCGGGATATCGGCTTTTCTGCAAAACAGCTGATCCGCTATATCCGGATCCGGGATTTTCGCAGGCGGCTGAAAGAAAGAGCGGAGGCTGACCTGGCCGCTTCGGAAACTGCGAAAGAAAGGATCCTCTTCTGCGGCGTCCCGGTCCATAAAAACATGGGAGATCAGGCCCAGAGATACTGCATCAGAAAATGGTGCGGGGAGAATTATCCCGATAGGAAGATCGTCGAGCTGCCCTCATGGCCCTTTTACGACCGCTCCTTTCAGGCCTTTTTGCGCCGAAGGGTCAGGGAAGACGACATTTTTGTCATTCAGAGCGGCTACTGCACCACCAGCAGGCACTATGAACACAGGATGCACCGTTTTGTCGTAAAAAATTTCCCTGATAACCGTATTCTGATCATGCCCCAGACGATCAGCTTCCGCTATGAAAAGGACGGCTTTAACACCGGAAGGATCTATGACGGGCATAAAAAGCTCCTCTTTTTGGCAAGGGACAGCATCTCCTTCGGATACGCGAAGAAATTTTTCCCCGGGACCCGCTCCCTTCTTTATCCGGACATCGTGACAACGCTCATCGGCACCCGCAGTTACGGGGAAAAAAGAGACGGCATTTATTTGTGTGTCCGAAGCGACCCGGAAAAAAAATACAGCGACGAGGAGATCGAAGCGCTTCGTAAAGCTCTGGAGGACAGACAGATACCCTGTGAAAAAGGAGATACGGAATCTCCCCTTTCCCTGCCTGAGCTGGTGAAGGGGTTTGAAAAGGAGCTGGACCGCATCCTTAAGTATTTTGCCTCCTTCCGGGTCGTCATCACAGACCGCTACCACGGGACGATCTTTTCCCTTATAGCGGGAACGCCCGTTGTCGTGCTCGCGACCAATGACCATAAGGTCGTGACAGGCACCGACTGGTTCAAGGAGGACCTCCCCGGCTCCTTTGCCCTCGCCAGCTCCCCGGAGGAAGCGCAAAAGCTGGCTCTGAAGTTTCTTGAAGAAGGAGCCCCGGCAGTGGACCGGCCTCTTTTTAAGGACAGATATTATGACCATTTAAAGGAAAGCTTTGACGCACTTATATAAAGCCTCATAAAATTTGTCAGTCAAAACGGATGATAAATTTTGACAGACTTTTTTCCTGTCCTACAACACGAAAAAATATGAAAAATATAAAAAAAGTAAAAAAAGCCCTGAAATATTTCTACATCAGGGGTTATGAGCTCGGAACATCTGTCCGCGAATACAATAAGGGCGCAAAGCTGGAAAAGGAGGCTTTCCGCCGTTATCAGGACGGCACTGTCCTGGTGGATGCCCATTCTGTCGAAAAAGGACTGGGCCTTCGAAACGTACAGCCCGGCCACAGCGGGCCTGTCGTGCGCAATCTTCTGGACACTCTTTGGGATATGTCACAGGATCCGGAGCGGATCGCCGGCTTTCCCTTCCGGGAGTCCCTGCGGGTCGTCATGGCCTATATGGAGTTCCAGGAGAACTACGACACCTCCGGCTTTTCCATGTATCCGGAGCTGAAGAAAAAATATGACGGCCTCTGCAGAAAGCTCGGCGGAGAATATATGGAAAAACTCCGCGGGGAGCTGGACGCGGGAGCGCAGATCCTTCCCGGAGAGGAGCTTACCGCAGGAAAAAAATTCGATTTTATTTCCTTCCTGAGCAGCCGGCACAGCATCCGCTCCTTCCTGCAAGAGCCACTGGACGAAAAACTGATCCGCCGGGCTGTTCAGATCGCCAATCTCTCACCCTCGGCCTGCAACCGCCAGCCCTCCAGAGTCTATTTCTGCAGCAGCCCCGAAAAGGTCGCTGAGGTCGATAGTCTGATCACGGGGAGCGCGGGCTTTAAGGGAGAAGTCCCCAATTACCTCATTGTGACGACGGACAGGGCTTATTTTTCCTTTGTCGAGCAGTACCAGTGGTATATCAACGGAGGGATCTACCTGGCATTTTTGTCCCTCGCCCTCCATTCCCTGGGGATCGGACACTGCATCATGCAGTGGAAGGCCTTTCACAAGACGGAAAACGACCTGAAAAAACTCCTGGGGATATCCTCCACAGAGGCGATCGTCGGAGTCATCGGCTGCGGATACTGCATGGAAGAAGTCCGCTGCATCCGCGCCCAGCGCAGACAGCCGGAGGATGTGCTGAAGGTAGTGAAGTAAGGATAATTCATAGATGACAAGACTGATTGAAAAATACCGCCGCCTTGGCGTCACGGCCAGGGCGTCGATCTGGTTTGTATTCTGCAACCTGATGATGAAGGGAATATCCGTCATTACGGTTCCTTTGTTTACCCGGCTCCTGACGACGGAGCAGTACGGGACCTACAGCCTCTATATTTCCTGGTTCAACATTCTCACGATTTTCACGTCTCTCAACCTCTATTACGGTGTATTTAATAACGCGATGAACCGGATCCGGGACCCCGCAAAAAGAGATATTTATGTCTCCTCCATGCAGGGTCTTGTGACCGCGCTCTGCCTCGTGCTCACGGCAGCCGTTGTGCCCTTTGCGGGATTCTGGAGCAGGATCCTGGGGCTTTCAGAGGCGGTGCTTTTTCTCATGCTTTTACATCTGTGGGTCGAGCCCTGCTCCCAGTTCTGGCTCGCCAGGCAGAGGTTCGAGTTCAATTACCGGCACGCGGTCGTGGTCACCCTCTTAAAAAGCGCCCTCAACCCCCTGCTGGGACTTTGGATGGTCCTCCACGCGGGCGAAGACAGGGCCTTTGCCAGGATCCTCTCGGTCGTCCTTGCGGAGCTTTTTGTGGCGGGAAGCATCATGGTCCTCCAGTTTCTCCGTGGAAGGACTTTTTATCACAAAAAACACTGGAAATATGCCCTGGGATTTAACATCCCCCTCCTTCCGCACTATCTTTCCATGGTCGTCCTGGCCCAGTCCGACCGGGTCATGATCGAGAAGCTCTCCGGAAAGAGCAGCGTGGGAATCTACAGCGTGGCCTACAGCATAGGCATGCTGGTCCAGCTCTTTACCAACGCCATCAACAGCTCCCTCACGCCCTGGACCTATGAAAAACTAAATGGAAAAAAGTACAGCGAGATTCGAAAAAACACAAATATGCTCCTCGCCCTGCTTGCCGGACTGATCTTTTTTATGCTCCTGTTTGTACCCGAGGCAGTTGCATTTTTTGCCTCCAGGGAGTATTATGAAGCGGTTTACGTCGTACCGCCGGTGGCATGCAGTGTCTTTTTTATCTTTTTATACAACATTTTCGCGATCCCGCAGATGTATTTTGAGAGACAAAAGGCAATGTCCGCGGCTTCCGCGGCCGCTGCGCTCCTGAACCTGATCTTAAATTATATTTTTATCGGGATCTTCGGATACGTGGCTGCAGGATACACGACAGTGGCATGTTACCTGGTCTACAGCATCGGGCATTATCTTTTCAGCAGGCGCACCTGTATGGAGAAGATTGGAAGCTTTGATCTTTATGACGAAAAAGCAGTGCTTTTCATCTCCCTTTTCATGCTTGCGGTCTCCATCGGTGTGAATTTCCTGTTCCCCTACAGAGCGGTGCGCCTTATCCTTGCCCTCCTGGTCACAGCGGGGGCATGGATCAACAGGAAGAAAATCGTGCCGGCAGTGATTTCCGGCAGACGAAAAAGCTCCTGACCGCTCCGGAGAGAGCTGCTTAAAAGGGCAGCTTTGAAAAGAAAAGTGCAGCAAGAAAGGAATTGCAAATGAAACGAGAAAGCGGAATTCTGTACCCTGTGTCCTCCCTTCCCTCCCGGTTCGGGATCGGATGCTTTTCGAAAGAGGCCTATGAATTTGTCGATTTTCTGAAAGAGGCCGGACAGACCTACTGGCAGGTACTGCCCCTGTGCCAGACCGGTTTCGGGGACTCCCCTTACCAGTCAGTATCCTCCTTTGCCGGAAATCCCTATTTCATCGACCTGGAAAAGCTGATCGAGGAAGGGCTCTTAACCTGGGACGAGGTGAACCGTTTCGATTTCGGGTCAGATCCCGAGAAGGTCGACTACGGTGCCATGTACAACTGCCGCTATGAAGTGCTGCGCATTGCCTTTGACCGCTTCCGCAGGCTGGAATCCGATCCCAGACACAGCGCCTACCACGCGGACTACCAGGCCTACCTTGAGAGAGAGCACTACTGGCTCTTTGATTACGCTCTCTATATGGCTCTGAAAAAGAAATATGAGGGCAAGTCCTGGACCGACTGGGAAGACGGTGACCGTCTTCGCGACAAAAAAGCTCTGTCCGCGGCCGCTGCGGCATATGCTGAGGACATTGATTTTTACCGCTTTTTGCAGTTTGAATTTGACCGCCAGTGGAAAAAGCTCCATGCCTATGCCGGAAAGCAGGGCGTGAAGATCATCGGCGATATCCCCTTCTACGTGGCCATGGACAGCGCGGCGACCTGGGCGCACTCGGAGATTTTCAAATTTGACAAGGATCTCGTGCCGACTGTCGTGGCGGGCTGCCCGCCCGATGCCTTCTCACCGACCGGCCAGCTCTGGGGCAACCCCGTCTATGACTGGAGAAAGATGAAGAGGGGCGGCTATGACTGGTGGATTCAGCGCTTTGCCCGCAACTTTGAGTTCTACGATGTCGTCCGCCTCGACCATTTCAACGGTTTTGCGGAATATTACGAAGTCCCCTACGGCGACAAGACCGCGGAACACGGCGAAGTCGTCAAGGGCCCCGGCCTTGATTTCTTCAAGGCGGTCAAAAAAGAGCTGGGTGACGTCGCCATCATCGCGGAGGACCTTGGAAATATCACTCCTGCCACGGAAAAGCTGCTCGAGGGGACAGGATTCCCCGGCATGAAGGTGCTTCAGTTTGCCTTTGATACCTCCGAGTCCAGCTACTATCTGTCCTACAACCATGTGAAAAACGCCGTCGTTTACACCGGGACTCACGATAATACGACCACCCGGGCCTGGATCGAGCAGTGCAATGACCACGACCGCGATTTTGCCCGCCGCTTTATCCATTCAGAGAACACCGACTACGGCGCCTTCACCTGGGATTTCATCCGCGAGGCTTACCGCAGCGTCTGCGACCTCTGCATCATCCCCATCCAGGACTTTCTGGTAAAGGGCGAGGAGGCCCGTCTCAATACCCCCGGTACTGCCATGGGCAACTGGCAGTGGCGCGTCCGCCCCAACTTCCTGTCAAAAGAGCTGGCAAAGAGCATCTATGGCCTGACAAAGACCTACGGAAGGCTCCCCAAGGCGGATAAAGAGAAGGATCAGAAAACAGAAAAGAAGTGAGCCCCTTCCGGGCCCATTCCTGCGGGGACCATACCGGAAAAAAGTTTAAAAAGGGGACGGTTTATTATTGGACCGTCCCCCTGATTACGGCTGATAAATGTATACATGTACACATATTTGAACATAAAAATGCATCCGCACACAAAGATTTCATAGATTTTTCAGGTTCTTATGTTTATAATAGAAAGGATAGTAAGAGGCTTTAGGTGTTGAACCAGGTAGTTTGTGCCATATTTTTGAGTGCAAAAACCGACAGAGAGGAGAACGAATGCCCCAGAGAACAGATATCCATAAAGTATTGATCATCGGCTCAGGTCCGATCGTTATCGGACAGGCGTGTGAATTTGACTACTCGGGGACGCAGGCATGCAAAGCACTGCGGAGCCTTGGATATGAGATCGTGCTGGTAAACTCCAATCCCGCCACGATCATGACAGACCCGGAGATGGCGGACAGGACCTATATCGAACCGTTGAATCTGGAGCGTGTCACGCAGATCATTAAAAAAGAAAGACCGGATGCCCTGCTCCCGAACCTGGGAGGCCAGTCGGGCCTTAACCTGTGCGCGGAATTATATAAGGCGGGTGTTCTGGACGAGTACGGCGTCAAGGTCATCGGCGTACAGGCTGACGCGATCGAGCGCGGCGAGGACCGCATTGAATTTAAAAAGACGATGGACATGCTGGGCATCGAGATGGCCCGCAGCGAGGTTTCCTACAGCGTGGAAGAGGCGCTTGCCATCGCGGACCGGCTGGGTTATCCTGTCGTGCTCCGTCCCGCCTACACTATGGGCGGCGCCGGCGGCGGCCTTGTATATAATAAGGAAGAACTGAAAACTGTCTGCGCCCGCGGCCTGCAGGCGTCTTTGATCGGCCAGGTCCTGGTCGAGGAGTCGATCCTGGGCTGGGAGGAGCTCGAGCTCGAGGTCGTCCGCGACAAGGACAACAACATGATCACGGTCTGCTTCATCGAGAACGTGGATCCCTGCGGCGTTCACACCGGCGATTCCTTCTGTACGGCTCCCATGCTTACCATTGACGAGGACCTGCAGAAGGAGCTTCAGAAGCAGGCATACAAGATCGTCGAGCACATCGGTGTCATCGGCGGCACCAATGTGCAGTTTGCGCATGACCCCAAATCAGGGCGCGTGATCGTCATCGAGATCAACCCCCGTACCTCCCGGTCTTCAGCGCTGGCCTCCAAGGCGACGGGCTTCCCCATCGCCCTGGTCTCCGCCAAGCTGGCGACGGGGCTCACCCTGGCTGACCTCAAGGATTCCAGGTTCGGCACTCTGGACAAATACGTCCCTACCGGTGATTTTGTTGTCGTGAAATTCGCCCGCTGGGCTTTTGAGAAATTCAAGGGAGTAGAGGACAGACTGGGTACGCAGATGCGCGCCGTGGGCGAAGTCATGAGCATCGGCAAGACCTATAAGGAAGCTTTCCAGAAGGCTGTCCGTTCTCTTGAAAAGGGCCGTTACGGCCTGGGCCATGTCAACGGATATGATAAAATGTCTCTTGACGAGCTCCGTCAGCTTCTCATCAATGTCTCCTCCGAGCGTCATTTTATTATGTATGAGGCGCTTCGCAAGGGCATGACTGTAGACGAGATCTTCGAGATCACAAAGGTCAAGCACTGGTTCATCCGGCAGATGAAGGAGCTCGTGGAAGAGGAAGAGGCTCTTGTCAGGGAGTTTTCCGGAAGAGTCCCCTCCGACGAGGCCCTCATCAGGGCCAAGAAGGACGGTTTCTCCGACCACTACCTTGGTCAGATCCTGGGCGTGTCGCAGGATGAGATCCGCCATGCCCGCGAGGCCCTGGGCTGCACAGAGAACTGGGAGGGAGTCCACGTCAGCGGCACCCAGGACAGCGCCTACTATTATTCGACCTACATCGGGGAGGACAAAAACCCCATCAGCAGTGACAGGCCCAAGATCATGATCCTGGGCGGCGGCCCCAACCGCATCGGACAGGGCATCGAGTTTGATTACTGCTGCGTCCATGCGGCCAAGTCCCTGCGCGAGCTCGGCTTTGAGACCATCATCGTCAACTGCAACCCCGAGACCGTCTCCACCGACTACGATACCTCTGACAAGCTTTACTTCGAGCCACTCACCCTGGAGGACGTGCTCTCTATTTACAGAAAAGAAAAGCCCGTCGGCGTCATCGCCCAGTTCGGCGGACAGACGCCCCTTAATCTTGCCTCCAAGCTGGAAAAAGAGGGTGTGAAGATCCTGGGCACCTCCCCCGCGGTCATCGACCTGGCGGAGGACCGCGACCACTTCCGCGCCATGATGGACAAGCTGGGCATCCCCATGCCCGAGGCCGGCATGGCGACCACGGTGGAAGAGGCCCAGAAGATCGCGTCCAGGATCGGCTATCCGGTCATGGTCCGCCCCTCCTACGTCCTTGGCGGACGCGGCATGGAGGTCGTCCACGACGACGAGCAGATGGCGGACTACATGGCGGCAGCTGTCGGCGTGACACCTGACCGGCCGATCCTGATCGACCGTTTCCTGCACAATGCCATGGAATGCGAGGCTGACGCCATCTGCGACGGCACACATGCCTTTGTGCCCGCGGTCATGGAGCACATCGAGCTTGCCGGTATCCACTCCGGCGACTCCGCCTGTATCATCCCCTCGCGCCACATTTCCGAGAAGAACCTGGCGACCATCCGCGAGTATACAAGGAAGATCGCAGAGGAAATGCATGTCGTCGGCCTGATGAACATGCAGTACGCCATCGAGGACGACGTGGTCTTTGTCCTTGAGGCAAATCCCCGCGCTTCCCGCACCGTCCCGCTTGTATCCAAGGTCTGCGGTATCCGCATGGTGCCCATTGCAACAGAGATCATCACAGCGGAGCTGACAGGACGCAAGTCCCCTGTCCCGGATCTCAAGGAGAAGGATATTCCTTACTACGGCGTCAAGGAAGCCGTCTTCCCCTTCAACATGTTCCCGGAGGTCGACCCCATCCTCGGACCCGAAATGCGCTCCACGGGCGAAGTCCTGGGCATTTCCCGCTCCACCGGCGGTGCCTTCTATAAGGCCCAGGAGGCTGCAAAGATGGTCCTTCCCCTTGAAGGAACCGTCCTGATCACGGTCAGCGCCCCCGACAGGCCCTATGCACCGGAGATCGCCCGCCGCTTCCACGAGGCCGGTTTCAAGATCCTGGCGACCGATCAGACCTCCAGGGTCATCGCCCAGGCGGGTATCCCTGTCACACGCGTCAAAAAGAATTACGAGGGCCGTCCCAACATCCTGGATCTGATCACCAACGGCCAGATCCAGATGATCGTAAACACCCCCATGGGCAAGGGCGCCCGCCACGACGACAGCTACCTGCGCAAGGCGGCGATCAAGGCCAAGATTCCTTATGTGACTACGGCGGCTGCGGGCCTTGCGGCGGCCGAGGGCATCAGCCACTTAAAGCGCAAGGGCAAGGGTCTTATCCTGCCCCTGCAGGAGTGGCATGCCATGATCAGGGATATTGACTGAACAAAATATTGATAAACAAGAGAGGGCGGACTGCAGATGCACTTACCGGGGAATCTCAACAGCAATGATCATGAGACTGAAAATCATGAGGATAAGATCGTTCTGTGGTCATCACAGGGGATCCCTGCGGGAAAAAGGGGAGAGGCCCTGAAAGAAGAAGCAGTCCTTTGGCTGAGGCAGGGTATCCTGTC
Source organism: Lachnospiraceae bacterium UBA3386 (assembly GCA_002358875.1). Taxonomy (GTDB): domain Bacteria; phylum Bacillota; class Clostridia; order Lachnospirales; family Lachnospiraceae; genus CAG-791. The sequence goes on along the minus strand of DEPS01000101.1, from coordinate 10,173 downwards.
AGGAAAGACATCCAGCGTTATGCGCGGCCTGACGGATATCCTGTTTTACCCGGCCTTTGCCTTCTGCTTCACCTGGGTCTTTGTTTCGGATTCAACAATGTTTTCGAAGGTGATGACGGACTCGTTCAAAGAGTCGATGACACAATGTTATCACTTCGCTGTTTTTTCCGCCCTTCTTTGTGCGGTCACTGCCATGCTGGCGCAGGAGAGCGTCCAGCTTGCAGTCTTTGAGACGATTCTTCTGATCGCAGGCTATTCTTCTTACAAGATAGGAGGGCAGAAGTTTTCCTATTTTGTCCTGTGCGTGCTGATCGTCGGGGCAACGGGAAGATCCTTCCGCAAGATCCTCTATATTTCGTTTGTGGCAGGGTGTCTTGCAATGGCGGCCGCCTATGCGGGATGCAGGCTGGGGATCATCGAGGATCTTGTCTACAGAGGAGGGCGCCATTCCTTTGGTATGGTGTACTGCACGGACTGTGCTGCCCATATCCTGTTTCTTATGCTGTCCTATGCCATGCTCCGCTTTTCGTCTTTCAGAAAGGCGGATTATGCGGTCCTTATCTTCGGCCTGCTTTATATGTGGAAAACGGGAGGAAAGACGGATCTGATCTGCGCGGTTCTTCTGATCGCGCTGATCGTTTCCAGTCGTTTTTTGAAGCAGAAGCCTTTCAGGAGACTGATCCCGGGCAAAAAGATCAGGAGGGCAGTCAGGGCGGCTTTTGCACTCTTGTGCTTTTCTTTTCCGGCCTGCGCCGCATTTTCTTTTGCCGCGACGTTTTTTATCCCGTCTGACAGTCCAAAGATCAAACCGCTGGGACACACTATTGCCAAGCGCCTGGAGCTGAGCCTTCGCGCGCTTGAGGAAAATCCGTTCTCCTTTTTTGGCACAAAGATCAAAGAGCACAGCTTCGGAGGCAGGACGACAAACCTGCCTGACTGGAACAGGTATTTTTTTATTGACTGTTCCTATATCCGCCTTTATCTGTTCGGGGGAGCAATACTGTTTCTTCTGATCCTGATCGTACTGACCTGTGCACAGGTCAGGTGTTTTGTGAACCGGCAGTATGTTTATTCCGCAATCATGGTGATCGCTGCACTGATCTGCATTATGGAGCATCATCTGGTTGATTTCAGCTTTAATGTATTCCCTCTTATGGCGTTTTCCGGCAGGAAATTCTTTGAAAGAAAAGCAGTCCGTTTTCGGGAGAAACAGTCTGAAGAGTTTAAGGAAATAAAACCTGAGGAGACTTCCCAAAATCAGCCGACAGAATTCTCTGAAAATCAGCCATCGGAATTCTCCGGAAATCAGCCATCGGAATTCTCCGGAAATCAGGCGGCGGAGAAAAAAGGATAAATTATGGATTCACTTTATATCGTTATGCCGGCCTATAATGAAGAGGAGAATATCGAGGCGGTCGTCAGGGACTGGTATCCCCTGCTGGATGGAAAGTCACAGGACTCCCGCCTGGTGATCGCGGACAGCGGCAGCCAGGATCAGACCCATGAGATTCTGACCCGCCTCAGGGGAGAGCTTCCCATGCTGGAGATTCTGGAAAATACACCCAGACAGCACGGACCGAAGCTGATCGCTCTGTACAGGCTTGCGGTTTCACGGGGCGCGGACTATGTTTTCCAGACGGATTCGGACGGACAGACGGATCCTTCCGAGTTCAGGTCTTTCTGGAAGCTGAGAAAAAAATATGATGTGGTCCTGGGAAACAGGCGCATCAGGGGAGACGGCAGATCCAGGGCTTTGGTCGAACAGGTCGTCTGTCTTCTTCTGCGTCTGTACTTCGGTGTCAGGGTGCCTGATGCCAACGCGCCCTTCAGACTGATGAAGGCTTCCGTTCTCGAGAAGTATCTGGATCGTTTTCCGGAGGATTACAATATCCCCAATATTATGCTGACTGCCTTTTTCTCACATTATCAGGACAGGCTCGTCTTTCGTGAGATTTCTTTTAAGCCACGGCAGGGAGGGAAAAATTCTATTAATGTCTCTGCAATCACGAAGATTGGCTTGAAGGCCCTGGGGGATTTTTCCCGGTTTAAAAAAGGTATGTGAAGTTTAAATGTTTTGCCCGATGGCAAAACATTTAAACCGCATTTGTGCCGCTTACGCGGCCCAAATTGCCTGATCCCATCGGAGAGAACCGCAACATGAAATGCTTTGCATTTCATGTACGCGGATTTCTCCTCGGGATGCCGCACTGGCGTGCGGCATGGGGTATAAGTTACAGTCCACGGTGCACCGAATTGGAGGGATTTTTGCGCGTTTCTCAGCGCAAAAACCCTGAGTTGAACGGCGAAATCCCATCGCGTTAGCGCTGATAAAGCTGCGCTTTGGGGAATGGGATTTTCGCAAGCTGCTGTTCGCGCCCTCAGGAGGGCGTGAACAGCAGCTGTGAGAACAGGCAGTTTTGCTTAGGAAAGGTTAAAAGTGAAGAAAAAGTCGTTTTTTCCGGATTTGTTTTTCCGCGCGCTGACGGCAGCATATCTGTTCATTCTCACGTTCTTGATCGCAGTGCAGAATTCTGACAGCATCTGGGGGAACGGCGAGACATGGGTGGATGCTTCCGTCTATAAATATGTGGCATGGATGATCGACCTGGGATATATGCCGTATAAGGACACCTTTGATCACAAGGGACCCCTGGTGTATCTTATTTTTCTTGTGGGCAGGAGGATCGCGTCCTGGCGGGGCGTGTGGGTCCTGTATTTTGTTCTGCTGTTTGTTGCTCTCTCTGCATTCTGGATGATTTTCCGTAAATTCTGCTCCCGGGGCATTTCGGCACTTCTGATGCTGGTCATTTCTGCCGCCTCCTTCGACTATGCGATTGAGAACATTTCTCCGGAAAACATAGCTATCCCTTTTCTGGCTGCCGCTCTATATATTTTTATTGACTATTTTCTTTTTGATAAAATTTCCGCCTTCAGGCTTCTTGTGACAGGAGCCTGTTTCGGGTGCGTTCTGTTGATTAAGGCGCAGATGATCTCTGTGTGGTTCGTTTTCTGTATTGCTGTCCTGATCAGGAATATCAGGGAAAAGACGATCCCGAAGATATTCAATTTTCTCGCTTTTTTTCTGGCGGGATGCATGGCTGTCGTGGTTCCCGTCAGCCTGTGGCTGATACGGGGCGGGGCATGGAAGGATTTTCTTGACGATTATTTCGTGTTTAACATGAAGTATACCAGATCCTATACAGGCACCACTTTTTTTGAGAGTATGTCGGCAAAAGCAAGGGCTATGCTGTTCTTTTTTAATAAACCGCTTGTGCTGTTCTGCCTGTTTTTATGCGTGGCGCTCCTTTGCCTGGACAGGTCGAACAGATTTTTCCATGCCTCATACCTGACATATATTATCCTGTCTGCCGCTGTGGCCGCTATGGCCGGCCGGACATACAGGCATTACGGCGCGTCCCTGTTTGTGTCTCTCACCTGGCCTCTGGCGGCATTTGCCATACGTGCGGCAGCTGCAGCCGCTGGAGGGGCGGACGCAGATTCCACAGATGGAGGCTTTGGATGTTCAGAGGCAGCATATGCGGGAGCCTCGCGCAGCGGGCCTGAAAACCCGCTTTACCGGTCAGGAGTGCTGCTGCTGGGACTTGCCTGGCTGGTCTGCATTTATGCCGCTCCGGTTCTGTTTACAAAGGCAGATAAAGCTATTGAATATTTCCAGGATTATTCATCGGGGAATACGGCTCTTTCCTCCAATCTTCAGGGAATGCTTGATATTATAGCCAAAAACACCACTGAGGAAGACAAGATCACTGTTCATGGTCTTTACGACATTCTGTACGGAAAGTCCGAAAGGCTCTCTGCATCAAAATATACTTTTCAGCATGCCTTCGCTGCTGTAGATCCTGAAAGGAATGATGAATACTATGCGGAGCTGGAGGCGAATCCTCCAAAGCTCATCATACAGGGAGATACGGATCCTGAGAGGATGATGGAATTCATCACCTCACATGGCTACCACTGGATCGCGAACAGCGAAGAAGGGGACTACAAGATCTACAAGCGGTTCGAGAAGACGGATGATCCCCAAAAGGAGTGGGTGGATACGCTCAGGAAGACAAATTCTTTCCCGGATTATCTTGAACTTTTGAGGGGGATTGAAGAAAAACAGGATATTGCGGTATTTGTGGCTGTCAAGGGTATGCCCGGGGAAAAACTGTCTGTTGACAATGCAGCCCAGCTTCAGGCACTTGGTTTTCATGATACTGACGTCCTTCTGGATGACGGATACCACACCTTTCTGGGAGTATCCAGAAAGAACAGAAGTCTGTACGAAGCCATTGGTGGAAACGGCAATGATCAGTACAAGGGGGAAATCGACAGCATCAGTGTCAGCCTCACAAGCGCCGCAAAAAAGCGGGGGAATGAGGCCTCCGTTAAGATAGGGGGTGTGGAATATGCCCTTAACCAGCGGGGATTCAATATTGTGGTCTATGACCCTGATACTCGTGTTGTACTTGACTCTGTTGCATTTGATACTGAAAAAACAGGTATTCCCTGTACGAGATGAGAGAGGACCGATCAGACAGGATAGATTGAGGAAGGATTGATAAATGAAAGGTTCAAGCCGCCATTTTCCGCCTGGAGGACGCAGAACCAGACAGTGGGCTTATCTTTATGCGGCCGGTCTGACAGTTCTCATGGCTGTCCTCCTTATTTTATGTTTTGTACAGGAGAGTAAGAGGACGCTCCGTGCAGCCCTGGCCGGAATGGAAGAAGGTGCAGCCGCATTGTCTTTTGGCGAGGAGAGCGGCTTTTTCGAAGAGGGATTTGTCCTCAGTCTGACAGCTTCGGACAGTATCCCGAAAGACAGCAATATCGAGATCCGCTATACGCTCAATGGAGATGAGCCGACGGAGGAAAGCCTGCTTTATGAGGGCGGGATAGATCTCAAAGAGGCTTATAAAGAAGCATTAAAGGAAGCGGAGCGCCGGGAAGATGGACGCCGGAAAGCGATTGCAAAAGCGATTGAGAAGGCAGAGGCGGATCGTCTGGAGCAGGAGAAGCAGGCCGCTGCCGGATCCGGAACTGAGGAGGAAGATCTCTCCGGAACAGAAAAGAGCGCCGTCTCCGGGGCAGAAGAGAAGGAAATCTCCGGGAAAGAAGAAAAGAACGTTCCTGAGACAAATCCGACCATAGAGGACGGCCGGAGTGCCTGGCTGGAGGAGATCTGGACGGCAGCTTCCGATGACGGTGTACGTCCGGAACGTGTAAAAGACGATATCTGCGTGGTTCCTGTCCGTGCCTGTCTGATACAGGGAGAGGACAAAAGCCCTGTGCAGACCAGGACCTATGTGATCGGACCTGGTGCGGCACAGAGATATCAGGATGTCTTTATTGCCAGCGTTGTGACGGATTCGGCCAATCTTTTCGACTATGAAAAGGGAATCATGGTAAAGGGAAGCCATTATCAGACAGACATCGATAAGGGTGTCCGCCCGGACCGGGCCGGAAATTATTTCCAGCAGGGGGATGACTGGGTCAAGAACGGACACGTAACGCTGTTTTCGGGAAAGGGAGATGTCCTTCTGGAAGAGGATACGGGGCTTAATATTTCCGGATACAGCTCGAGGAACCTGTCAACCAGGTCCTTCCGTGCCGAGGCTTCCAAAGCGCGGGGATCCTCCGGTGATTATTTTTCGCTGGACATTTTTTCCCCTGCTTCTTCCGGAACTGGGGAGGCAGACGAAGGAGAAGGAAGGGCTGCCCGCGAGGTCAGCCTCTTTAAGAAGATCAAGTTCCGGTCTCATGGCGTGCCGACCTATCATATCCGCAGCGTCCGCAATCAGTTTGCAAAAGAACTGACCGATGAGTGCGGTTTTTACGGCCTGACTGAAAACCGGCCCGGTGTCATGTTCCTCAACGGGGAGTTTTACACGGTCTGCGACATCACGCCCAGCGCCGACAAGGAATACCTGTGCAGCCTTTTCGGTCTGAACGTCTCGAAAGCCATGGAAAAATACAGCGGCAGCGATGTGGATGTTTATACCAAAGCAAAGATTCTGAAGCTGTTTGCCTCTGACCTGACAGATCCTGCCAGACAGGAGGCGCTCGAACAGGCGGTTGACATGGACAACTACTTGTTCTATTTTGCCCTTGAAGTCCTCTTAAACAATGCGGACTGGCCCTTCAACAACGTGACGATCTGGCGTTATCTGGGAGAGCAGGACCCGGATAATCCCTATACAGACGGGCGGATCCGCTTCGTCCTCGACGACATGGATCAGATCCTGTCCAACAATCTTCACGGCGATCCGACACGATGGTCGACGGAACTGGTCGACTACCTTATGAAGGATAAAGGCGCGACCTTCCACCACGTCATGGAATGTAAAAAATATCGCGATACTTTCCTGACTTATGTAGACGACCTTCTTAATACATGCTTTAAGCCCGACCATGCCTGTGCTGTGCTCGATAAACTGTACGGCAGCATCAAACGGGAATATCTTCTTGATTACGGGGAGGATTTCTGGTCGGAGATGGAGCACACAGCTGAGGTTACGAAACAGAATGTCAGAGAAAAGGAGGAGCTGTACCGGGCGGACATTGAAAAATACATGGGGCTGACAGAGAGGTATACAGTCCGAATCGAGGCCGGAGAAGGCGTTTGTGTCGCCTGGAACGATGACTGCGGCATATCACCAGATAAAAAGATCCAGTCCCTTAAATCCGGACAGACCTGGACCGGCACGTATTATACCGGGACTTCATTTACAGCCCGGGCATGTGTGCAGGAGGGATACAGGTTTGCGGGCTGGGAAATTGACGGTGTTCTCAAAGACAACAAAGCTTTAGATGAGCCGGATGAAGGTCAGGGAAAGAACCCGGTCAACCGCGATCTCACAACTATCCTGATCAGCGATGCCCTCCGGCAGAAAAAAACAGATGGAGAAGAGGCCTTAGTAGTTACCGTGCGAGCAATTGCGCAGCCGGAAAAATGACAGGCTGAAAACAAAAAAGACCGGCTTTAGCAAGATGCTGAAGCCGGCCTGTTTTTATGATAAGTTTTCCTCAGCCCTTTTAAGTTCCAGGGCTGCTTGTTCCTGATCTGAGATCTGATTCGGTTCTCAAACATCATTTTTATTGATCTGAGATCTGATCCAGTCCTCAAGCATCATTTTTATTGATCTGAGATCTGATTCAGTCCTCAGGCATCTTTATTTTGCTCTGAGACCTCGTTCAGTCTTCATGCATCTTCATTTTCTGCTCTGTGATCTCATCAAGGAGACGGAGCTTGTTGTCATACAGCTTCTGTGAGAGATCGACATAGACCTGATGAGGGTTCACGAGACGGCGGGATTCGTCCCAGAGAGTCTCCTGCTCCTTCATGCAGTAAGCCCTGATATCCATGGTCTTAGGTGACTCATAGACACACTTTCCGTCCTTGAAGAGCGGGACCATGAGCTCCCGAAGAGAGAACTCACCGGGATGGAGCTTGGTCTTCTTCCAGGGCTCCGCGGGATCGAAAAGAGTGATCGTATCGGTATCGGTGAAGACTTCATCATCGAGACAGATGAGGTCCGCCTGGATCTTATGCTCAGGCTCGTTATATACACGGTAGATCTTCTTGTTTCCGGGATTTGTGACCTTTTCGGTGTTCTCGGAAAGCTTGATCTTGGGGACGAAGGTTCCGTCATCATTCTGGATAGCGGCCAGCTTATAGACGCCGCCGAAGGAAGGATTGTCCTTAGCCGTGATCAGATTCGTGCCTACACCCCAGGCGGTGATCGTCGCGCCCTGGCTCTTTAAGGAATCGATCAGGTGCTCGTCGAGGTCATTGGAAGCGGAGATGATGGCGTCCGGGAAGCCTGCGTCATCGAGCATTTTCCTTGCCTTCTTGGAAATATACGCAAGGTCGCCGCTGTCAAGACGGATGCCGTAGCCCTTGCCGAGGATCCCCTTGTCACGAAGGTACTGGAAGGTCTTGATGGCGTTGGGAACACCGGATTTGAGCGTGTCATAGGTGTCCGCGAGCAGGATGCAGGCGTTGGGATACAGCTCGCCGTAGGTCTTGAAGGCGGTCAGCTCATCCGGGAAGCTCATGATCCAGCTGTGGGCGTGAGTTCCCTTGACCGGCACGTCGAAAAGCTCGCCGCAAAGCACGTTGGAAGTGCCCACGCAGCCCGCGATGACAGCCGCGCGCGCCCCGTAGGTGCCCGCGTCGGGCCCCTGCGCCCTGCGAAGACCGAATTCCATGACACCGTCTCCGCGCGCCGCATAGCAGATGCGCGCCGCTTTGGCAGCGATCAGGCTCTGGTGGTTGATAATGTTAAGGATCGCAGTTTCCATGAGCTGCGCCTGTGCGATCGGAGCAATGACCTTCACCATCGGCTCGCGGGGGAACATCAGTGTTCCTTCGGGAATCGCGTAAATATCGCCGGTAAAACGGAAATCCGCAAGATAATCAAGAAAATCCGCATCAAAAATTCCCAGGCTCCGAAGATAATCAATGTCCTGTCTGGAAAAATGCAGGTCCTGCACATAGCGGACCAGCTGCTCGACACCGCACATGATGGCATAGCCGCCTCCGAAGGGGTTCGTGCGATAGAAGGCATCAAAGATAACTGTGCGGTTCTCTTCCTTGTTCTTGAAATAACCCTGCATCATCGTCAGCTCATAGAGATCGGTGAGGAGGGTCAGGTTCTGTCTGTCCATAACATGGATTCTCCTTTCCAAAGCGATACTGATCCGGTTTCAATACAGGAGCCGTCTCCTGTCCTTTTATTAATCCATGACTGTATCAGCCTATTGTACTTCATTTGGAGCAGTTACGCAATGAGGCTGTAAAAAAACATGGGATGCCGGCATGACGCACGAAGAGGACTAACGGAAAAACTTTGCCGGAATCCTGTCGGACAGAATATATGTCCCGATTCCCACAATGATACCAGCTGCCATCCCGGAGAGGATCAGAACAGGCAGGTAGTGTATAAGCTGAGGGCCGGAGACTGTAACTATGGCCACGGCCAGCTGCCCCGCGTTGTGCATCACTCCGCCGGCCATGCTCACACCGATGATTGAGAACAGACCGGTCTTTTTGAGCAGGTACATACACAGGAAGCTGGCCGCGCAGCCGCAGAGGGAATAGAGGGCTGCGAAGGCGCCTGTAAACAAAAGGCCTGCAAGAACCACACGAAGGAGATTTACACAGGCTGCGTACCTCGCGTCCAGACGGTAGAGGACGAGAAGAGGGACGAGGTTGGCAAGGCCGAGCTTGATCCCCGGAATACCGGCGTTAAGGGGAAAGAGGGCTTCTACATAGGAAAAGATCAGGGCAAGAGCAGCGAGGAGCCCCGTCAGAGCGACTCTGCGCGCGGCAGTTCCCGCTCCCTCATTTGACGACGGCATCGATCTCTTCATTATCATCACTTCCTTCCGTGCTGCGGATGATCTCCACAATGACCTGGTTGGGCAGGCACACGATGAGCTCTCCCGTGCGGGAGATCGTTCCCGTATTTACGCAGACCTGATTTTTACAGTCAGATTCCTCCATATGGACCGCCCTGTCCCTGATGGATACCAGGTTCCTATGCCCATCGCGGAGGATCTCGATATCCTCATCCCTGTCAAGGGGATAAAGGCCGATCAATTCCCCTCTGCACATGATCTTCACTTTCTGACTGCTGTCAGAGGCTGTATCTGTGCTGGAATCTGCGACAGAGCCGGTTCCGGTCCTTGAGCCTGCTGAAGAGGCGGAGCGCACATAAGGCAGGGCGGCAATCAGGGCGGCAGATGCAAGAAAGAAGAAAAAGAGCAGAAAATCAGCTTTTTTCAGGCAGTGAATCATGAAGAACTCCGAATAGTTGAACAATCCTTGCTTTTGAATAGACAGTGTGCTATGAAAGAGAAGTACTAAGACCTTATACTAACACATTTTCTTGACGATGCGAAGGTGCAGTAACAGAACAAAAAAAACTTTAAAAAATTTTAAAAAAAGGCTTGCATTACCAGAGAAGGTCATATATAATGGCTTTTGTTGGCGGCCGGGAAACAAAAGAAACAAAGAAAGCCAATGGATGGAACCGTAGCTCAGCTGGGATGAGCGTCCGCTTGACGTGCGGGAGGTCATGGGTTCGAGCCCCGTCGGTTCCACTTCCCGGACAACATTTGAAGCTTCTTCGATGGTCCGGAATTACAATTTAATTTGTGCGCAGG
>DEPS01000192.1 GCA_002358875.1 Lachnospiraceae bacterium UBA3386 | reverse complement strand
AGAGGCAGACAAAAGGAATACTTAAAAACACCGTGAATAGTAACGATGATGCGCCGATTTTTTAAACCCGAATCGGTGCCGCTTGCCCTTTTGACGGAAAACGTGTATGATATATTAAGCCGCGTCCGGCCATACCCTTCTCTGTTTAAGAAGGGGGAAAACACAGGATCGGGCAGCGGCAGTCATTGGAGGAAGCATGGTCAAGTGGAATGAAATCCTCGCTCAGCTTACACTGCTCGGGCAGCTTGGGCTGTCGCTGGCGACGCCCGTCCTGATGTGTCTTTTCGCGTGTTATTTCGCCTGCAAAAAATTTCATGCGCCGCTCTGGATCTACCTTCCCGGAATGATCCTGGGGCTGGGAGCCTCTTTCATGACAGCATACAAGGTATATCTGTCTGTCACGAAAAAGGAAAAAAAGCGTGAGAGAGGCCCTTATGAGCATGCATTCAATGAACACAACTGATTAAACGACTGGAATAGATATAGATGAAACTACAAAATGCTGTAAAAAAAGAAACAGAAGCCGTCGCGGCAGGAACCGGGATCGGATGTGTTATCCTGATCCTGTTGTTTTGGGTTTTTTATCTGATTTTCCCGGAGTCTTCCGTGAAATTCGATTATCGGGTCGTCCTGGGCGCACTGTGCGGGGGCGCGGTCGCGGTCGGGAATTTTTTCCTCATGGCGCTGACGGTACAGAGCGTTGTGAACGTCGAAAACAAGGATGATGCCCTTCGCATGATGCGGGTCAGTTACCGTAACCGCATGCTGATGCGGGGAGCCTGGATCATCATTGCCATATTCGCTCCGATCTTCAATTATGCGGCGGGGATCATCCCGCTTTTTTTCCCGAGTTTTGTGATAAAGATCCGGGGAATTAAACTTGGGGTCGGGAAAGAGAAGCCCGGGAGCAGGAAAGACGCTCATTCTGAAGGGGTGCCGGCTGATAATGATCCGGTCGAAAAAGAACAGGTCGAAAAAAATCCCGTTGAAGGATAACTGAACGGGGAGATCCGGCTGAAGAAAAGCCGGCTGAAGAAGATCCATAAGAGAGCTGAAGACAGTTGAAACCTTGAAGGCATTTTCCCTGTTGTCAGCTTTTTTATAGATAAATGTGCTGACGGGGCTCAAAGCCGCAGTTTTTGACCCTTACATTATAATTATGAAACAGGTAATAAAAGGGGATAAGAAAAACCAACCGAAGCAGCTAACAGACAATTAATAACAAGGAATAAAATAATGAAGGAGGAGGTGAGGTTTTTTATATGGAATTTGACATTTCCGGTGCGAAGATATTCGCGACGATTCCGACAGGGATCCCTGTTCTTGGGGATATCCTGATCACGGAGACGCTGGTAGTGAGCTGGATCGTAATGCTCATCATCACGGGACTGTGCATTTTCCTGACGCATGACCTGAAGGTTGAGAAGATCTCGAAGCGGCAGGCAGTCGCGGAGATGATCGTGGAGGCCGCGACCAACCTGGTTCGGAATAATACGGGAGGGACGAAGTTCGACGGTCTGATCCCGTTTGTTTCCACAATCTTTGCGACGAGTATTGTTTCGAATCTGATCAGCCTGATCCCGATCTTCAGGAGCCCGACGGCAGATCTGTCGACGGAAGCATCCTGGGCGATCGTGGTCTTTATCATGATCACGGCAAACAAGATCAAGGCCGGCGGCGTGCTGGGCTACATGAAGGGATTCACACAGCCGATTCCCGTTATGACGCCCTTCAACATCCTGTCCGAGCTTGCGACGCCTGTCAGTATGGCATGCCGTCATTTCGGCAACATCCTGTCGGGCATCGTCATCAACGGCCTGATCTATGCGGCGCTGGCGATCGCTTCCGGCGCGCTTCTGGGGCTGATCCCCGGCGCTGTGGGCGAATTCCTGAGCCACATACCGATCCTGAGCGTCGGTCTTCCTGCTGTCCTGTCGGTCTACTTTGACTGGTTCACGGGCTGCATGCAGGCGTTCATTTTCACGATGCTGACGATCATGTACATCGCGAACGCCGCCGAGGGATAAAAACACCTTCGATCCGGCGGTAAATGCACAGTTTTTATTACCAAATCACTATTAACGGGTCAGATTTTGGTTTTGACCCAAATCATTTCATGAAAAAAACGATTCCAAAGGAGAACAATCATGACTGAAATGCAATTTCTGGCAAAAGGTATCGCACTGGCTGGCTGCGGCATCGGCGCGGGCTGCGCTCTGATCGCAGGTATCGGCCCTGGTATCGGTGAAGGCAACGCGGCTGCAAAGGCTCTTGAAGCCATCGGCCGTCAGCCCGAGTGCAAGGGTGACGTCACCAGCACAATGCTTCTGGGCTGCGCGATCGCGGAAACAACCGGTATCTACGGTTTCGTTACCGGCCTGCTCCTGATCTTCGTCGCGCCCGGCATGTTCATGGGCTACCTTGGCTGATGACATATTTTTGATGTAGCCAAGGTCTTCTGAAACGGGAGGGATTACATGAATACACAGCCACTGGTAACACTTGTGCCGTGGACTATGATCGCCCAGTTCCTGAACCTGATGATCCAGCTGTTTTTGATCAAAAAATTCCTTTTTAAGCCGGTCAACGATATCCTCGAGAAGAGGAGGGCGCAGACGGATCAGGAGATCCGCGACGCGCGGCAGGCGAAAGAAGAAGCTGATAATCTGAAGGGCAAGTACGAGGCAGACATCGCGAAGGCCCGCGATGAGGCAGCCAGGATCGTGCAGAGCGCCCAGAAGGAGGCACAGACCCGTGCCGACGAGGTGGTTCGCGAAGCCCAGGCAAAGGCGGCCGGCCTCAAGGCGCAGGCGGAAGCCGACATTGCTCAGGAGCGCAAGAAGGCGGTCAACGAGGCCAAGAACGAGATCGGCGGACTGGTGATGGACATCGCCGGCAAGGTCGTTGAGAAAGAGATCAACGAGGCCGATCACAAGAGGCTTATTGAAGATTTTATTAAGAATGTAGGAGAGGCATCATGACAACAGCATGGGGTCTTTACGGGCAGAGCCTGTACGATCTGGCTGCTGAGGAGAAGGCTGACGGACAGATCATGGAGGAGATCACGGCGGTGCGCGGTATTTTTGCCGAAAACCCCGACTATATCACCCTCCTCTGCGAACCGTCCATCCCCGCCAAAAACCGTATTCAGCTGCTGGACGAGGCTTTCCGCGGACAGATCCATCCTTATCTGCTGAACTTCCTCAAGCTCCTCGTGGAGAAGGGGATGCTGCGCGGCTTTTCGACCTGCTGCAGCGCATACCGGTCCTCCTACAACAGGAATCACGGGATCTCCGAGGCGACCGTGACCAGCGCCGTTCCGCTCACGAAGGAACAGCTTGAGGCGCTGCAGGCCAGGCTTGAGAAAATCAGCGGGAAGAAGGTACTGCTCACCCAGAAGGTGGACGGAAAAGTCATTGGAGGCCTTTCCGTCGAGCTCGACGGAAAACTCTATGACGGGACCGTCGGCGGCAGGCTGGATGAACTCCGCAGGAGAGTCACTGAAACCGTTTTGTAAACTGCACCTGGCGGCCGGAAGAAGCGTAAGCTTTCTGATCCTGCCTGTATAAGGTGCGCGCAGGATCAAAAAGAAAAGCGTCCCGGCGCTTTTTGCAGATCAATACAACATAGAGGAATAGCAATGGAATTAAAACCAGAGAAGATTTCCCAGGTGATCCGCAGTCAGATCAAATATTATGAAAATGCGATCATCCAGAACGAGACCGGCACCGTCCTCACGGTCGGCGACGGTATCGCAAGGGTCAGCGGGCTGGTGAACTGTATGGCGGGCGAGCTTCTGGAATTTGAAGACGGCACGTTCGGCATGGCTCAGAACCTCGAGGAGAACAGTGTCTCCGCCGTTCTTTTCGGCGAGGACACGGGGATCAGCGAAGGGCAGACCGTAAAGCGCACGGGACGCGTCGTTTCCGTACCCGTGGGCGAAGCCATGGTCGGCCGTGTCGTCAACGCGATCGGTCAGCCTATCGACGGCGCAGGTCCGATCGCCACCACCGAGTTCCGCGCAGTCGAATCTCCCGCGCCCGGCATCATTGACCGCCAGCCGGTCAAGGAGCCGCTGCAGACGGGCATCAAGGCCATCGACTCCAT
>DEPS01000187.1:9952-10139 GCA_002358875.1 Lachnospiraceae bacterium UBA3386 | reverse complement strand
CCGCAGCATGATGGGCTGCCGGGCACGGATATTCGGGCGCGGGCTCCGGAAGGAGGAGAAAAGTGTCTAAGAGAGAATACCCACTGGAAAGGACCAGGAATATCGGCATTATGGCCCACATCGACGCGGGCAAGACTACGCTCACGGAGCGTATCCTGTATTATACCGGCGTCAATTATAAGATCGG
>DEPS01000187.1:6667-9905 GCA_002358875.1 Lachnospiraceae bacterium UBA3386 | reverse complement strand
ACTGGATGGAGCAGGAGCAGGAGCGCGGTATCACGATCACTTCGGCGGCGACCACCTGTCACTGGACACTGCACGACCATATGAAGCCCAAGGCGGGTGAAAAGGAATGCAGGATCAATATCATTGATACGCCCGGACACGTCGACTTCACAGTTGAAGTCGAGCGTTCCCTGCGTGTTCTGGACGGTGCGGTGGGCGTGTTCAGCGCGAAGGGCGGCGTCGAGCCTCAGTCGGAAAACGTATGGCGCCAGGCGGACACCTATCATGTTCCGCGTATGGCGTTCATCAACAAAATGGATGTGATCGGAGCGGATTATTTCGGCAGCGTTCAGCAGATCCGGGACAGGCTCGGCAAGAACGCGATCATGATCCAGATCCCGATCGGGGCGGAGGAGACCTTCCGGGGGCTCGTCGACCTGTTCGAGATGGAAGCCTATATTTATAACGACGACAAGGGTGACGACATCACGATCTGCGAGATTCCGGAGGAGGTCCGGGACAATGCGGAGATCTACAGGGCTGAGCTGGTCGAAAAGATCTGCGAGCTCGACGATGACCTGACCGAGAAATTCCTCGAGGGCGAAGAGCCCACAACCGAGGAGCTCAAGGCGGTTCTTCGCAAGGCGACCTGCGACTGTACGGCCATTCCGGTATGCTGCGGAAGCGCTTACCGCAACAAGGGCGTGCAGAAGCTGATCGATGCGGTCGTGGAGTTCATGCCTGCCCCTACGGATATTCCGTCCATCAAGGGCGTGGATATGAAGGGCAACGAGGTGGAGCGCCACTCCTCCGATTCGGAGCCTTTCTCCGCTCTGGCATTCAAGATCATGACGGATCCCTTTGTCGGAAAGCTCGCTTTCTTCCGCGTTTATTCGGGTGTGGCCCATTCGGGATCCTACGTCCTCAACGCCACGAAGGACAAGAAGGAGCGCCTGGGGCGTATCCTTCAGATGCATGCCAACAAGCGCGCCGAGCTGGAGCAGGTATATTCGGGCGATATCGCCGCGGCGGTCGGCCTGAAGTTCACCACGACGGGTGATACCATCTGCGATGAGGCGCATCCTGTCATTCTTGAGTCCATGGAGTTTCCTGAGCCGGTCATCGAGCTGGCGATCGAGCCGAAGACGAAAGCCGGACAGGGAAAGATGGCCGAAGCTCTTGCAAAGCTCGCGGAGGAGGATCCCACCTTCCGCCAGCACACAAACAAGGAGACCGGCCAGACGATCATCGCGGGCATGGGCGAGCTTCATCTTGAGATCATCGTCGACAGGCTTCTGCGCGAGTTCAAGGTGGAAGCAAATGTAGGCGCCCCTCAGGTCGCCTATAAAGAGACGTTCACAAAGAGCGTCGACCAGGACTACAAATATGCGAAGCAGACCGGCGGACGCGGCCAGTACGGCCACTGCAAGGTCCGCTTCGAGCCGATGGACGCCAACGGGGAAGAGCTGTACAAGTTTGATTCCGAGGTCGTCGGCGGCAATATACCGAAGGAGTACATCGCACCGATCGGCGCGGGCATTTCGGAGGCCATGAGGGCAGGCGCGCTCGGCGGATTCCCTGTGGTCGGCATCCACGCCACGGTATACGATGGATCGTATCATGAGGTTGACTCCTCTGAAATGGCTTTCCACATCGCAGGATCCCTGTGCTTCAAGGAAGCCATGAAGAAGGCGGATCCGGTGCTGCTTGAGCCCATCATGCGCGTCGAGGTGACTATGCCCGAGGAATACATGGGAGACGTCATCGGGGATATCAATTCCCGGCGCGGACGCGTCAGCGGCATGGATGATATCGGCGGCGGCCGCAAGGTGACGGGATTCGTCCCGCTCTCCGAGATGTTCGGCTACGCGACAGACCTCAGGTCCAAGACTCAGGGCCGCGGCAACTACTCCATGTTCTTCGACCGCTATGAGCCGGTTCCGAAGAACGTTTCGGACAAGATCCTGAATGTACGGTAAATCACGAAAGATTCCCGCCATTATCCGGATGGACGGTAAAAACACTTCAAAAGCCTTTGTCCGGATCCTGATCGGGCGTGATTTTACGGCATCAGGAGAAGCAAAAATCAGGCTGCAGTAATACAAACACATTTTTGTCACAATTTTTGTGGATTTCGTTATTGAAATCCTGAGGACAGTTGATTATAATGTGGAACAGTGACTGTTCAGAATAACCTTAAATAAGTAGACAGTCATCTGCAGCTTATAGTTAAAAAGGTTGTAATCCAATTTATTTAAGGAGGAAAACAAACAATGGCAAAAGCGCATTTTGACAGAACAAAACCGCACTGCAACATCGGCACCATCGGTCACGTTGACCACGGCAAAACCACTCTGACCGCTGCCATCACCAGCGTTCTCGCTGTCCGACAGGGCGGCACGGCTGTTGCTTTCGATCAGATCGACAAAGCTCCCGAAGAGAAAGAGCGTGGTATCACCATCAACTCCGCTCACGTCGAGTATGAGACCGCGAAGAGGCACTATGCACACGTCGACTGCCCCGGACATGCTGACTATGTCAAGAACATGATCACCGGCGCTGCTCAGATGGATGGTTCTATCCTCGTTGTTGCTGCTACTGACGGTGTTATGGCCCAGACCAGAGAGCACGTTCTGCTGGCCCGTCAGGTCGGTGTTCCCTATATCGTTGTTTTCATGAACAAGTGCGACATGGTTGATGATGAAGAACTCCTCGACCTGGTCGAAATGGAAGTTCGTGATCTGCTGACCGAGTATGAGTTCCCGGGCGATGACCTTCCCGTTATCCGCGGCTCCGCTCTGAAGGCTCTTGAAGATCCCAACTGCGAGTGGGCTGACAACATCATGGAGCTCATGGACGCTGTTGACGAGTACATCCCCAACCCTCAGCGTGAGAACGACAAGCCTTTCCTTATGCCCATCGAGGACGTCTTCACGATCTCCGGTCGTGGTACTGTTGCTACCGGCCGTGTCGAGCGTGGCCAGCTGAAGGCTATGGAGCCCGTCGAGATCCTTGGTATCAAGGAAGAGACCCAGAAGTCCGTCTGCACCGGTATCGAGATGTTCCGCAAGACTCTGGACTATGCAGAGGCTGGCGACAACGTAGGTCTGCTGCTCCGCGGCATTGACAGGACCGCCATCGAGCGCGGCCAGGTTATTGCGAAGCCCGGCACTGTTACCTGCCACAAGAAATTCACGGCTCAGGTTTACGTTCTGACCAAGGATGAAGGCGGCCGCCACACTCCTTTCTTCAACAACTA
>DEPS01000187.1:4705-6642 GCA_002358875.1 Lachnospiraceae bacterium UBA3386 | reverse complement strand
CGTCCTCAGTTCTATTTCAGAACAACTGACGTTACCGGCGTTATCTCCCTTCCCGAGGGAACCGAGATGTGCATGCCTGGCGATCACGTTGAGATGACCATCGAGCTCATCCACCCCATCGCTATGGAGCAGGGTCTTACCTTCGCTATCCGTGAAGGCGGACGTACTGTCGGTTCCGGCCGTGTTGCCACTGTTCAGGACTAATTTCTGAATTGTTCAGGACTGATCTCTGAATCGGTCAATTTAATCAGTTGAGAAGGCCCCGCCGCGGGATTGCGGCGGGGCTTTTTTCGGAAACAGCTTATCATTTTTCCGGCATAATGGTGTTTTCATGAAAAAAAGAAGACGCAGGCGGTTAAGAAGAAGGTGGATCCTTCTTCCGTCCGTATTGATCCTTATTTTAATAATCGTGCTTCTGATCAGATCCTGCAGTGCGGCCGAATCCGGAGATTCTGCGGTTCAGGGAGGTCCTGCCGGGGAGGAGTCCGTAAAAGAGGATAGTCTGGGGGATAACACTTCGGACAGTTCCGGTGAGGCGGTCACTGACCCGGCTGCGGTACAGACGGAGTCTGTGCAGAGCGGGCTTAAGCAGGATAACGGTGTCTCTGCGACGGCCACTGACCCGGCTGCGGTGCAGACGGAGTCTGTGCAGAGCGGGCTTAAGCAGGATGACGGGGGCATTGCGACGGTTACTGACCTGAATTCGGCACAGACAGAATCTCCGACGCCCTCGCAGACAGAGCTTGAAAAGGGAAAAGAATATCTTGAATCGCTTGACGGGCGCAATCCTGATGAGGTCAAAAAAGAGATCGATGGAGAGAAGGCCGCCTATGAAGCGAAAAAAGAAGAGCGGGCTTATGCTTTAAAGCGTGATGAGTATCTCAAGACGCTGGAAGGCGACGCGCTCTGGTCATCTTTTGACGACTTTGTTTTCCTGGGAGATTCAAGGGTGGTCGGCTTTTCCCTGTATGGCTTTCTTCCGTCAGATCGCGTATTTGCCGAAACGGGGGATACGATCAATGCGATCTCAGGGAGTATGGACCGAATCAGGAGTCTGCAGCCGAAAAGCATTTTTATAAGCTACGGGATCAATGATATCTCCTGTGGACTCTGGCCCACAGCCGATGAATATGCAAAGGATTTTGGCCGGCAGCTGGATGAGCTGAAAAAAGAACTGCCGGACGCGGATATTTATGTCAATTCCATCCTGCCTGCTACAAGTGAAGCAATCGAGTACGCTCCTGTGTGGGGAGGGCTGCCTGAATACAGTGAAGCGGTCAGGAAGGTATGCAGGAAAAAGAAAGTCAGCTTCATTGATAACAGCAATCTCTTTGAAGAACACGAGGATCTCTATGAAGGAGACGGGGTCCATGTAAAGCCGGATTTCTATCGATTCTGGGCAGAGAATCAGATCCTGGGGGTTTTTGACAAGAGCAACGGCAGGCTGACTTTTTCTGCAGATAATTGATGGACAATTATCGTTACTGCCATGCCCTCAGGGGGCGTGAACAGTAACCAATTATCTGGTTTCCGACAGGGTATTTAAAAATGGCACAAAAAAGGAAACTCCCGCTTGGCCTTCTTACTGTCGTGCTGTGCATCGCACTCACGGGGGCCGGATCCGGGCTGATTTATGCGGATATGAGCCGGGATTATCGGCACGGTGTCTACCGCTGTGAAAACGGGCGTATGCTCGAAGAGCCGGCGGAGCCTGACATGGAGCTTATCAGGGAGACTGCTGCAGGAATCGGTGAGGTGTGGAAATCTCACCCGGGCATCGGCCAGTACATGATGCTTGTGCCGGCCGCAGCCTGTATCCAGAACCGCTATCTGCCCCAGGATGCTTCGGTCCGCGATCAGAAGAAGGATCTGGCGGATATCAGACGGATCATGCCTTCTTCTCTTACCTGGATAGATCTCATAGAGGCCTTTGACGG
>DEPS01000187.1:0-4563 GCA_002358875.1 Lachnospiraceae bacterium UBA3386 | reverse complement strand
GATTCCTTTACAGGTACTCTGGAGCAGGACCATACGTTTCTGAGAAAATTCACGGACAAAAAAAACGAGCGGCTGGAGATCTACGTGCCGGATGAAGAGGCACTGTATTACAGAGTGGACGTTTCCACCGGCAAAAAGTACGGCTCCCTCTATGATTCGGGAGCGGTTACCGGGACAGATCAGTATAATGTGTTTTTTGGAGGGGAGACGGCGCTTACAGAGATCCATACTTCGGCGGTTAACGGAGAGACGCTCCTTGTCGTTGGAGACAGGACCGCAGACAGCGTTGTACCGCTGTTTGTGTCTTCTTTTGAAAAAATAATTTTCGTGCATCCTTCAAAATATACCGGTACGGTGGAGTCTCTGATCAAAAAATACCGTCCGGGAAATATTTTGTATTTGTACGGCGCGAATTCATTTTTTAAAGACGGGATGCTGCAGCATGTGCTCCCGCACTGAAAAGCAGATCCGGCTGCTGCAGCTGAAAAAGCAGATCTTACTGCTGCAGCTGAAAACGAGGATCAGGCAGCAGCCTAAAAAAGCAGATCTGACTGCTGCAGCTTAAAAAAGCAGATCTGACTGCTGCGCATTGGAAAAGCTTGTGATAATTGACGCAGAATGCGCCTGTGCGCTGTATGCGTGGGGGTAGAGGACAGGACGGTATGGAAAATAACGAAGAGACAAGAGATGATTTCCCGGCAGGCTGCGGAGCGGATGAAGATACAGCAGAACGTGCTGTGGAGGAAATCAAAGAAGATGCACCTCCTGAAGACGACGGGAGAGATGACGGGATAAATGATGAAGCCGCCGGTGAGGAGAGCGTTCAGAAGCAGGATCCTGATTTTTACGAGTATCCGGGTACAGGGCGGGTAAGGATCCGCCATATGGAGGTCAAAAGCATCACTCAGGAGGATATTGACCGCATCCTGGAGCTGACAGGTCAGCTGGAAGCGTTTGAGATCCTTATGATGTATTATGACTGTGCCCTGGCGGAGGTTCGCACCAGGCTGGAGGTCCTCAACAGGGAAGTTGCTCTCAAAAAGAACAGGAATCCTTTTGAATCGATCAAGAGCAGGCTCAAGAAGCCGGTCAGCATTTATGAGAAGATCAAAAGCCGCAGGATCCCCTTCTCCGTCGATAATATTGAAAAATATCTTACCGACGTGGCGGGACTTCGCGTGATCTGTTCTTTCATCGACGATATTTACAGCATCCGGGACTGCCTGAAGCTGCAGGATGATGTAAATATCATCCAGGAAAAGGATTACATTGCCCATCCAAAGGCCAATGGATACAGGAGCCTGCACCTTATTCTGGAGGTTCCGATCTACCTGATGCAGGAAAAGAAATTCATGCGTGTCGAGCTGCAGTTTCGGACGATCGCCATGGACTTCTGGGCCAGTGTCGAACATAACATGAAGTACAAAAAAGAGATCAGGAATGCGGAGTCGATCGCGGAGGAGCTGCGTTACAGCGCCGATCTGATCAATCAGCTCGACCGCCGCATGATGCAGATCCGCGACAGGATCGAGCTGAACGAGGAGTCGGACCGCGAGCGCTCGCAGTGGCGATGAATAACAGCAATAATAAATATAAATATCAGCTTAAAAAGAAAACCGGTCATACGCAAGGGTGCGTGCGGCCGGTTTTTTAAACCCGAATCGGTGCCGCCTGCGCGGCCTAAATTGCCTGGTTCCATCGGAGAGAACCTCAACCTGAAACGTTTTGCATTTGAGGTACGTGGATTTCTCCGACAAATGCGGAGCATTTGTTGGATGCACGCACTGGCGTGCGGAATTGGGGACAGTTAGAAATCGTTGTCGTCACAGATCCACCGGCCGGCTGCGCCGCAGGGGAGGATCAGGCCGTTAGAGCTCACGGGGAGTCCTATTTCATCGGCCGTGGTCAGTCCCTTAAAGAGAGGATCAAGGACTGTCCGGATCATATAGACCAGGACGGCCGGCTGAAGTCCTGTAGTATAGGAATTGAGGAGGAAAAACAGGGGGCGGTCGGACAGAAGGAGAGCGCAGCGCTTCAGGAAGGGAAAGATGCTCTCTTCCATTTTCCATATCTCTCCTTTGGGGCCGCGTCCGTAGGAGGGAGGGTCCATGATAATGGCGTCGTAATGATTACCCCTTCGGATCTCCCGCTCGACGAATTTTCCGCAGTCGTCTACGAGCCAGCGTATATGTGCTTCGCCCAGACCTGAGAGCTGGGCGTTTTCCTTTGCCCAGCCAACCATTCCTTTGGAGGCATCGACGTGGGTCACCTGAGCGCCTGCTGCTGCTGCAGCCGCGGTGGCTCCGCCTGTGTAGGCAAACAGGTTCAGGACCCGGACGGTTTCACCGGCCTGCACGCGCTTTTTTATCAGCTGATAAAACCATTCCCAGTTGACAGCCTGTTCGGGGAAAAGACCGGTGTGCTTGAAGCTGAAGGGCTTGAGACGGAAGACCAGGTCCTTCCCGGCGGCTATCCCGCCGGGAATTCCGTCGGAAATCCCATCGGGAAGGGTATAGCGGATGCACCAGTCGTCGGGCAGGTCAAAAAACTCCCACTCGCCCCCGCCTTTTTTGCTGCGGTGGTAGTGGGCGCTGGGATTGTTCCAGGTCTTATCCCGGGGGGTGTCCCAGATGACCTGGGGATCGGGACGGATCAGCCGGTACTTTCCCCAGCGTTCCAGTTTCTCTCCATTTGATGTATCCAGTACCTGGTAGTCTTTCCAGTGATCTGCAATCCACATGATATTGTTCCTTTCCGCCCGGATCCCTGACCCGTGAGAATCAGTATAGTTACACTTTAGCCGTTTGACCGGTAAACTTAGTCTACCTTCTTTGTTCCAAAATGTAAACATTTGTCTTTATTTCAAAAACATGTTGTGGTAAAATCGGAATGTTATTGCGTTTCGGCGCCGTTCCGGACCGGCGGGAGCCGGTATCTGACCGGACTGAAGGTTGGAAAAAAGCAGTCCTGCCCGGCGCCGCAGCAAGTACATAAAGGAGGAAATCAATATGACAAATGCACAGTTAATCATCGTTGTCACGATCGTGGCGTACCTGTTCGGAATGCTCCTGATCGGCGTGATTTTTAACCGACAGGGCGCTGCGGATACGTCAGACGGATTTTATATCGGCGGCAGATCTCTGGGTCCTCTGGTCGCAGCGATGAGCGCCGAGGCGTCGGACATGAGCAGCTGGCTGCTGATGGGTCTTCCCGGTCTTGCCTATCTGACCGGTGTGGCGGAGGTCGGCTGGACAGCGATCGGCCTCGCGGTCGGCACCTATCTGAACTTTCTGCTTGTGGCAAGGCTCCTGCGCAGATATTCCGAGAAGATCGGCGCCTTTACCATCCCGGATTTCTTTGCCCGCCGCTACAATGACAGAGAGAATACTCTTTCTCTGATCGCGGCACTGATCATCATCATCTTCTTTGTCCCTTATACTGCTTCCGGTTTCAAGGCTGTCGGAACCCTTTTCAACAGTCTTTTCGGCATCGATTATCATATGGCTATGATCATCGGCGCAGTCATCATCGTCGCCTACACGACAATGGGCGGTTTCCTGGCTGTTTCCACGACTGACCTGGTTCAGAGTATTTTTATGACCATCGCTCTTATCGTCATCGTATTCTTCGGTCTTGAAAAAGCGGGCGGCGCCGGTGTGGTCATGCAGAACGCAAAGGAGCTTCCCGGCTACCTTAATATTATGAAGGGATATGATCCCGCTTCGGGCACGGCTTCAACCTACAGCTTTCTGAGCATCTGCTCGACCCTTGCCTGGGGCCTTGGATATTTCGGAATGCCCCACATCCTGCTCCGTTTCATGGCCATCCGCAATGAGAAGGAGCTGGTCCTCTCCCGCCGGATCGCAACTGTCTGGGTCGTGATCTCCATGAGCGTCGCTATCTTTATCGGTATCATCGGCTACAGTGTTTCCGTGGCGGGTGAGATCCCCATGCTGAACACCAGCTCTTCAGAGTCTGAGACCATCATCATGCAGATCGCCAACCTGATGAGCCAGCACAATGTACTGTTTGCCATTCTTGCAGGCGTCATTTTAGCCGGTATCCTGGCAGCCACCATGTCCACTGCCGATTCCCAGCTTCTGGCAGCCTCTTCCAGTGTTTCCGAAGACCTGATGCAGGGCTTTGGCCGGATGAAGCTCGACCAGCGCGGCAAGATGATCGCCGCCAGGGCGACTGTCATCGCGATCGCTGCGGTCGCGATCGTTCTTGCATGGAATCCCAACAGCTCTGTCTTCCGTGTCGTTTCCTTTGCATGGGCGGGCTTTGGCGCGACCTTTGGTCCCACTATGCTGCTTGCCCTGTTCTGGCGCAGATCCAACCGCCAGGGCACCATTGCGGGCCTCGTGGTCGGCGGCGTCATGATCTTTGTATGGAAATTCGGCATTGCCCGTCTTGGCGGCATGTTCTCCATCTACGAGCTTCTGCCCGCATTCCTGCTGGCTCTGGCCGCGGACGTGATCGTCAGCCTCGCCACCAAGGAGCCCTCGCCGGTCATCACGAAGACCTTTGACGAGGTGCACAAAAATTAAGACTTGCTGATGC
>DEPS01000188.1:69603-72659 GCA_002358875.1 Lachnospiraceae bacterium UBA3386 | reverse complement strand
GCCTGTCATATCAGGCCGGGAGAGGACAGGGAGGAGACAGAACTCAGATATCTGTATGAGATCGCGGGCGCTCTGCCGGGATTTCTGGAGCAGAGGGGATTTGAACCTGAGATCGACGAGACGGAAGACCTGCATTCTACCGGGAGGCTGCCTGAACAGATGCGGCCCTATTTCAGAGATTATATAGAGCATCCCAATCCCTACGGCTACAGATCTTTACATATATCTTTCTATGACAGTCTTACAAGAAGCCGTATCGAGGTACAGCTTCGAACAAAGGACATGGATGACTATGCCGAGATCGGCCCGGCCAACCATCTGGGATATGAGAAGAGACAGATGAAGGAACGCACAAGAAGAGATGCGATCCCGCAGGGAGAGTGTGTATATCTGGACGAAGCCTATGAGAGGGGAGTTGCCCTCCAGAAGCTCGATCTGTCCACGATCGATGTCAACATGTTCGGCGCCATAGACAACAGTCTCGTAAACGACGGCTGCGGCCTTTACAGGGGAAGGCTGATCCTCCCCTATGAGCATTTGTCACGTTTCCAGAATGATGTGATCGACTGAATCGGGCCAAATACAGTATCTGCTTGAGGATAATTATGGAATGAAGTATACTTGCAAAATAAACCCGGAGCGCAGGGTCTCATTCGCATTGAACCAGGAGGAAAAAACGAAATGAATTACAAGATCATCAACGGCACGCTTCTGCTGGATGACGGCGGTGCTGTCACGTTGAAAAAAGGAGATCTTTATGTCATAGACGGGAAGCTCTCTTTTTCAGACAGGCTCCCGCATCCTTCAAAGGAAGGCGCGCCGGTCGAAAATACCGGGGAATTCCGTGGAGAAGCGCTTTCAGGAGGTTCTGCAGCGGAAGGCGCAGATGATAATAAGGAACCCGTAAGCGGGACTTTTGAAGTGATCGATGCCAAAAGCCGACTGATCATGCCCGGCCTCATCAACATGCACACGCATGTCTACATGACCTTCATGCGCAGCTATGCGGACGATGTGCCCTTTATGGACTGGCTCTTCAAAGGGGTGATGCCGGTGGAGGATCGGATGGATCCGGAAACGGCTTACTGGTCAAATCTTCTGGGCTTTGCGGAGATGATCCGTACAGGGACCACCTGTTTTTACGACATGCATATGTTCTGCCGTCAGTCGCCCCGGGCGGCCGCGGAGGCGGGGATCAGGGGCGTGATCGGGCGCTCCGTCGTCGGGGAGGACCTTTACGGGGACGGCCTCAGCCGTTATGAGGAAATGATGCGGGAGAAGGAGGAGTTTGAAGGGGGACTTCTGCGGTTCGCCTTTACGCCCCACGCGATCTATACCTGCTCGCCAAAGCTCCTTTCACAGGTGGCGGAAAAAGCCTCGGAGCTGTCCCTGCTCAAACAGATCCACCTCTCAGAGAGCCTGACAGAGGTGGAGGACTGCCTGAAAAAACACGGCGTGACCCCAGTCAGGCTGCTGCACGATATGGGATTTATGGATGAAAAGACATCCCTGGCCCACTGCGTGCAGATGCGGGAGGGAGATATCGACCTGATCCGAAAGAGCGGCGCATCGGTCGTGACAAACCCTGCCAGCAATGCCAAGCTGGGCAACGGATTCGCTCCGGTCGGAGATTTCATGCGGGCGGGTGCCAATGTGTGCCTGGGGACGGATGGCACGGCCAGCAACAACACCCTGAACATGTTCCGCGAAATGGGCCTTTTGTCACTGATCCACAAGGGCCTGGAGAGGGATCCTTCCGCCCTTCCCGCAGTGGACGTCCTGCGGACCGCCACTTTAAACGCCGCGAAAGCCCTGCAGATGGAGGGCCGGCTCGGCGTCCTGAAGGAGGGCGCAGAAGCCGACCTCATCTTCATAGACCTGGACGAGATCTCCCTCTTCCCGGACAACAATCCCGTCTCATCGCTCTGCTACTGCGCCAACGGATCGGAGGTGTCCTCCGTCATGATCGGCGGCAGATTTGTCATGAAAAAACGGGAAATGCTGACCATCGACATGGAGAAGGTCCGCTTTCACATCCTAAAGGCAGCGGAAAAATACCTGAGATGATCCGCTGTGAGATAAAAAAGAAAAAGGAGAAACATATATATGAGCAATATACGCGACGAAGCTCTTGCGCCTTCGGGCATAAAGAAAATTGAATGGGTGCGCTCCTTCATGCCGGCGCTCTCTGAGATCGAAAAGAAATTTGAAAAAGATCAGCCCTTCAAGGGGCTGCGCATCGCCGTTTCGGTCCACCTGGAGGCAAAGACCGCAAATCTGGGTCTTGTCCTGAAAAAGGGCGGGGCGGAGGTCTTTCTGACAGGCTGCAATCCTCTCTCCACCCAGGATGATGTGGCGGCGGCCATCGCCGGCATGGGGGTCGAGACCTTTGGAAAATACGGAGTCTCCCCGGAGGAATACGAGGACCTTCTGGCCCAGACGCTGGCCTGCCGCCCACATCTGATCGTGGACGACGGGGGCGACCTGATCAATCTGCTGGGCGGGCGCTGCAGGGAGTACGCCGGCTCCCTGATCGGAGGCTGCGAGGAGACGACCACCGGGATCCTGCGGCTTAAGGCAAGGGAGAGGGAGGGGATCCTGCCCTGCCCCATGATGGCGGTCAATGACGCCAAAGCCAAGCATTATTATGACAACAAGTACGGGACCGGACAGTCGGTCTGGACGGCGATCATGGACACCACCAATCTGATCGTGGCCGGGAAAACTGTCGTCGTCGCGGGCTACGGCTGGTGCGGAAAGGGCGTCGCCATGCGGGCAAAGGGCATGGGAGCCAATGTCGTCGTCACCGAGATCGACCCCTTCAAGGCGCTGGACGCGACCATGGACGGCTTCAGAATCATGAAAATGGACGAGGCCGCAAAAATCGGGGACATTTTCATCACCGTTACGGGCTGTAAGGATGTCATTGTGCAGAGGCATTTCGAGTCCATGAAGGACAACGTGATCCTCTGCAACGCCGGCCACTTTGACTGCGAGGTGGATGTCGCGTATTTGAGAAAAGCGGCGGTCTCAAGTGCCGTGCGCAGGGAGAATAT
>DEPS01000188.1:48202-69524 GCA_002358875.1 Lachnospiraceae bacterium UBA3386 | reverse complement strand
AACCTTGCCTGCGGTATGGGCCATCCCGCCGAGATCATGGACATGTCCTTCTCCGTCCAGGCTCTGAGCCTTCGATGGATGGCCGAGCACAGGGACGAGCTGGAAAAAAAGGTCTACGCCGTTCCGGATTCCATCGACGACGAGATCGGCCGCTGCAAGCTGGCCGCAATGGGCCTGGAGGTCGATAGGCTCACGCCGGAGCAGGAGGCATATCTGGCGGGCTGGGAGTGAAGAAGTCAGGTGAAAAAATTCTGACCTTACGGTTTGAACGCTTTTGCGATTGCAACCGTACAGATCGAAAAAATTATTGATTGTGTAGTAAAAAGGAGACTGCGGAATCGTCCGCGGTCTCCTTTTTTTGTGGCTCGGGGACAGGGAGCCCGGGCAGCACAAATTGAACGTTTTCAGACACAATCGAGTATAGATACAAATAAAACCCGGGATTAAGATAAATTGGAAAAAATTTTCTGACAGTACTGTTGTTTCCTGCATACATGCGGGATACAGCCATACGGTTGGAAAACGTTGGGTTTCATTCATGGACTTCTTTGCAGCCGGAAGCTTAATTTTGTGTCAGGGAAGGCTGTTTAGAACCTGTTTATGCCGTGTTTTACACTACAGATTCAGGGGGTGCGGGAGAATGGATCATAATACCCATGAGAAGCTTACGATCCGAAACGAAAAGGGAATCGTGGAAAGGAAGGGGGCGGGCTTCCATACGCCGATGGAGTTTGCTTCTGCGTATCTGTTTTATGTCGCCTGGAGCAACCGCTATATCTGCAACAGGCTGTACTCGGTAAAACGCGAACAGCTGGATTTTTACTCCCTGATCTATATCCTTGAAGGAAAGATTGAGATTGAGTACGAGGGGGAAAAAATAGTTGTCGGAGACAAAGAGGCAGCTATTCTGGATTTTCGAAGGCCTCATTCCTACCGTGTGGTCAGCGATCGCCTTGACAAGTGGGAAATGGTGTTTAACGGAAACGTCACGGAGGCTTATTACAGGCTGATCACCTCCTCCTGGGGTTGGAAATTCAGGGTTGGAGGCATAGTCAAGGAGAGTATCCGCCGACTCATGGATGAACTGGAATCCCCGACACCGAGCGATCATTATGTTTCCATGCTGATCCACACGATCCTGAGCGGGATCGTAGAGCGGAACAAGGTGAAGCTTTCTCCGGTTATCGAGGAGGCTATCACCTATATTTATGAAAATTATGAGAAACCTCTTCAGGTCGGAGAGATTGCGGATCATGTCGCTCTGAGCAGATACTATTTTTCCAGGCTGTTTAAAAAGGAAAGCGGACGTTCGCCTAATGAGTATCTGGCGGAGGTCCGGATCAACGCGGCGAAAAAGTTTTTGTCTGAAAAGGATCTGTCCATCACAGAGATTGCCGAAAATTGCGGATTTGTCAATACATCTCACTTTTCCCGCTTTTTCAGGGAAAAAACAGGCCAGACTCCTGCGGCCTTCCGAAAGACTTTCAGGGAATTCTAGAGGAAGCACAAAGAGAATAGTATCAGGCACAGGGAAAGATGGAGACGGGTATCCGGAAGCGCTATGATAGATTCAGCAAAGGGAAAGGGACAGCACAAGAGAACGCACGGTGCCGGCAGTCCCGGGAAAAAGTTCATTCATCTTATTTTAATATAAGGAGGCAATTCCATGATTAACGGAGCAAAGGTTCTGGATCATTCCATTCGCTGGGCTATGGTCGGAGGCGGCAAGGGCAGCCAGATCGGCTACATCCACAGGTCCGCTGCGCAGCGCGACGGCAACTTCAACCTGGTCGCGGGCGCGTTCGATATCAATCCCGAGCGCGGCATCGAATTCGGCAAAGAGCTGGGCGTGGCGCCCGACCGCTGCTATCCTGATTATCAGACAATGTTTGCCGAGGAGGCAAAGCGCGGCGACGACAGGATCGAGGCGGTTTCCATCGCGACACCCAACAGCACTCACTACGCGATTTCCAAGGCGGCCCTCGAGGCCGGCTTCCATGTCGTCTGCGAAAAGCCTGTCTGCTTCACAAGCAAAGAAGCTGAGGAACTGGTTGCCATCGCCAGGGAAAAGAACCTGGTGGTCGGTGTGACCTATGGCTATTCCGGACATCAGATGACCCAGCAGGCCCGCCAGATGATCAAGAACGGCGACCTGGGCCCCATCCGTCTTATTAACATGAGTTTTGCTTTTGGCGGATACAATACCAGGATCGAGGAGACCAATGCGGCAGCAAGGTGGCGCTTTGATCCCTCCAAGGCAGGCATCTCCTTCGCCATGGGCGACGTCGGCACGCATCCCCTTTTCATCATCGAGGCCATGATCCCGGATATGAAGATCAGGGAGGTCCTCTGCACAAAGCAGGCCTTCGTCGAGGGACGGCAGCTTGAGGATAACGCCTTTACAATCATGAATCTGGACGGCAGCCGGAACGTTCAGGACGGCGCACAGGTCTACTGCTGGTCCAGTTCCATTAACTGCGGCGCCCGCCACGGCCACAAGATCCGCGTGATCGGCTCCAAAGCCTCCATCGAGTGGGACGACGAGCGCCCCAACCAGATGACCTATGAGATCGATGGCGAGCCCGTCCGCATCCTGGAGCGCGGCGCCGGCTACCTTTATCCCGAAGCCCGCGTAGAGGACCGCATCGGCGGCGGCCATGCGGAAGGCCTCTTCGAGGCATGGAGCAACCTCTACCGCAGGTTCGCGGTCGCAATGAGCGGAGCCGACACCAGCGAGTACGGTGATTTCTGGTATCCCGATGTCCAGGCCGGCGCGAATGGAATCAAGTGGCTGGAGAAGTGCGTCGAGTCCGCCGACAATGGCAGTGTCTGGGTAAAATGGTAATGGCCGGATCCAATCTGACCTTGAACTGACCTGATCAAATCTGACCCGAAGCAATCCGATCCGGCCGGGCAGCGGTCCTGAGCCGGACGACTGGTTCAAATCATTATTTATTAAGATCATTTCGGAGGTAATTTCGATGCCTATGCATATCTGCGGCGCTCCTGCGAGCTGGGGCGTGGACAATCCCGAGAATCCTTATCTTCCCAAGTGGACCAAGGTCTTATCCGAAGCGCACCAGGCCGGCTACACGGCCATCGAACTTGGCCCCTACGGCTACATGCCTATCGACCCTGTCGTCGTCGCCGAAGAGCTGGAGAAAAATCAGCTGGCCATCGTCGCGGGCACCATCTTTCACGACCTGGTCGACCCTGCCAACCAGCCCTCTGTCCTGGAGGCTGTCGACAACATATGCAGGCTGATCACCGACGACAGGCTGCCTAAGCTCCCGGTCCTCGAGGGCCAGAAGTTCCCCACCCCTTACATGACTGTTATGGACTGGGGCCACGACGAGCGTGATTTCAACGCCGGCCATGTGGACCGCGCCCCCCGCATGAACGCGGAGGAGTGGAAGCAGTTCCTTTCCCATGTCCGCGCCGTCTGCGAGCGCGCGAACAGCTGGGGCGTACGTCCTGTGATTCACCCCCATTCCGGCACATATATCGAGTTCTCCGATGAGATCGCCCGTCTTGTGCAGGATCTGCCCTATGACATCGCGGGACTCTGCCTCGATACCGGCCATCTATACTACTGCAGCATGGATCCCGTGACCTACCTCAAGAAGTACGCGGACGTCCTCGACTACGTGCACTTCAAGGATGTCGACCAGAAGGTCTACGAGCAGGTCATGAGCGAGCACATCCGCTTCTTCGACGGCTGCGGCAAGGGCACCATGTGCCCCGTCGGCACCGGAGCTTTGGATTATCCGGGAATCAAGACCGCTCTGGAGGAGATCGGCTACAGCGGCTATATCACCATTGAGCAGGAGCGCGACCCCCGCAATCAGGAGACATCCCTGCGCGACATCAAGGCCAGTGTCGATTACCTCAAGAGCGTAGGCTATCAGATTTAAGTACATAAAAAATTGTGTAAGAAAAAGAGCGCATGCCATTTAGGCAGGCGCTCTTTTTGCTATGGAAGAGACGGCAGGTGGAGCACCCAAATGCTCCGGCCTGCTCATTTTTTATTTTTTGTGCGGCTATCCTGATATCAGCAGTTTCCGCGGATCAGAATTTTGTTTTTGAAATGGAAGGAGGCTTCCGCGGGTTTTCTGTCGTAGACGAGATATTCGAACAGTATGCGCATGGAAAAGCGCCCCTGCTTGGCGAGGCTGCCGTCAAGGGTACAGGCGATCTCGCCGGAGCGGACCAGGTCGAGGATCTCTTTGTATTTTTCATAACAAAGGACGACAGGCTGCGGCTTTCCCGGATTCTCTTTGCGGTGATCGTGCACCGCGCGGCAGATATCCTCGACGCAGCCGCAGGTGATGAAGATGGAATTGATTTGGGGGTGTTCCGCAAGCATTTCCCTGGTCTGTCTGTAGGCGTCTTCCGGGGTTTCCTGAATGTATCTGGTTTCCAGAACGCGAAATCCCGGATATTGGTCCTCTGCGCTGTTTTTAAAGGACTGCTCACGCTGCTCGTGTCCGATCATGTTTTTACAGGAGATGATGCCGACATCCGCCTGGCCTCCTGTAAACAGGCTCATCATCTGCGCCGCGGCGTCTCCCGACCGGAGCATGTCCTGGCCGACATAGCAGAGCGCGCCTTCCAGAGCCAGCTCCGAGTTAACGATGACGACGGGGATTTTTTCCAGGATCAGTTCCCGGATGGCAGCTTCCACAATGTCGGACCGGATAGGCAGGACGATGGCGCCGGAAACTTTTTCGCTTTTGATCCGGCGAAGGCACCGGGCCTGCGCCTCCGCGTCAGAAGCTCCGGTCTCGTAATATTCAACCTGGATGTTAAAGCTCAGAAAATCCTGCCGGACGATTTCCATTCCTTTTTTTATGTAAGAGGCAGCGGATATGCCTGGAAGGACGATGGCGACCTTCATCTTCCGCTTCTGGTAATTGAGCGCCTTGGCCAGAGGGTTTGCCTCATAGCCGTTTTCCTTTAAAAGCTGCCTGATTTCCTCGCGCTTTTTTTCGCTGACGCCGGGACGGTTGTGGATGACCTTGTCCACCGTGGATTTGGTCGTGCCGGCCATTTCGGCGATCTGCTGTAAAGTGATTCCCATGAAGACCTCCCTGTATCGTGGGTGCTGGTTTTCCTTTCTCAGCGACTATGCAGCAGCCCCGTATTACCGGGGGCATTTACGGGACGCTGGATAGTTATCTTCATTATAGCCATTGGGAGGACGTGCCGCAACGGGAATTAATATTCAAAAAAGGCAGAATGAACAAAAAAGTCTGTACAGATTTGTAAATTCTGCCAGTAGACATATTAACGAAAAATAGATAGACCGCTAGTAAAGAGATACCGGTATCGTAAATAAAAAACCAAAAAGGTACCGGTGGCGTAAATGAAATATCGTTTATATAATATATTAAAAAAAGGAGAAAAAGCTATGTTGAAGGTAGGTATTGTTGGATGCGGCATGATCGGTAAAGAGCACGCTAAGAGGATCCAGTACAAGATCCAGGGCGCAGAAGTTGTGGCAGTCTGTGACGTTTTCGAGGCAGGCGCAAAGGCAGCTTCCGATCTCATCGGCGGTGTGAAGATTTATACGGACGCTGATCAGCTGATCGCGGATCCCGACGTGGATGCAGTCGTTGTTACGACTCCCGGCAATTTCCACAAGAACCCGATTCTCTCTGCTATCAAGGCGGGCAAGCCCGTTTTCACAGAGAAGCCCCTCACCACGACGGCTGCTGACTGCAAGGAGATCGTGGACGCGGAGATGGCTTCCGGAAAGCACCTCGTACAGGTCGGTTTCATGCGCCGCTATGACCGCGGCTACAACCAGGTCAGAGACCTGATCCGCAGCGGTGAGTTCGGCAAGCCCATGATCCTGAAGTGCACACACCGTGCTGAGGCTGTTGATGCTTCCTACACCACTGAGATGGCTGTTACAGATACTGCGATCCACGAGATCGATGTTCTGCCCTGGCTGATCGGCGACGGCGAGGAGTGGGACGAGGTCCAGTGCCTGTTCCCCCGCGTGACCAAGAATGCTCATGAAGGCCTTGCAGATCCCCAGGTCATGATCATGAAGACAAAGAGCGGTGTCGTTGTTGTCCTCGAAGTCAACGTAAACTGCGGTTTCGGCTATGACATCAACTGCGAAGTTGTCTGCGAAGACGGCGTTATCAATCTTCCCTGCCCTTCCTTCCCTACGACCAGAAAGAACTTCGAAGTGGCGACAGCCATCGAGAAGAACTGGATCCTCCGCTTCATCGATTCCTACGATGTAGAGCTTCAGGACTGGGTGGACTGCGTTGCAAAGGGTACGACCGGCGGCTCCTCCGCATGGGACGGCTATGTGGCAGCTCTGACAGCAGATGCCCTCGTGGCAGCTCAGAAGTCCGGAAAGATCGAGAAGGTCGTTACCGGCGGCACACCTGATTTCTACAAGAAATAATTAAATCAAGAAATAATTAATCGTTTCTGATTACTGTGGAAAAGAATTTACAGACTGCGCCGGCATGAACTGTCTGCCGCGGGTCTTAACCGGAAAAATAATCTGACCGGATCTGCGGGCCGGAAAGGCCTGCAGACCGGCATAAAATAAAAAGGAGATATTCCATGAAGATCGGTTTTAATGAAGGCTGCAATCGTTTCTGCGAGAATCATTCCGTCCTCGAGGACCTGGACCTCTGTGAGAAGTATGGCGTTGACTTTATCGATATCCAGTCCGAGTGCCTGGACCGCGAGATTGCGGCGGGCAAATACACTATCGATGATCTGGCCGCATGGTTCGCGGATCCCGCTCATCACCTGAAGATGCTCTCCTACAATGCTCTGGTCTTCTTTAACATGAAAGAGACCCAGGAGGAGAAGGACGCCGTCATGGCAGAGCTGGACAAGATCATCGATATCTGCAACAAGCTGCAGTGCAAGATGATCGTCGTGGTCCCTTCCATGGATATCGAGTGGTGCCAGCCCACCATCGATGACATCCGCAAGGACGCAGTTGAAGTTCTTCGCGAGATGGTCAAGAAATGTGACCCTCACGGCATCAGGCTTTCCATCGAGTTCATCGGCCAGCCCACAATGACCATCAACCGCTTTGAGGATGCCCTCGCGATCGTCGAGGAAGTCGGTTCCCCGAATGTCGGCATCACGCTCGACCAGTATCATTTCCACGGCCAGGCTTCCTCCTTCGAGTCCCTCGAGAAGGCCGACGGAAAGAGGATTTTCATCTGGCATCTGAACGGTGTCGAGAACGTTCCCTGCGGTGCCAAGTACAACACAGATGAGAAGCGCCTGTGGCCCGATGAGCCCGGCGACTGCCTGCCTCACAAAAGATTCGCGGATACCCTTAAGAAGATCGGTTTCGAGGGCGATGTCTGCACGATGGAAGTCTTCCGTCCCGATTACTACAAGCTGAGCAATGAAGAGAACATCAGGACCGCTGCGGAGCATACACGCGCGCACGTTGCCAGGTATTGGGATAACTGATGGTAATGCCGTGCGGCAGAGGATATACATAAACGGATTCTTTTATTGAAATTTCGTTTATAAAGGCAAAATCAGAATATTATCCGGCATGATATGAAGAGTATTCCCTGTCGATTCAGGCTTATAATTTATATCGAAAAGACAGACAACCGCCGCTTTTAGAGGCAAAAATTGTGCATAATGCACAAAAAGCGGCCCGCGAGGAGTGCACATGCATCCCGTGACAGGGGGCGGCGGGTAATCTTCCATCGGGAGGTAAATGGTATGAAGATAGCATTTGATGTGGATGTTCTCGCAAAGCAGATGAGCATCAAAGACATGGTCTACAAGGTGGCGGACTGGGGCTACAAGTACATCGAGCAGTCCCCGCATCCCAGGATCAACCCTTTTTACAAGCACCCGCTGTTTTCCAAAGAGTGTGAGGCGGAGTACCGTCAGGCTTTAAAGGACACGGGCGTGGAAATTTCTTCCTTCATCGTAGTCTACCGCTGGTCCGGCCCCACCGAGGAGCAGAGGCAGCATGCGGTCGCCAACTGGAAGAAGATCATCGAGATCGCCGTCAACATGGGTGTACCGGTCATCAACACCGAGTTCTCCGGCGACCCCAACCAGCAGGAGATCTGCAACGGCATGTTCTTCCGCTCCATGGAGGAACTCCTTCCGATTATTGAGAAAGAAGGCCTGCGCGTCGAGATCCAGTCCCACCCCTATGATTTCTGCGAGCTGAACGACGAGGCCTGCGACATCGTCAAGTCCTTCCGTTCTCCCAACCTGGGCTATGTGTACAGTGCCTCTCACGGCTTCTTCTATGACCAGGGGAAAGGCGATGTACGCCACATGCTAAAATACGCCGGCGATGAGCTGACCCACGTCCTCTTTGCCGACACCTACAACCAGACCAAAGACTGCCGCTACATCCTCAATCCGCCCTGGCTCAATGCCCGCGGGCGCGCAGATGTGACCATCCACCAGCACACCGCCATGGGCGAGGGAGAAGTGGACTTCGCGGGCATCTTTGAGACCCTGCGCGAGATGGATTTCGCCAACAGGCAGCTTAAGCCCGGCGCACCCAAGGTCGGCGGCGACACCATCGCCTGCGTCTCCTACTTCGGCTTCCCTGAGAAGATGGACAAACAGGCGCCCGAAGCCAGGGAGATCATCGAGCGGGAGCTCCTTGGAAAGTAAAAAGATATTCCACCACTACTTTGTCAGGTGTACCTGGCAGTCTGCAGGCCCGGGACAGGAAGTACATCAAAAGAAGAATCAGCAGAGCACACTGCGTGATCAGTAACCACGCCTGATGCCCCTGTCCCGTCCCCTGCCGGCTTGCTGCAATTCATTTTATTTACCGTTTCCCGTGAAAAGGGGCGGAAGAAAAGGAGGGTAATTATGAAAAAAATCACCAGAAAGCTTTTAGCGCTGGGCCTTGCCGGCGCGATGGCTCTCTCACTCGCCGCCTGCGGCGGCTCCTCATCTTCATCCTCGTCATCTGCCTCGGGTAAGCCTACCGGCTCCGACGGGTACGATATAACTTACATCGTGACGGACGACTCAGGATACCTCAACAACCTCTGGCATGACGCCGTCGAGACGGCAGATGCCCTGGACGTCAACCTTGATGTCCGCTATGCCGGCGAGGATTCCAACAAGGTTCTCGACTGCATCGCACAGGCGAAAGCAGCGGGCAAGGACGCCGTCATATTAAACATCGTCAACTCAGAAGATGCGGAAGGCTGCCTTGAGGCGGCGGGCAGGAATCTGAAGTTCGACTGCATCATCTCCAATAATGATGAGATGGCGATCGGGGCGATCACGGCCATGAAGGACCACGGTCTGGATCCCGCAGACTACACGATCGTCGGCATCGACGGCCTTCCGGACGCCCTGGCGGCGATTGAGAAGGGCGAGATGAAGATGTCCGTCTACCAGAACAGCAAGGGACAGGCGGACGGCGCGATCCGCGCGGCTAAGAACATGATCGACGGGAAGGGAATTACGGACGGAACGGACTACAGCGTTTCTGAAGAAAGCCAATACCTCATCTATGTTCCGTTCGAGGAGATCACGGCTGAGAATGTGAAAGACTATAAGTGATGCCTCTGGAACTGCTTTGGCAGTTATCGGCTGACAAGTCCTTTACGAAGGTTCCGAATGAATTTCATTTGGCGAAAATATAAAAAACAGACATAAAAAACAGACATAAAAAGCAGGCATCCGGCTAAGGCCGGGTGCCTGCCTTTTTATTACGCGGCGTGCAAAAGTTATTTTTCCGCCATTGCTGCGGATGCGGGCCGGCCGGGGGCAGAGGCCGACAGGACTGCCTTAACACTTTGTCCAACTAAATCATAAAAATCATCCAAATAAGATACCGGTATCGTGTTGTGATTGTGCATAATTGCGTGTGCCGGATTTTGTAAAAATAGTAGAAAATATTTTTATAAGGAATCCTAATATTGCACGCAAAGAATATGTGTGATAATATAAATGCACACATAGCAAAGAAAAAAGCACACATGCAACACATCAACAATGCACGCATGATTTGTGGCGTGCGGCAGGAGACGAAAAACACGTCTCAGAAAGGAAATATCTGAATGAGCGAGTATGTGGTGGAATTAAAAAATTGCACGAAGATATTTCCGGGTGTCAAGGCGCTTGACAAGATGCAGCTCTCGGTGAAGCCGGGCGAGATCCTGGGCCTCATCGGGGAGAACGGAGCCGGCAAATCCACGCTGATCAAGGTTCTGACGGGCGTGCACAAGCCGGACGAGGGGGAGATCTACGTAGAGGGGAAGCAGATGACCTTCCACAACCCGAACGATTCCGCGGCGGCAGGCATCGCGTGCGTCTACCAGGAGCTGAACATCGAGAAGCTCCTGAGCATCACGGACAATATCTTCATCAACAAGTGGAAAAAGGGGCCGATGGGCCTCCTGGACTACGCTTCGATGCACAGGAAGGCCAAAGAGGTCATGGCCTCCCTGGGCCAGGACGTGGACCCCACCAAGCCGGCGGGATCCTTCGGAATGGGCGTGCAGCAGATGATCGAGATCGCCAAGGCGGTCCTGATCGACGCGAAGATGATCATCATGGACGAGCCGACGTCATCGCTGGGCGAGAAGGAAGTCGAGCAGCTGATGAAGACCTGCCGGGACCTCAAGGCGAGGGGTATCGGGATCGTGTTCGTCTCCCACAAGCTGGAGGAGCTGTTCGAGCTGTGCGACCGCGTGGAGGTCATCCGTGACGGCCAGTACATCGACACCAGGGACATCAAGGACTGGAACAACGACTCCCTGATCGCGGCCATGGTCGGGCGCTCACTGGACAACCTGTTCCCGAAGGAGTTCGGGAAGAAGGGCGCAGTCGCCCTGAAGGCGGAGCACCTGGAGGAGGGCGGCGTCCTGCACGACGTGTCCTTCGAGGCCTACCGCGGGCAGGTGCTGGGCTTCGCGGGCCTGGTCGGAGCGGGGCGCACGGAGACCATGCGTGCGATCTTCGGCGCTGACCCCCTGGACGGCGGAAAGATCTATATCGATGGAAAAGAAGTGACGATCAAGAACCCGGGCCAGGCCATCAAGGCCGGCATCGCCTTCCTGACAGAGGACCGCAAAGGGCAGGGCCTGGTGCTGGCGGAGTCGATCCGCAACAACCTGATCCTGGCCAACCTGAAGGGGTTCTGCGACGGTGCCTTCCTGAACCAGAAGAGGATCGTGGAGACCGGGACGAAGAACATCGAGTCGCTCAAGATCAAGACTCCCTCGATCGACGAGATCGTGGGCCAGCTGTCGGGCGGCAACCAGCAGAAGGTGGTCATCGGCAAATGGGTCAACACGGACGCGGAGATCTTCATCTTCGACGAGCCCACGAGGGGCATCGACGTCGGCGCGAAGATCGAGGTGTACAATGTCATGAACCGGCTGGTGAAAGAAGGAAAATGCGTGATCATGGTGTCCTCGGAGATGCCGGAGATCCTTGGCATGAGCGACCGCGTGGTGGTCATGCGCGAGGGCGAGGTGAAGGCCGTCGTGGACCGCGGGAGCAAGCACTTCAACCAGGAGAGCCTGATGAAGGCTGCCTGGGGCGGGACGCTGGACGACTGATCCGGCCCTGCCGCTGACGAAAACCGACGTTCGATCTGTTGAGATAGAAAGGAAAATAAAATGAAGAACAGCAAATTAGGCGGCTTTTCCGCGTATCTTGGCACGCTGGGCGCTCTCCTGATCCTGTGCATCGTCCTGAGCATAGCGAGCCCTAACTTCCTGACCTACAGCAACATCATGTCCGTCCTGAAGCAGACGACCTTCACGGCGCTGCTGTCCACAGGCATGCTGCTGTGCCTGATCACGGCCGGCATCGACCTTTCCGTCGGAGCCAACGCGACGTTCTGCGCGTGCATCTGCGGAATGCTGGTCAAGAGCGGCATGACGAACCCCGTCATCCTGATCCTGATCGCCCTGGTGGCGGGCACCTGCATCGGCCTGATCAACGGAACACTGCTGACAAGGCTGCACCTGCCCCACCCCTTCGTATCGACGCTGGGCATGAAGAACTTCCTGTGGGGCGCGGCCCTTCTGGTGACCGGCTCCCAGATGATCTCCGGCTTCCCTGAGGGAGTCATGGCCCTGGGCAGCGCGACCATCGGCGGCTTCCCCGTCAGCTTCATCGTTGTCGTCATCATCTACGTGCTCATGCACATCCTGCTGACCCGCACGGCGCTGGGGCGCTCGATCTACTGCGCGGGCGGCAACATGGAGGCCACGAGGCTTTCCAGTATCGACGCGGCCAACGTCCTGACCTTCTGCTACGCCCTGTCCGGCTTCATGGCGGCCATCGCGGGCATCGTGTCCATCGGCCGAAGCGGAATCTGCAACGGCGCGAACGCGATCCAGCCTTATGACACAGACGCCATCGCGTCCTGCGTCATCGGCGGCGCGTCCTTCATGGGCGGCAAGGGAACGATGTTCGGGACCATCATCGGGGCCCTGGTCATCGCGACCCTGAGGAACGGCTTCACCCTGCTGTCCGTCGACTCTGCAGTCCAGAACATGGTCCTGGGCCTGGTCATCATCGGCGCAGTCCTGCTCGACGTCACCCGTGAGGCAATGGCAGCCAAGGCACGCCGCAAAGAGGCGGGCGCAAAGGGCTGATTCGCAAAAAAAATAATTATCGGAGGTAATCATCGGCTGTATGAAGGAAGGATATCACAGCACACAGAGGAAAATCTGGGGGACGATCCCGGCATCTGAATTCTATGGCTTTTTGCTGGGATACGGGACCGCTATGATCATAATAGGCCTTTTAAGGCTGGACAATACCTTTCTGCCGCTTTTATGCGGAGCGGCCGGGGTCCTGATCGGTATCTGGGTGGACAGGAAATTCTATATGGTAAAGGACGATCCGCCCGAAGAATCGGCAGAACCGGAAGATCCGGTAGAGAACATCAATACGGAAAATGCTGTTCCTGAAGGGACATCTACCCAGGAGACACTGCGTATCATGTTTGAACGCAACAGAAATGATACAGAACAGGATCCTGCTGAAGACTGACCCGGAAAGTGACCCCGGTGGATTCAGATAATGAATACCGGGAGGCTGAACAGTAATTGATGAAAGAAAACTAAAACGGCTGCCCTGCCACGATCCGGATTTCGTGGCGGGGCAGTTTTTTTAAGCACAGTCTGGAAGACTGGATAAAAATTGAGGGTTGTCGTCTTTTGACAATTATGTGTATTGATTTTTGTGCAAAAGAGAGAAAATGAAATAAATACAAAAAACATGTTGCACGCGCAATATGTGCGTGCTATCATTAAAGCACACAGATAAATTAAAACGACACGCAAAAAACGAAAGACTATTGCACACGGCTCATATAAAATAACAGCACGGAGGGGTAATATGAATTATATCGATTTCGACGAGATGAGGGAATTTGACATTATTCTGCTGGGAAGGGTTGGTATCGATTTTAATCCTGCCTACAGCGAAGATGTGAAGGAGGATTTCAAGCCTCTGAAAAATGTACACTATTTTGAAAAATTCGTGGGCGGCTCCCCCGCAAATATTGCGGTGGGCATCACCCATCACGGCATGAAGGCCGGATTTATCGGAAAGGTCTCTGACGACCAGTTCGGCGACTTTGTCGTGGATTATTTCAACGAGCAGGGAATCGACACATCCAACATCTCCCGCTGCCAGAACGGTGAGAAGCTGGGCCTGACATTCACCGAAATGCGGTCTCCGATCGAGAGCGACATCCTTATGTACAGAAACCGCGTGGCGGATCTGCAGCTGACTGTGGATGACATCAAGGAGGATTATATCAGGAGGGCAAAGGCGATCCTGATCTCCGGTACAGCCCTGGCTGAGAGCCCTTCCAGGGAGGCGGCCCTCAAGGCTGTCATGCTGGCGAGGCGGGTCGGCACCAAGATCATCTTCGACATCGACTACAGAAACTATAACTGGAAGAACATGGACGAGATCTCGATCTACTGCTCCATCGTGGCGAAGGAATCGACGGTCATCCTGGGCTCCCGCGAGGAGTTTGACCTGACGGAAAAAGAGATCAAACCTGGAATGTCTGACGAGGAGAGCGCAAAGCTCTGGCACAGCTACCATGCAAGGATCGTCGTCATCAAGCACGGTATGCAGGGATCTACTGCTTATACCCGTGACGGCCAGAAGTTCAGCATCCGTCCCTTCCCCGTGCAGGCCCGCAAGGGCTTTGGCGGCGGCGACGGCTATGCCTCCGGATTCCTGTATGGCCTTTTCCAGGGCTGGGAGATCATCGACTGCCTGGAGTTCGGTTCTGCCGAAGCGTCCATGATGGTCCGAGCCAACAACTGCTCCGATTCTCTTCCCAACCCTTATCAGGTGCGTGATTTCATCAAGGAGGAGAAGGAACTGTACGGCGACATGATTGCCCGCGTTTAATGCCATGTGATAGACTAAAAAGGCAGTTTTGCGACATAAAAGAGGACAGACGCTTTGTGCTGCGAACAGCGGCCGGGCGTCTGTTTTTTCTTATCGCAGGACCGCTGTAAGAAATTATTTTGCCTGACGTCAGTTCGCTGCTTTAGAGAGAACGGCAGCCCGCGGGAGGGCAGCCCCTGTTCTGTTTTAGATGGAGAAAGAAAATGTATGATGTGACTGTAATCGGACCGGCAATCATCGATGTCCTGGCTTCGCCTGTCGATCTGCAGGCTCCGGTCGGAAAGACCCGGGATCTGGAAAGGATAAGGATGTCCTTTGGAGGAGATGCTCTGAATGAATCGGTAGTCCTCACGAGACTGGGAAAAAAGGTCCAGCTGATCTCAAAGGTAGGAGATGATGCGGCGGGAAACAATGTCCTGAGCTTCCTTCGTGACAATCATGTGGGAACGGATTATGTGAAGGCGGAGAAGGGGCTTGAGACGGCCGTTAATATCGCCATGATCGATCAGACCGGACAGAGGCTTTTTCTTATGAATCCGCACAGCAGTCTGAGGAAACTGGGGCTGCCGGACGTGGAGGAACAGCTCGACAAAAACAGAACGGCAGGGATTGTGTGCTTTGCCAGCCTGTTCATTTCGCCCCTGTTTACGGCGGGTGACCTTAAGGTTCTCTTTTCAAGGATCAGGTCGGAGGGCAGGACTCTGGTCGTCGATATGACAAGACCCAAAAATGGCGAGAAGCTTGAGGATCTAAAGGAGCTGCTCCCTTATATCGATGTATTTATCCCTAACGACGAAGAGGTCTGCGCCCTTACCGGAGACCCGGATCCTGTGCGGAACGCGCGTCGACTGGCAGAGGCCGGTGTGGGAACTGCTGTGGTAAAGACCGGAGGGGATGGCTGTATTGTCGCATCAAAGGAAGAGACAGTCATTGTACCTTCCGTGCCGGGAGTCCGCTGTGTGGATACGACGGGGGCGGGGGATACCTTCGCGGCAGGATTTCTCGCGGGTCTCTGCGACGGCCTGCCTGCTGCCATGTGCGCACGGCTGGGCTGCGCGGCAGCGTCCTGCTCCATTGAAGAGATTGGTGCCACAGACGGTGTAAGATCTCTGGATCAGGTCATGGAAAGGATGAAAAAGATACCTGAAAACCGACGGAAACAGACGGGAGGATCAATCACGAAGAACTGATTCTCCCGCCTGTCGGATGAATTCTTTATTCATAGCCAAAGCTTGCGTCCAAGCGCCGCAAGCTTCTTTGCTCCCATCGGAGAAAACCGTTCCGGGCTTTCTCCGATGGGAGTCTCAGTGCAGAGCGCTTCGACATATAAGTAATCAAGTCAGGTCTCGTTTCCGGAATTTCTCTCGAGAATATTGTCCGTCAGTTCCCGAGGCTCATAGGGAAGCGTTTTGGCCAGAAAACCCATCTCCCAGAGACGGTTTTCGATCATGTCAAGAACGGCTTCCGACGGGGCCAGAAGGGTGTGGTAATGATATCCTTCTGTTGTGGAGGACAGGAGAGTGGATCTTCCGCTTCGGATGGAGTCCATAAAAGCCTGCACATCGAGGCGGGAACGGATGTCCAGCTCGCCGCGAATGACACCGTAAACGCGATGGCTCACAAACACATCCTTTACGACAGCGCCGCAGTCCACGAAGAGGTTCAGTTCCGCCTCGCATTCGTCATCGGAGTGACGCACCTTGAAAATGCGCTTGCACTGCTGATCCTTCTGCAGGGCATAGCCCTGGCTCATGGATGAGATCCGAGTTCCTTCCGCGCGCAGGATCGCAATGTCCGTGACGATCACCTGCCGGCTCACGGAGAGCATTTTTGCGAGCGTAGACCCGGATACCGGGGAAGGAGATTTTTCGAGGATCTTTTTGATCTGTTCCCTTCTCTGCGATGCCTTCATGCCAATCCCTCCAATGCCGATTTGCTTCTCATTTACCTATTTAGTCTACTCTAATACGAAAAGAATTTAAAGAATTGAAACCTGTTTTTTTGTTTTTCTTTATATATTGAGGTCAGGGTCAAAAGGTCTGTGACGAAGCGGGCTTGGAAAAACAATTTTTCGACCCGACAATGACACCTATACGGTATATATACATACCCATTATCTGTACAGGGGTTGAAACACCTGTGATTTCATGAAAACTTCACATCTTTTTTTGATTCTCTGTGACAAAAATTGCCGGATCGCGTATATTATAAATGAAAGAAAGAGGATGCAGGAGACCTGCTCCTGCATCTCTTACGGACATTCCGGATTCCGATTTCGAGTCGGGACAGTAAGGTAAAGAGATACGCGAAAATCTACATCTGCGATGAGGAGGTAAAAGCTTGAAACAAATGAAAAAAATGCTTGCGCTGGCGGTGGTTTTTGTCCTTATGGCAGCAGGGGCTGCCGGATGCGGGCAGAAAAATGTAGCCGCGTCCAGTACGGACAATACAGAGGAAGTAAAGGTGTCGGACCAGAAGACTGACGACAAGCAGGAAGAAGAGAAAAAGACGGAAGAAGAGGAAAAGACGCAGGAAGAGACAAAGGACACGGAAAAAGACGGGGACAAACAGACGAATAGCGCCTCAGGTATAACGACTGTGGAGTATACCGAGGATGAGGTTATGGTCGATGAAAACGGTACTCCTCTCACCAAGGAGGAAATTGAGGATATTAACGGAGGAGATCCTTCCGTCGGAATGTCTGTTCCTTTCGTCGAGTACACTGATTATGATATTTTTCTGCAGGATTCCCAGATTGAGGTGGAAGCACCGACAAACCTTCCTATCACGGCGGAGTATGTTTCTTACCTGCTGTACAACGATGGAATGTATGAGATCCAGTACGAGGATGAGCAGGAAAATAAAGTGTATTTCAGAAAAGGAAAGGGCACGGAGGATATTTCCGGTGTCTATTTTAAGTTCGACAGGAAAGAGATCGGAGAGATCAATGGACGGGACGTAATATTCGGCATTGTGGACGGGAAATATCTGCTTGCTACGTGGACCGACGGATCTTATGCCTATTCTGTATATGCCGACCCGGGATATGATCTGCAGACAATTGCGGACATGGTTTCCTCTGTGAAGGCTGCGGAGAAATGATAAGATGAACCGGAACCCGGGCGGAGCAGCTGCCTGGTAATTTATGAACAACGCATTCAACAGGACTTATGTTTTGCTGAATGCGTTGTTTTTTCGCCCCGGGCAGATAATAGAGCACATTCTGACAAATTCCCTTGTATTCTGCGTGCAAATTTATTATAATAGCGTTCAAGAGAGGGACTAT
Organism: Lachnospiraceae bacterium UBA3386; assembly: GCA_002358875.1. GTDB lineage: Bacteria > Bacillota > Clostridia > Lachnospirales > Lachnospiraceae > CAG-791. The sequence goes on along the minus strand of DEPS01000188.1, from coordinate 51,844 downwards.
GCACGCGATTATGCGGAAAGAAGAGAGACGCCAGCCGGAAATTGCGGCATAAGCCCGGAAATGCTGCACGAAAGCACGGGAATACAATGGAAGGGAGAAATGATCCATGGGAGTGACAGTACAGCAGATTGCGGACGCGACAGGCGTGTCCAGAGGAACCGTTGATCGGGCACTCAACAACCGGGGAAGGGTTGACCAGGAAGTGGCGGAAAGGATCCGGCGCGCAGCCCAGGAAATGGGATATGTGAAAAAGCCAAGAAAAACGGGAGGAAAAAAGAAAGCCTGTCGGATCGGAGTCGTGACCCAGCTTGCCGGGGCTTCCTTTATGATAGAGATCAACCGGGGAATCCGGGAGGCTGCAGAGGAGCTGGCTGACCGCGGTGTCGAAGTGATTCTGAAGGAGAGCAGGGCCGTTGACGAACAGGAGCAGCTGGCGCTGATCGGAGAACTTCAGGCGGAAGGGATAGACGGTCTCGCGCTCATGGCTATCGACTGCGAGGGTGTGCGTGAGAAGATCAATGAGCTTGTTGAAAAAGAAGAGATCCCGGTCGTGACGTTTAATTCCGACATTGTCGGGACAAAGCGCCTGTGTTTTGCGGGAATGGACAATACCCGCAGCGGGCATACGGCGGCAGGCCTGATGAAGATGCTGATGGGGGGAGCGGGGAAGGTACTTGTGGTGACAGGATACTTCACCAGCCTTGTCAACAATTCCCGTGTGGCAGGCTTTATTGAGGAGGTCAAATCTTCGTGCCCTGACATGGAGATCGTAGGCGTGCAGGGAAGCTTTGACGACGAAAACGAGGTTGAGCGGGTCATCGTGAGTACCCTGCGGACGATTCCGGACCTTGGTGGAATATTCATGGTCTCAAGCGGACATGCCGGAATTAGAAAGGCTTTCGATGAGCTGCAGCTTGCGCACAGGCCCTATGTCGTAATTTATGATCAGACACCGAAGAATGAACGCCTGCTTCGCGATAATACGGTGGACTTTCTGATCGATCAGAACGGCTATGTGCAGGGATATAAGCCTTTGCACATTCTGGCGGACCTCCTTCAGAAGGGAGTGGAGCCGGAACAGGAAATGTTCTATACACAGATCACAATCAAGACGAAATACAACCTCTGACAAAGCCGGTTTTTTTCTGTTTTCGAGGATTGGATCAGGCGTGTTTTGAACGGTCTGCCGGGTGCTGGATCAGGCGTGCTTTTGAAGGCACCTGCGTGAAAACATTGTTTGGGTTATTGCTGTACACGCCCCGACAGGGCGTGTACAGTCTGCGTTTTTTGGTGTTCCTGGTCCGATTAATTCGCACGTTCATTTCTTGACATGGAAAATATTATTTTATAAAATTATGGTGAACGGTTTCATTTGATGTTCGCTATAACTGATGCACACAGCCCCGAAAGGGAAAGTAAAAAGCGCGGCGTGCGTTCATTATTATTAAAGTAATACTCAATTGAATGTTTTGGCGGACGGCTGCCACGGGCGGCTGTTCGCTTTAACTGTCTGCCGGAGCGGGCAGATGCAGCTACATATTGTTGATACCGTCATATGCAGTAATAAGGAGGTAAAAATGAGCAGGAAACTTAGAATCGGTCTTCTTGGAGGCGGGCGTATCGGCAAGCTTCATGCCACGAACGTGCAGAATTTCATCCCGGACGCAGAGGTCGTGATCCTCGCGGATCCCTTCCTGAACGAGGACATGGAGGCATGGGCAAAGAGCATCGGCATTGAGAAATGCACGAAGGATCCCGAAGACGTATTTTCGTCGGCAGATGTGGACGCTGTGTTCATCTGCTCTTCCACAAATACACACGCGGAGTTCATGATGAAGGCTGCAGCGGCGGGCAAGCACATTTTCTGCGAAAAGCCCATCCATACCGAGATTGCTAAAATCAAAGAGGCTCTGGCAGCGGTCGAGAAGGCCGGCGTCAAGCTCCAGGTCGGTTTTGTCCGTCGTTTTGACCGCAGTCACAAGGCTGTGCGCGATGTAGTCGCCTCCGGAAAGCTCGGCAAACCCTATGTCATTAAGGTCTGCTCCCGCGACCCCGCGGGTCCGCCCATGTCCTACGTCGCGGTCTCCGGCGGCATTTTCCTTGACATGATGATCCATGACTTCGATATGGTCCGCTATCTTGCAGGCAGCGATGTGACAGAGGTCTTTGCCACCGGTACGGTCCTTACGGATCCCGGCTATGCGGACTATGGCGATGTTGACACAGCGATTGTTACCCTGAAGTTCGAGAACGGCGCCATCGGCGTTATCGACAACTGCCGTCAGGCTCCTTACGGATATGACCAGCGCGTGGAAGTGCTCTGCGAGAAAGGTGCCGTGCAGGACAACAACCATCTCGAGAACGAGGCATATATCAGTACAGCTGAATCCGTCAGCTCCGCAAAGCCCACCTATTTCTTCCTTGAGCGCTACAACGACGCGTTTGTGGCGGAGGTAAAGGATTTCGTCAACGCTGTCCTGAACGGTGCGGAGATCCCTGTCGGCGGCAAGGACGGTCTTGAGCCTGTCCGCATTGCCGTTGCGGCCAAAAAGTCCCTCCAGGAGGGCAGACCTGTAAAGCTTTCCGAGATCGAATCATAAAAGCGGGAGCAGGGTTAAGTGAACGTCTTAAGGTTAAGTGAATACCTGAAGGGTCCGGGACACCTAAAAGGTACATGAACGCCTCAAAGCGTGTCTCTAAGACCTGTCCCCTTAGAAACAGCCGGGGATGCATTTCCCCGGCTGTTTTTTGAGAGATCGCTTTTTGCGCTGCAAGGACATACGATCCGCCGTTCTGCCGGAGAGGAAAAGGACACATTAATATGTGCAAAAAGGATTTCAACGATCTAAAAGGCAGTGCGATCGGGTTGGAAATGATATAACCTGGGTTATGACACAATAATTAAGTGTGCAAAAAAGCGTGCAATAATAAGTGCTGGCACGGAAAGCAAGGGCGCCGCAGGAGAGTGTTGTATTGTTCTCGGCATGATTCCTACTTCTTCTCAAATATGCACAAAAAACGCCTCAGGCTTTTGTGCATTACAGAGAAACGGGAAGAAAACAAAAAAAATACTTGCACGCATAAACTGTGCGTGCTAAGATAATAGCACAAAGAGAGAACAGTGAACACACGCAAAAGAACGCACAACTGCACGTAGATCCGTTGAGCTTTTGAATAATACAGCAGTGTGTGCAGGACAGTCATTTTTTGATAAGTTCACAAAAGATACATTCATTTATATTCAAAGCGAAAGAGAGGGGTAACAATTATGTCCAAGCTTAACGAAATGGTAGCAAAGTTCCCGCAGACCGAGTTCTGGAATGATTCCTGCAGCTGCAAGGAGCTGGCCTATGCGATCGAAAACGGCGGCTCCGGTGCCACCACGAATCCTGTTATCGTCGGCAACGTTCTTAAGAAAGAGCTTCCGGACTGGGAAGACACCATCAAGCAGGTGATCGCTGAGAATCCCACCTGGACAGAAGATGATGTCGCATGGGATATCATCGGAAAGCTCGGCACCAAGGCTTCCAAGCTCCTCCTGCCCATGTTTGAAGAGTCCCATGGCCAGAAGGGCCGCATCTCCTTCCAGACCAATGCCAAGTATTACTGCAATAAGGACCTGATGGTCGAGCAGGCCTGCAA
>DEPS01000188.1:37716-47998 GCA_002358875.1 Lachnospiraceae bacterium UBA3386 | reverse complement strand
GGCCGCACTGACGACTATCTCAAGAAAGTCAACAAGGCCAGCGACAACTGCATCCCGCCTGAGGCACTTGACCTCGCTGGTGTCGCGGTTATGAAGAACGCTTATAAGTACTACAAGGAAAAAGGCTTCCGCACCAAACTCCTCACTGCGGCTTACAGGAATTTCCATCACTGGTTCGACTTCCTCGGCGGCGACATCGTCATGACCATCACCTCCGACTGGCAGAGGAAATTCGCGAACGCTGACTGGGTAGAGCTTGAGAACAACATCGACAAGCCCGTCGACGAGAAGTACCTGAATCTCCTCAAGACCATGCCCGAGTTCATTCAGGCCTATGAGCCTTTCGGCCTCAAGCCCGAAGAGTTCCAGCACTACGGCGCCTTCAAGGCGACAATGACCCAGTTCCTGGGCGGATATGACAGCCTTGTTCAGCTGATCCGCAGCTATATGATCGTGTAATATTAACCGGAGCCTGACAGGAACCCCGATTTGCCTGCCGCACGCGGAAGCGGCGGCAGGCATTTGTTTTTTCTTTTAATCTCAAGGAAGGTATTCTTATGGAAAAGACACTCAGACTGACAACGGCACAGGCCATTGTGAAGTTTCTTGATAACCAGTATGTCGCCATGGACGGCGAAGAGAACAAGTTTGTTGACGCCTTCTTCACGATTTTCGGACACGGAATCGCCGTAGGTCTTGGTGAAGCGCTCGATACCAATCCCGGCAGCATCCGCGTGATGCAGGGCCGCAACGAGCAGGGCATGTGCCATGCCGCGATCGCTTATGCCAAGCAGAGTGACCGCAAGAAGATCATCCCCTGCGCCGCTTCCGTCGGCCCCGGCTCCGCCAACATGGTGGTTGCCTGCGCGACTGCGACCGTAAACAACATTCCGCTCCTGGTATTCCCGGCGGATACATTTGCTTCCAGGCAGCCCGATCCCGTGCTGCAGCAGCTGGAGCAGTCCAACAGCCTCGCCACCACGACCAACGACGCTTTCAGGCCTGTCGTCAAGTACTGGGACCGCATCCAGAGGCCCGAGCAGCTGATGAGCGCTATGATCAACGCCATGCGTGTTCTCACGGATCCCGCCGAGACCGGCGCGGTTTCCATCGGCCTTCCTCAGGATGTCGAGGGTGAGTTCTACGACTATCCCGAAAGCTTCTTCAAAAAGCGCGTCCACCGCATCACCCGCCCTGTCGCTGTACAGGAGGAGCTGGAGGATGTGGCAGCCGAGATCATGGCTTCCAAAAAGCCTCTTATCATCGTCGGCGGCGGCGTCCGCTATTCCCTGGCTGGCGAAGTGGTCGAGAAATTCTGCGAAGAATTCGGCATCCCCTTCGGCGAGACACAGGGAGGAAAGAGCGCCTGCAAGTCCAGCCATCCCTACTGCCTGGGCGGCATCGGCGTGACCGGAACCTCCGCCTCCAACAAGCTGGCCAAGGACGCGGACTGCGTCATCGCGATCGGAACCAGGATGAGCGATTTCACCACCAGCTCCAAGTGGCTCTTCCAGGGCGAGGGCGTCCGCTTTGTCTCCATCAACAACAACCGCTACCATGCTTACAAATATGATGCCGTAAAGGCTGTCGGCGACGCCAAGGTCACTGTCGAGGCTCTGGCACAGATCCTCCGCGCAAAGGGCTACAAGAGCGCATACACCACCGAGATCGCGGATGCCAAGGCCGAGTGGGATGCCGAGCTCGAGCGTCTGGGCGGTATCGTCTGCACGGGTGAGGACTTCGAGCCCATCATCAAGCCCAGAGATCCCAGGACCGTTCCGGAATTCGTACGTATGTATGGCACTTCCCTTACCCAGACCGCGGCGCTCGCGACACTGCGCGCATGCATGGGCCCCAATGATACGGTCATCACAGCCGGCGGCTCCCTTCCCAGCTGCCTGCAGCGCGTGTGGAAGACCGACAAGCGCGGCGGCTACCACGTTGAATACGGCTATTCCTGCATGGGATATGAAGTCGGCGCTTCTCTCGGTGTCAAGATGGCTGAGCCCGACAACGAAGAGTACACTGTAATCGGCGATTCCGGCTTCCAGATGCTCAACAGTGAGCTGGGGACCATCATGCAGGAGCGCCGCAAGACCAATATTCTGGTCTTCGACAACTGCGGTTTCGGCTGCATCAACAACCTGGAAATGACCCACGGCATCGGTTCTCTTGCAACCGAGTTCCGTTACACCGACGGCAAAAAGCCCTGCGGCGACCTCATCAAGACCGACTACACCAAGATCGGCGAAGCTTACGGCATGAAGACCTATCGCTGCACCAGCGTCGAGGAGCTCCGCGATGCCATCATCGATTCCAGGAAACAGACTGTTGCCTGCCTGTTCGATCTCAAGGTGGTTCCGAAGACAATGACTGACGGCTACGGCGCATGGTGGAATGTCGGTATGGCCATGGTCTCCGAGAGCGCAAGCGTCCGTGAGGCGGCCCAGGAAGTCCTTGACCGCAGGGCCGAGGCCAGGAAATATTGATGAGTTAAGCGTTAAGAGCAGCAGATAAGAGTCAGGAGGTAAGTGGCAGGAGGATTCTCCTGTCACCTTCTCCAAATCTCAATTACAGAGATAAGGCTTATTCAAAACGGATTATAGAAAAGGATAAAAAATGGAAGAAAAGAAACTTTTTGGTTATCCGACGTTTGATGAAAATGGCGAGGAGATCCTCTCGACCTATGAAAATGCCTACCGCGACATGCTGATGGATGTCCGTGTGTACCGCATGGCGGCCGGCTCAGAGAGGGAGTTCTGCAGGGAAGGCGAGGAGATCGCGATCCTGCTGCTCTCCGGAGAGGTCACCTTCTGCTGGCCGGACGGCGAAAAGACCGCGGCCAGGAAGAACGTCTTCACGGAAGGCCCCTGGGCTCTGCATGTGGCAGGCGGCGTCAAGGCAGCTGTCAAAGCCGTGAAGGATTCCGAGATCCTTGTGCAGTGCACACACAATGAAAAGATCTTTGCATCACGTCTGTACGCGCCCGAGGATGCGCCGTGGGCATATTCCGGCGCAAAGGGCAAGTTTGGCGACACGGCGAACCGCCAGGTCAACACCATCTTTGACCATGACATCTGCCCCGAGTCCAATATGGTCCTGGGCGAAGTCATGAATGACCGCGGCAACTGGTCGGGCTATCTGCCTCACAGGCATCCGCAGCCGGAGCTTTACTATTTCAAATTTGACCGTCCGGAAGGCTTTGGCGCCAGCTTTGTCGGCGACGATGTCTTCAAGAGCGTGGACAACAGCTTTTCCGCCATTCCCGGCGGCAGGCTTCATCCCCAGTCTGCGGCACCGGGCTACCTGATGTACACCTGCTGGATGATCCGCCATCTGCCCGGCAATCCCTGGCTGCAGACCGACCGCTGCGAAGACGATGCGTACGTCTGGCTGCACGAGGCAAAGATCAACAACAAGCCCTGGTAAGTCAATAACAGGTTCTGAACGGAAGACGGCAGAAGCCGAATCGTTTGAATATTAAGATTTAATTTAAATAATATAAGGATTAAAGGAGAAATCATGGCTATTCTCAATAAAGAAAAAGTAAAACTCGGTATTGCCCCCATCGGCTGGACAAACGATGATATGCCTGAGCTGGGCAAGGAGAATACCTTCCAGCAGACCATCAGCGAGATGGCGCTCGCGGGCTTTAAGGGAAGCGAAGTCGGCAGTCACTATCCGACCGACAAGTTCGAGCTGAAAAAGGCTCTCGACCTCCGTGATATGGTCATCTGCAACCAGTGGTTCTCTTCCTTCCTGCTGACTCAGCCCTACGAGGAAGTCGAGAAGGCGTTTGTCAAACAGTGCGATTTCCTGCACTATGTCGGCGCACGCGTGATCGGCGCTTCCGAGCAGAGCTACAGCATCCAGGGCAAGGCTCAGCCCATCCTCGAGGGTAAGTATGTCATGAACGATGACGAGTGGGAGACCCTGACAAAGGGCCTGAGCAAACTCGGAAGAGTTGCTAAGGATATGGATATGACCCTCACCTTCCATCATCACATGGGCACCGTCGTCCAGACTGAGGAGGAGATCGACCGCTTCATGGATATGGTTGATCCCAACTATGTATATCTTCTGTTTGACAGCGGCCACTGCAGCTATGCCGATATCGACCCCGTCAAGGTCCTCGGCAAGTACATCGGCAGGACCCGCCACATCCACCTCAAGGATCTTCGCCGCAGCGTCGTGGCAGAAGCCCGCGCCAACAAGTGGAGCTTCCTCGAAGGTGTCCGCAAGGGTACATTTACTGTTCCCGGCGACGGCGATGTCGACTTCGAGCCCCTCTTCAAGATCATCCAGGATGCGGATTATGAAGGATGGGTCGTCGTCGAGGCCGAGCAGGATCCCGCACTCGCAAATCCCTTCGAGTATGCCCTCAAGGCAAGGAAGTACATCGCAGAGCATACCGGACTTTGATGTCGTCGAACGAAAGGAGAAAAAAATGGCAAACGTATTATTGGTCCCTCATCAGATTTTCACCGGCGAAAACGCCCTTACAGAAGCGGGCGCTTCCATCTGCGCTCTCGGCAAAAAGGCCCTGATCGTGACGGATCCCTTCATGATCAAGTTCGGCAATGTGGCTAAGGTTGAGGAGATGCTCAAGGGAAACAATGCTCCTTATGCAATTTTCTCCGATATTACCGGTGAGCCCACCGACAAGATGGTCGAGGCCGGCCTGAAAGTATACGCGGACGAAGGCTGCGATTACCTCATCGCCCTGGGCGGCGGCAGCTGCATTGACACCATGAAGGCCATCGCGGTCGTCGCGGCAGGCGGCGGCGCGATCACGGACTATATGGGCCGCATGATCGAAGAGAACGTAGCACCCATGGTCGCCATCCCCACAACGGCCGGCACCGGCTCCGAGGCAACCCGTGTCACCATCATTGCCGACACTGTCAATCAGGTCAAGATGATGCTGATCGGACCCAGCATCGTGCCGCCTGTCGCGGTCATCGACCCTCAGTTCACCATGACGGCTCCCCCTTCCGTCACGGCCAATACCGGTCTGGACGCTCTCTGCCACTGCATGGAGGCCTATACCTCCAGAAGGGCACAGCCCCTGACCGATACCTTCGCCCTTTCCGCTGTCAAGCGCATCGTGGCCAACCTCTCCACCTGCTACCATGACGGCAAGAACGTGGAAGCAAGGGCTCAGATGTCCATCGCTGCCCTCGAGGCCGGCATCGCTTTCACCAACGCCTCCGTCACCATCATCCACGGCATGAGCCGCCCCATCGGCGCCCTCTTCCACGTCCCGCACGGCACATCCAATGCCATGCTGATCAAGGTCTGTCTGCCCTTCATGCTGACAGGCTGCTATGACCGCTTCGCGGATCTGGGCAGGGCTATCGGCGTCGCAGCAGATACCGATGACGACAAGACCGCCGCTGAGAAATTCCAGGATAAGGTCATGGCCATGGTCGACGAGATGGGCATCCCCACTCCCGCCCAGTTCGGCATCGACAAGGATGCTTTCTTCGCGGTCATCGACAAGATGGCGGACGACGCCCTTGTAAGCGGCAGCCCTCAGAACACCTGGCATCAGCCCAGCAAGGAAGACCTGGTTGAGCTGTACAAGAAGCTCTGGGACTAAGCTTTATAAAGGATGCAGACCTGCATTGCATTCATGCAGGCTGAAGCCGTACAGAATGAAAAGACAAAAAAAGTGCCGCGGCATGACGCTGCGGCACTTTTTTTGTTTTTATGAAGAGACCGGAACAGGTGGAAGCGGTATCTAAAAAGCTGCTCAGTCGTATTTGATGCCGAGCTTGGCCTTCATGTACTCGCTGTCGACCTTCTCTCCCATGATCAGTTCGATGGCGGCGAGACCCTGGAAGAGCATCATTCCGGAGCCGTTCATGGTCTTGCAGCCGACTTCCTTGGCCATCTTGAGCATGGCAGTCTCCGGCGGAGCATAGACCACGTCTGTCACGACCAGGTCGGGACGGAAGAAGGACTTGTCGGGAATATAGGTGTAGCCCTCGAGCGGCTTCATGCCGCAGCCGGTCGCGTTGGTGAAAAGGACGGAATCCGCGATCTCCTGCTTGAGGGCATCCAGATCCTCAAGACGGAAGAGATTTGCCTTGCAGTTTGTCTTTGTGTTGATCTTTTCGACAGTCTCTTCGGCATTTGCGAAGAACTTGTCGTCGCGGGCGAAGATGGACATTTCCGCGACGCCGTCAAGAGCTGCCTGGATCTGGACGGCTGTTGCGGCTCCGCCGGAACCGGCGATGGTGATCTTCTTTCCGATGACATCAATGTTGTTGTCCTTGAGGGAGGCCATATAGCCGATACCGTCTGTGACATAGCCCTTGAGGTATCCATCTCTGTTGGTGAAGGTGTTGCAGGCGCCGACCAGCTGAGCCGCAGGATCCACTTCATCAAGGTATTTGTGGACGATGGTCTTGTTGGGCATGGAAATGTTGCCGCCGATAATCCTCATGGCGCGCACACCCTTGATCGCATCCTCCAGATGTTCTGCATCCACTTCAAAAGCGAGATTGACGACATCCCTTCCGAGTTTTTCATATGCCGCGTTGTGCATGGCAGGGGAATTCGAGTGACGGATCGGGTAGGCCAGAAGACAGGTTAATTCGGTGTGGCCGGTGATCTGATGACGTTCCATTGCAGTCTCCTTTTATGAAAAAAATTGACAGTTGATCAGCTTGTCTGTGACGATTTTGGGATAGTCACAGGGACAAGAATAGTTTTACTGATAAAATCATAGAATGAATAGCGGAAATATACAAGAAAAATATAATTCTTTTTATCATTTTTACTTTTGGTCAGAAAATATATTTTGATGAATATTGGTAGGTCATTGCAAAGTCCCTGAAGGCAACTACAAGAGGAGCGTGGTAAGTACCCCTTAAGCTTGCCATGTAGAAATCACGATCCGGTTCGGGATCTGTGATCCTGAGCGCCTTTACCGGCATGTCCTCAAAGACGCGCATGAGAGGGACGACGGCGATCCCGAATCCCTGGGCGACAAGGCCGGCGACCACCATATCCTCCTCGATCTCCATAATGCAGTCAGGATAAGCCCCGATCTTTGCAAAGAGTGAGTCGATGATGTCCCGCAGGCCGCTTCGCCTGTCAAAAAGAATCTGCGGATATGCGAGTGTATCCCTTAGCCTTACGGTATCCCGGGCAGCAAGCGGATGGTCTTTCGGGACCGCCATCACCAGGTGCTGGGAAGCCACTTTTACGAATTCGACAGCCGGATCGTCCTTGTATTTAGAACAGAAAGCGATGTCATACTGGCGGTTTTTCAGGCCTTCGATAATATCTGCCGTCAGCCCGCCCTTGCAGTGCAGACGGTAGCTGATATTTTTGTCGGGATGTTCCTTTACGAATTCCCGCATCAGGCCGGGAACGTAGCTCGCCCCCAGCACACGGATGCAGCCGATGTCTATGGTGCCGTTTCCGCTTCCGGTCATTTTCAGATTTGCCACACTGCTGTCCAGACGGGCGAGGATTTCTTCGACGTCCTTGAGGAATACACTTCCCCACCGGGTCAGAACGACGTTTCTGCCGTCTTTTTCAAACAGGCGGACGTTGAGCTCCTCTTCAAGAGCCGCAATGGCATGGCTTAAAGAGGGCTGTGTGATCGACAGCTGTTTTGCCGCCTTGGTGTAGTGCTCCAGATGGGCGAGCGTCACAAAATATCTCAGATGGTGAAGATTCATGGAAGAGACTCCTTTCACGGTTTGCTGCCGTCATATACGGGCATGAAAATTCTCCGCATGGCTGTATGCAAACGACTGTATGCAAACCGGAGAAAAACGGATTATCATGCTGAGGATCACGGGAAAAAGTGAGTTACTGTCCATGCCCTCGGGAAGGCGTGAACGGTAACAAAAGTGAATGATCCACAGGAAAAACACTGTAAACTAATTATACGCCTATTAATAGCAAAAATCTATCAATCAGATAAATAATATGAATTTGTGTTTACATTAACAAGGTAGTAAACTGAAAATAACGTTAAAATACACTGATTATGTTTGTTATCTTTGTGTAGAGTGCATAAATCTTTTGACCTATAGAAAGGAGTTAATAATGGCAAGGAAGTACCCCATCACTGTAAGTTCATGGACGCTGGGAGATCAGTGCAAATTCGAGGATCGTGTCATCGCTGCAAAGAAGGCGGGCTATGACGGGATCGGTCTTCGCGCGGAGACTTATGTGGATGCCCTCGCGGAAGGTCTTCACGATGAAGATATTCTGGCTATTCTCGACAAGCATGGAATGAAATGTACAGAGGTTGAGTACATCGTTCAGTGGGCTGAGGACAATCGTTCCTACGAGCAGAAGTATAAAGAGCAGATGTGCTTCCATATGTGCGAGCTGTTCGGCGTAAAGCAGATCAACTGCGGACTGATGGAGAACTATTCTGTTGAGCACACAGCCCAGAAACTCAGAGAGCTTTGCCAGAGAGCGGGTAAGTGGATCATCGGCGTTGAGCCTATGCCTTATTCCGGCATTCCGGATATCAAAAAGGGCTGGGCAGTTGTCAAGATGGCTGACTGTGAGAACGCAAAACTGATCCTGGATACATGGCACTGGGTCCGCGCGAATCAGCCCTGCGATCTTGAGCTTCTTGCGGACATCCCCGCGGACAAGATCGTCTCCATCCAGATCAACGATGTCTGGGAGAGGCCTTATGCAAAGAGCATCCTCAGAGATGAGTCCATGCATGACCGTCTTGCGCCCGGAACCGGCATCGGCGCAACTATTCCTTTCGTAAAGATGATCAAGGAAAAAGGCATCCAGCCCGCAGCTCTCGGTGTTGAAGTCATCTCCGACGCGATCCTTGCCAAAGGCATCGAGCAGGCGGCAAAAGAGACCTTCGAAGGCTGCGCGGCAGTTTTGAAGGAAGCATGGCCGGAAGCACTTGAAGGCTGAAGCCATTACAGAATGTAATTTATCAGCGGGAAGGAAATTTAAACGGCATGTCTGAAGAGGCATGTCGGTACTGGCAGGAAAACCGGACGTCCAGGGGGCATCCGGCTTTCCTGTCAATACACAGGTTTGTGTACACCGGATATTTTTAAATGATTGACAAGCAGAGAGGTAACGGAATGAAATTTGTAAAAATGTTTTCTCCGATTCAGATTGGTCCCATGGTTGTCAAGAACCGCTTTGTTGTTCCGCCTATGGGCAATAACTTTGCCAATACTGACGGCACCATGAGCGACCAGTCCGCAGCATATTACGGCGCAAGGGCAAAGGGCGGTTTCGGCCTGATCACCTTTGAGGCGACCGTTGTCCACAAGGGCGCAAAGGGCGGTCCCAGAAAGCCCTGCCTGTACGATGATTCTTCCATCGAAAGCTTCAAAAAAGTCATCGATGCATGTCATGCTGAAGGTGCAAAGGTCTCCATCCAGCTGCAGAACGCAGGTCCGGAAGGAAACGCGAAGAACGCGGGCGCTCCCATTGAGGCCGCTTCTCCGATCGCTGCCGCGGACGGAAGAGATATCCCTGTGGAAGTCCCCACAGAGAAGGTTTATGAGCTGGTCAAGGGCTACGGCGAGGCCGCAAAGCGCGCCATGAAGGCGGGTGCCGATGCCGTTGAGATCCATATGGCGCACGGCTATCTGGTCAACTCCTTCCTGTCTCCCAGGACCAACAAGCGTGTCGATGAGTTCGGCGGCAATTTCGAGAACAGGATGCGTTTTTCCCGTCTGATCATCGAGGAAGTCAAAAAGGCGACCGAAGGAAAGATTGCCATTCTTGCCCGTATCAACAGCACAGAGGATATGTTCGGCGGACTGGACAACCATGATATGTGCGCAGTTGCCGCCTATCTCGAGGAGTGCGGACTGGATGCTCTTCATGTATCCCGCGCCGTGCACATCAAGGACGAGTACATGTGGGCGCCCACAGGTATCCATGCCGGTTTCTCCGCGGAGCTTGTCGCCAACATCAAGAAGTGCGTCTCCATCCCCGTCATTACGGTCGGACGTTACACAGAGCCCCAGTTTGCGGAGCAGGTCGTAAAACTCGGCTTTGCGGATTTGGTCGCGTTCGGACGTCAGTCCCTGGCAGATCCCGCGATGCCCAAAAAGGCATTCGAGGGCAGGCTTGAGGACATGACTCCCTGCATCGCATGTCTTCAGGGCTGTGTCGCCAACATGTACAAGGGCCAGCCGATCTGCTGCCTGACCAACCCTGTGCTGGGCCGCGAGGTCGAGGGTCTTCCCAAGGCTGAAGTTTCCAAGAAGGTCTATGTCATCGGCGGCGGCGTCGCAGGTATGTGCGCAGCCTTCAC
>DEPS01000188.1:36764-37592 GCA_002358875.1 Lachnospiraceae bacterium UBA3386 | reverse complement strand
CCTCCCGGAAAAGGCGATATCTCCAACATGATCCGCAGCTACATCACCAAGTGCGAGAAGGCGGGCGTGGAGATCAGGCTGAATACAAAGGTCGATGTCGACATGCTCAAGGCGGACAAGCCTGATGCAGTCGTCGTGGCTACCGGCTCCGAGACCCTGGTCCTTCCTTTCATCAAGGGTATCCACAACCCTGATATCGTCCACGGCATGGATGCCCTGGAGGGCAAACGCCCTGTCGGCCACAAGGTCCTGGTCGTCGGCGGCGGCATGGTCGGTGCCGAGACGGCTGAGTTCCTTGCGGAGCAGGGTCATGATGTCTCCATCGTCGAGATGCGCCATGAGATCGGCCCCGATGTCATCCATGAGCACCGCGTCTTCCTGATGCGCGCTCTGAATGAGTACGGCGTAAAAGAGCTTACCGACGCGGCTGTCTCCGAGATCTTCTCCGACGGCGTCAGCTACAAGAACGCTGCCGACAAGTCCGACGAGACCCTGTACGAGGCCAGAGGCTTCGATACGGTCGTCCTTTCCATGGGCTTTGTCTCCCGCTACAGCCACCGCGACGAGAACCGCAATGTGGTCTACGATCTCCGCGATGCCATCAAAGAGATCGTCCCCGAGACCTATCTCGTCGGCGATGCCGTGCAGGCAAGAAGGGCTCTGGATGCGACCAAGGAAGCTTATGACGCAGCCATGAAGATCTGAGAAGAGGAGAAAAGATTAAAAAATCGCGCTGATGCGCCGATTTTTTAAACTCGAATCGGTGCCGCCTGCGCGTCACGCGCTTCGTTGATCCCATCGCCGATTTCGCCTTCGCGAAAACGCCTC
>DEPS01000188.1:36051-36734 GCA_002358875.1 Lachnospiraceae bacterium UBA3386 | reverse complement strand
CTTCGCGCTTGCGCGCTGCGGCAAAGGAGGTAAAAAATGGAGAACAGAATTGATGGAAGAACCGGCCTTCTGGCACTGTTCGGCACACCTGTGGGACACTCCGGATCTCCGGCTATGTACAACTGGTGCTTCCGCAAGCACGGCCTGAATCTGGCCTACATGGCATTTGATGTCAACATCGATGACATGGAGCAGACCATGAGCACAGTCAGGCTCTGGAACCTTCGCGGCGGCAACTTCACAATGCCCGTCAAGAACATCGCAGCGACCCTGTGTGATGAGATTTCCCCCGCTTCCCGTATCATCGGCGCCTGCAACGTCTTTGTTAACAAAGACGGCAAGCTCTATGGCGATGTCACGGACGGTGTCGGTTTCATCAAGAACCTCGCAGTCAACGGTGTTGAGGTCAAAGGCAAGAAGATGGTTGTCCTGGGTGCCGGCGGCGCAGCCACTGCGATCCAGGTTCAGGCAGCTCTCGACGGCGCGGCTGAGGTTGCGATTTTCAACAGAGACGATGAGTTCTACGCAAGGGCAGAGTCCACCAAAGAGAAGCTCGCCAAAGAGACCCCGGATGTCAAGGTCACTGTCACGCACCTCGAGGAAGCTGACAAGCTGGCCGAGGCCGTCAAAGCCTGTGATATCCTGGTCAACGCGACTTCTGTCGGCATGAAGCCCCAGGACGG
>DEPS01000188.1:35564-35906 GCA_002358875.1 Lachnospiraceae bacterium UBA3386 | reverse complement strand
TACCAGGGCGCTGTCAACTATGAGCTCTACACCGGTCTTGAGATGCCGGTCGAAGAGTATCAGGCATGGCAGGCGGAGCAGGCTAAATAACAGCTGGCATAATAAAAGGCTTCTTCCGCACTTGTATGTGTTCTCAGGCAGATCACTGCCAGGTGCGGAAGAGCCTTCAGAAGCCGGCACGATTCATTTTAAAAAGTAAAGAGGGAGAAATATGAAGGCAAAAAAATATGCATTGTCGATGATTGCCGTTTATATGGCATATCTGACACATGGTATCCAGGCCCTGATCTTTTCACAGAACAAGGTCAACTTCGCGATTCAGTGGGGATTTGACATGTCCAA
>DEPS01000188.1:35249-35404 GCA_002358875.1 Lachnospiraceae bacterium UBA3386 | reverse complement strand
GCCGTCCTGTATGTCATCTGCTTCGTCACCATGCTCACGACCGGTAATGCCACTCTGGCAGCGTTTGCCGGTTTCCTGGCAGGTGTCGCGACCTCCGGTTTCTGGGATGCGTCCGGTTATCCCGCTGTTCAGGAAGCATATCCTGCAGCTCCCGG